>NZ_JCBAMR010000019.1:0-104142 GCF_059760425.1 Achromobacter sp. RT286_PF
ATTCTTGGTCCGAATAAATCCGAACCAGGTCATACGTCGCTACTCAAAGGAAGTGAGGTATGTTCTTAAACTTGACGTCTAAGGTACTTCACTTCTAGTGAGCACTTGATTTCATTGTGCTTGTGAAACAAGCCAAGGTTTAACCCCAGACTTAAATCACAGTGCATCGCATCAAGCGCCCACACTTATCGGTTGTTTAATTGTTAAAGAGCGGCACTGCAAATTCGGTACTACAAACTGCTTACTGCTACCTGCTGATCCTGCCAGCGCTGCGCGGCTTTTGCCTTGCGTCGCTTGCTGTTTTCAGCAGCAGAGAGGCGAGATTATGAAGAAGTTTTTATCGCTTGTCAAGTCAGCTTCGTTCGCTTTCGCGCCACCGCCTTCTTGCCTGCGACCTCTTCAGGTCTGCTCTCTTTAGCAGCTATCGAAACATCAGAACCACCCATCCGGGTAAACCCTAAGTTTTCGGCAACTGCCAAGCCTGAAACTATAACACGACTTTTGCAGATTATGCAACCGGCTCTTGCCTAATTTGCATCCTATCTTGCAACCCCGCCACCGGCTTTCGCTAGGGCGACTCTGGAAACCAGAGGTCGGTTACTACTCAGGTGGCTTGCGATTTCGTTCCGGGTAAACCCTTACTCGTCATCACCAGCCAAGCCCAAGACTATAGCACGATTTTTGCAGATTGTGCAACTGGCTTTTGCCTGATTTGCACCCTTCCTTGCAATCCCACCTGACTGCCATCGCTGGCTGCTTGGCGGCAGGCCGGAGCCCGTCGTACTGCTACTGCTTGGCTTCGCGGTTCAAAAATGTCTGAACTGCGAAGGAGCGAGACTATAGCACGGAATTTTTGGCGTTCCGGCCAAGTTGACACCCGTTTTGCAGAAAAATGAACTTTTAAAGGGACGCACCCTCTTTGCGGCCGTCCGGAGCCATATCTTCGGAACCGTACGGAGGGCACCTAGTGCAGGCCCACGGGGAGCGCCCCTCTATGTCTACAGACGAAGCCTCTATATAGAAGGCGTCTATATATAGAGAGACATCAAAGACGCGCCTACAGACGCAGCTCCGTCGTTTCCTTGATTTGCTGAAGCGCAAAGAAGGAACGCATGTCGATGACTGCCGGGTGGCGCATCAGCGTGTCCATTGCGAACCGTGAAAAATGCGCCAGGTCGGCTACCTGTATCCGGAGAAGGTAGTCCATATCGCCAGACATCGCATAGCACTCGACTACCTCTGGCCACAGCTGTACGTCCCGTGCGAAGTCGCTCATTGGTGCGTGACTGGAACCGCTGTGCTTGTTCAAGCGTATGTTCACGTATGCCAACAGCCCCAGTCCGACCTTCTCGGCATCGATCAGGGCGACGTACTTTTTGATGAAGCCCTTTTCTTCCAGCCGTCGGACCCGTCTCAAGCATGGGCTGGGGGATAAGGAAACGCGGTCAGCCAGTTCCTGGTTGCTTAAGCGACCGTCGCGCTGCAGTTCGGCCAGGATCCTGAGATCTGTCCTATCAAGCTCGATATCAGACATTTATTGCCCCGAAGTTTTTCATTGCAGCAATATTATTGCCGAAGACCGGGGCTTCGAAGCCATCTTTGCAATTGTCTGCCCGTCGATCCTACCTACAATCTCCTTCTAGACTTGAAGAACAAGTCGTCCTGAAAAATGATGCAAGGGAGCAGACACATGAGCAGCGCATTCCAACCGTGGGACAACCCAATGGGCACCGCCGGGTTCGAGTTCATTGAGTACGCCGCGCCGGACCCCGCCGCGTTGCGCAAGGTGTTCGAACTGCTCGGCTTCAAAGCCATCGCCAAGCACCGCCACAAGGATGTCACGCTGTATCGCCAGGGCGGCGTCAACTTCCTGATCAACGCCGAGCCGGATTCCTTTGCACAACGCTTCGCGCGACTGCACGGTCCGTCGATCTGTGCGATCGGTTTTCGCGTGCAAGACGCCAATGCGGCATACAAGCGCGCCTTGGAACTGGGTGCGTGGGGCTTCGACTCGCACAGTGGTCCGATGGAATTGAACATTCCCGCCATCAAGGGCATCGGCGATTCGCTGATTTACCTGGTTGACCGCTGGACCGGCAAGGAAGGCCACGGCGGTATTGGCGACATCAGCATCTATGACGTGGACTTCGTGCCCGTGGACCCGGACAATGCGCAGGCCGACCTGAACCATCGCGGCGCGGGCCTGACGCTGGTGGATCACCTGACGCACAACGTGCACAAGGGCCGCATGGCCGAGTGGTCGGAGTTCTACGAGCGGCTGTTCAATTTCCGCGAAGTGCGCTACTTCGATATCGAAGGCAAGGTGACGGGCGTGAAGTCGAAGGCCATGACTTCACCTTGCGGCAACATCCGCATTCCGATCAACGAAGAAGGCACGGAAGAGAAAGGACAGATCCAGGAGTATCTGGACCTGTACCGCGGCGAAGGCATCCAGCATATCGCGATGGCCACGGATGACATCTACAGCACCATTGAGGCGCTGCGCGAGTCGGGCGTCGTGTTTCTGGATACGCCGGAAACGTACTACGAGCTGCTGGACCGCCGCCTGCCCAACCACGGCGAAGACGTTGCCCGTTTGCAGAAAAACCGCATCTTGTTGGACGGCGCGCCGGGTGGTGGCCTGCTGCTGCAGATCTTCACGGAAAACCAGATCGGGCCGATCTTCTTTGAGATCATTCAGCGCAAGGGCAACGACGGATTCGGCGAAGGCAATTTCAAGGCCTTGTTCGAATCGATCGAGCTGGACCAGATGCGCCGCGGCGTTGTGAAGAACGTCGAGTAATCGCTTCCCCTGCCGGCGCGCGGTGCTCATGCAGCGGCGCCGGCCTTGAAACCTCACCAAATGGTGAGGTTTTTTTTGCCCGCGGCACACGCGCGGGCACCGGCGAAGATGGGCTCAGCGCTTCAGGCGATCCTGGAATTGCTTGCGGAACTTCGCGACCTTGGGCGCGATCACGAATTGGCAATAGCCTTGTTCGGGATGCAAAGCAAAGTAATTGCTGTGGTAGTCCTCGGCTTGCCAGAACCGGGCCGGCGGCAACAGCTTGGTGACAATGGGCGCGTCATACACCTGCTGCGCCTCGACCTCGGCGATGACCGCCTCGGCCTGCTCGCGCTGCGACTCGTTCTGCCAGAAGATGGCCGACTCGTACTGCGGGCCAATGTCATTGCCCTGGCGCCCCGGCGTGGTGGGATCGTGGGTAGCGAAAAACACACGCAGCAAATCGCTGAACGACAACTCCGACGGGTCGAATTCGATTCGGGCCACTTCGATATGCCCGGTCTCTTTGCCGCACACTTGCTCATAGCTGGGGTTGTCGACGTGCCCGCCGCTGTAGCCGGGCAAGACGCTTTTGACTCCACGCAGATCGGCGAAGACCGCTTCGACGCACCAGAAGCAGCCGCCGCCAAGGACGGCGACCTCGTTGCCGGGGGAAGGTTGTTCTGCCATGACGATTCCTCTCTTATAGGCGACCCGTTCGTGGGCCGCGCCCCCGCGCATCGTGCGCGGGACGTAAAGATTAAGACTACTGCTTGGCGGGCGCCAGCGACAATATCCATTCGGCCAGCAGGCGGGCGTCTTCCTGGCTGACATGCGTTTGGGCAGGCATGGGAACCGCGCCCCACGCGCCACGACCGCCACCGCGAATCTTGCCGGCCAGGTAATCCACCATGGCGTCGCCCTGCCCGGCATAACGTTCCGCCACGCTCTTCAGCGGAGGCCCCACGCGCTTGGCTTCTACTTGATGGCAGGCCATACAGGCCTTGCTTTTGGCCAAATCCAGGCCGGTGGTTTGTGCCCGGACCGCGCCCGCGCTCAACACGCAGGCGGCGGCCACCCACAGACTAATCTTCAAATGCATCGGTAACTGCCCCACGGCTCGCGGTGCTGGCGAGCTTGCCGAATTTGGCAAGCACACCGCGTGTATAACGCGGCTTGGGCTGGACCCAGGCCTGGCGACGAGCCGCCAGGTCTTCGTCGCTGATGTTCAACTGCAGCAGCAGTTTGTGGGCATCGATGGTAACCGAATCGCCTTCCTGGATCAGGGCGATCGGGCCGCCAACGAAGGCTTCAGGCGCGACGTGGCCGACCACCATGCCCCACGTGCCGCCGGAAAAACGGCCATCGGTGATGAGCCCGACCGTTTCGCCCAGGCCCTGCCCCACCAGCGCAGACGTAGGCGCCAACATTTCGCGCATGCCCGGCCCACCCTTGGGACCTTCATAGCGGATGACAACGACGTCACCATCCTTGATCTGCCGCGCCATGATGGCCGTCATCGCGTCATCCTCGGAATCGAAGACGCGTGCCGGGCCGGTCATGACGGGATTTTTCAGCCCCGTGATCTTGGCCACACAGCCTTCCGGCGACAAATTGCCCTTGAGAATCGCCAGATGCCCTTGCGGATACAGCGCGCGGTCCAGCGGCATGATGACGTCCTGATCCGCGCGTGGCGTATCGGGTACATCCGCCAGCGTCTCTGCGATAGTCTTGCCCGTGATGGTGATGCAGTCGCCATGCAAGAGGCCGGCATTAAGCAGCAGCTTCATGACCTGCGGAATGCCGCCCGCACGATGCAGATCGGTGGCGACGTATTTGCCCGACGGCTTCAAGTCGCACAGAACGGGAACACGCTTGCGGATCCGTTCAAAGTCGTCGATGGTCCACGGCACCTCGGCGGCATGAGCAATAGCCAGGAAGTGCAGCACGGCATTGGTCGAGCCGCCAGTGGCCATGATGACGGACACGGCATTTTCAATGGACTCGCGCGTAATGATGTCGCGCGGTCGAAGATTGCGCCGCACCGCATCGACCAGGACACGCGCCGACTCGGCGGCCGACACGACTTTCTCGTCGTCCTCGTTGGCCATCGTGCTGGAATACGGCAGGCTCATGCCCATGGCTTCGAAGGCCGAGCTCATGGTGTTGGCGGTGTACATGCCGCCACAGGAACCCGAGCCAGGTATCGCGCATTTTTCGATTTGCTTGAAGTCGGCTTCGGGCATGCGCCCCATGGTGTATTCGCCCACTGCCTCAAACACGGACACGATGGTCAGGTCGTTGCCTTTGTAATGGCCGGGCTTGATGGTGCCGCCATAGACGTAGATGCCGGGCACGTTCGTGCGCGCCAGGGCGATCATGCCGCCCGGCATGTTCTTGTCGCAGCCGCCGATGACCACCACGCCATCCATCCACTGGCCTTGCGCAGCGGTCTCGATGCAGTCAGCGATAACCTCGCGCGACACCAGTGAATACTTCATGCCCTCGGTACCCATCGACATGCCATCGGATATGGTGGGCGTGCCGAACACCTGGGGATTCGCGCTGGATGCGCGGATGGCATCGATGGCCGCGTCCGCCAACCTTTGCAGGCCGCTGTTGCACGGCGTGATCGTGGAATGGCCGTTAGCCACGCCGATCATGGGGTTGTCGAAGTCGGCTTCCTTGTAGCCAAGCGCGTAGTACATGGCGCGGTTGGGCGCGCGCGCGACGCCATGGGTGATGTGGCGGGAACGTTCATTGTTCGGCATGGTCTGTCTCTCCTGTCGGCCGTCGGGGCGCGGACATGGCGAACGCACCCAGGGAGCTGGCTCGCTTGCACGCATGCGAATCTTCAGTGCTCGCCGGTTATTATCATTCAACTTTATTGTGTCGGGCAGAACATGCTGCAATATCCAAAATTCGATCCCGTAGCCCTGCAGATCGGGCCGCTGGCCATTCATTGGTACGGGCTGATGTATCTGGCGGGTTTCGCCCTGGTGTATGTGCTTGGGCGTCGGCGCATCACAAGCGGCCACACCACGTCGCTGAACATGCGCGACCTTGAAGACCTGATTTTTTACAGCGTGCTGGGCGTGGTGCTGGGTGGCCGGCTTGGCTATGTGCTGTTCTACAAGCCTGCGTACTACTTGGCGCATCCGCTGGAAGTCGCCTATCTATGGCAGGGAGGCATGTCGTTTCACGGCGGGCTGATAGGCGTGATCGTCGTCATGCTGCTGTTCGCCCGCAAGAAGAAGCTGCCGTTTTTCGCCATCAGTGATTTCATCGCGCCGCTGATCCCGCTGGGTCTGGGTTTTGGCCGACTGGGCAACTTCATCAATGGCGAGCTTTGGGGTCGTCCGACCGATGTGCCGTGGGCCATGGTGTTCCCGGACAGCGGCGACGGGCTGGCGCGCCATCCGTCCCAATTGTATGAGCTGGGCTTGGAAGGCATCGTGCTGTTTGCATTGCTGTGGTGGTTTTCCAGCAAGCCGCGCCCGCTGGGGCAGGTTAGCGGGCTGTTCCTGATGGGCTACGGAACGTTCCGCTTCCTGGTGGAATTCACCCGCGAGCCGGACAACTTTCTTGGCCTGCTCGCGGGGGGCTTAAGCATGGGACAGTGGCTGTCCGTGCCGATGGTCGCCTTGGGCGCCATCATGTTCACCCTTACTGCAAAACGATCGTCCCGTTAACAGCGACGCTGACCGTGACGTCTCCCGCTTCCAGCGGGACGTCCGGGCTGAAGCCGCCGGAAGCGTCTTTAGCCATGGCGGCCGCGCCCAGCATGCGCGGCATCGGTACCGGGCCACCCGAACCACCAAGCTCGAGCTTGGACAGGCGATAGCCAGAAAAGCCGAACGCGTTTGCCGCGGCCAGGGCACGATCCTTGAACGCCTGCGCCGCTTCTTTCAGCAGCTTGCGTTCTTCGGCCTCGCGCGCTTCACGCGACAGCGAAAACGCGATGTTCGAGATGGCGGTCTTATCCGATAGCTTGGACGCCAACGCGGCCGCCGCATCGAAGTCCTTGGACTCCAGCACCACTTCGCCCTGGCCTCGCCAAGAACTGATCTTGCCCTTGCTGTTCGTGTTCGGCCACACGTTGAAACCGCCCGTGCGGACGTCAACGCCCTTGGTGTCACGCGCGCGCTTGACGACGTCATCCAGGATGGCCGTCAGCTTCTTGCCCGCCGCAGGCTGATCGGGGGCATCGACTTCAGCAGTCAAAGAAATGCGAACGGTGTCCTGCTTGACCTCGGATGAGGCTGCAGCTTGCAGCGTCATTTCGGGAGAACGATTCGTGGACGATTCCGCTGCTGCGGGCGCCACGGCACCTTGCGCTTGTGCGTATGCCGGTTGCACGGCGGCGATGGCGGCCACGGCTGCGCACGCTGCGCCGAGTTTCGTCAGCGAAAAAACAGGGTGTTTGAACATGGACGGGTCCTAGGAAAGAGGACAGAGGGGAAGAACTTGGGGGATTTTTGGCACCCGACGCGGACCTGCGCTGTTGGCAGGCCCGCTGGGATAGATGCCCCGCCTGTGCCGTCAAGGCCGGCATCTCGAACCCTGAGGTTCAAGGTGGTCGCGTTCCGAAGAGCGTCGGGTTCGTCTACGAGAGACAATCACTCCAGCTCTGCACTCCCGCAACCAATATGCCAAAAGACATAGGTTCAGAGAATGTATGGCCTAGTCACGGACACGGCAGGGACAAACTGAAAATTCTTGAATACCGCTTTATGAACGTTAGAGCAGTTTTTCCTGACCCGACAAGGCGTCATCGAGTACTGCGTTCATGTCCTCAATTCTACGCTTGAAGTCGCCAACCGCCAAACCCCCTAGCGGACCATCGGGCGCTTTCATCGCAAGCAGCTCGCCGGCGACTTGCAAAGCGGCCATGACGGCAATGCGTTCGTTGCTGGAAATCTTGCCGGTTCCCTGGATGCGCAGCATCAACTGGTCGACATGACGCACGGCGGCCATCAACGTGGGCTTCTCTTCAGCAGAGCAAGCCAGTGAATAGTCGCGTCCTAATATGGTTACGTCTACGCGTTCCATCAGTGTTGCTCTCCAGACGGTGCGCCCGGCAGGCGGGCCAGCACGGCGTCAATGCGCTCGCGGGCCGAAGCGGCGGCCACGCGCAAGCGCTGTAGTTCGTTGTCGCGAGATTGCAAGGTGCCTTGCAGTTCGGATTCGCGGGCGGCAAAGCGCGACTCAAGCGCTTGGCGTTCGGCGGATTCGCGGGCAAGCTGCTCGCGCAGGGCAACTTCCGCCTGCTGGGCTTGCTCGAGCATTGCGGTGACGGCGCCGTCGTGATCCTGAAGCTTGGTTTTCAACGTGACGATGTCAGCCTCGCGCTCGGCGGCGCGCTGCTTCAGCACACGCTGTTCAGCTTCGAAGTCGTTCAAGCGTAGGCGCAACGCATCACGCTCTGCGTGGAGTTGGCGGGTGCGTTGCACCAGTTGCCCGATTCGGGCGGCGAGTTGGTCTAGATCTTGCAGCATGGGCGCTATCGTAAACCATCCTGAGGTAGACCGGGCCTCTTCACGCAAGGTGAGAAACCCGGCAATATTCGGTAGGAATTACGGTTGTGATGTCGGCGGCGCGAGGCTAACCGATTCCGGCCCAAGAAGAAAAGTCCCTCCTCCAAAATCCCCGCATCCGGCCGATCCGGCTTTCGCATTTCTTTCTATAAACTTTCACTTAGCTTTCAAAAAGCCCTCAATCTTCCCGCGCCGTTACATCTCGGGGTCGGGAGTACCCGAATTCTAGGGAAAACCCCAGCCTTTCACGGACCTTACAGGGTTTGCAGCGTGGCAGGCGTCCATTACCATTCGCCCTTTCAAGAAACCACGCCGTCGCTTTCAGAATAACTAATGGCACCCTGAAGTGCCTTTTTTGTGCCTGTCACTCGCCTTTCGGCGAGTCCCCTCCGGCTACAAACTTTTTTATCTACATGCTGTAAACAGGAGCCAACCAATCATGCAGCTACGCAATCGACAGGACTTCTGGTCTGGGGTGATGTTCATCGCCCTTGGACTGGGATTCGCCTGGCAGGCCAGCAGCTACCAAATGGGTACTGCTGCCCGAATGGGCCCAGGGTACTTTCCTTTCTGGCTAGGCATTGTTCTGGCTTTGCTGGGCGCCATCGTGCTGCTTGGCTCGCTTTCCAAGAAAGCGCACGAAACGCACATCGACAAGTTCGACTGGCGCATCGTTTTTCTCGTCGTGGGTTCGGTCGTCTTGTACGGCTTCATCCTGAAGCCGCTGGGCATCTACCTTTCGGTATTCATCCTGGTTGTCGTAAGCAGCCTGGCCAGCCATGAGTTCAGCTTGAAGGTCGCCGTCGCCAACGCGATCTTCCTGGTGGTGTTCTCGTATCTGGCATTCGTCAAGGGGCTGGGGCTGATCTTCCCGCTGTGGCCGTCCTTTCTGGGCATGAACTAAGGAGCAACCGGTCATGGAATTGTTTGACAACCTGATGTTGGGCTTCTCGGTGGCGTTCACGCCCGAGAACCTGGCCTATGCACTGCTGGGCTGCATTCTGGGCACGCTGATTGGCGTGTTGCCGGGTATTGGCCCGGTCCCGACCATCGCGATGCTGCTTCCGATCACGTATGTGTTGCCCCCGATTGCCGGCCTGATCATGCTTGCAGGCATCTATTACGGCGCGCAATACGGCGGCTCGACCACGGCAATTCTTGTGGCGCTGCCAGGGGAAACGTCCGCGGTGGTGACCGTGCTGGACGGCCACCAGATGGCCCGTAACGGCCGTGCCGGTGCCGCCTTGGCTATCGCTGCACTGGGCTCGTTCTTTGCCGGTTGTGTGGCCACGCTGCTGTTGGCCGCGTTCGCGCCTCCGCTGGCTGAAGTGGCCTTCAAGTTCGGCCCCGCCGAGTACTTCTCGCTGATGTGCCTGGGTCTGGTCGGCGCCGTGGTGCTGGCTTCGGGCTCGCTGCCCAAGGCGATCTCGATGATCATCCTGGGCCTGCTGTTGGGCATGGTCGGCACCGACGTCAACTCGGGCGTTGCCCGCTTCGACTTCGGCATCCCCGAACTGCAAGACGGTATCGACTTCGCCATCGTGGCCATGGGTGTGTTCGGCTTTGCCGAAATCATGACCAACCTGGAGCAGAAGGAAAACCGCGTCGACATCACCGACAAGATCGGCTCGCTGTACCCGAACAAGCAGGAATTCAAGGAAGCCGCTCCCGCCGTGCTGCGCGGAACGGCCCTGGGTTCGGCCCTGGGTATCTTGCCTGGCGGTGGCGCCGTGCTGTCGTCCTTCGCTTCCTACACCCTGGAAAAGAAGATCTCGAAGAATCCGGAACGCTTCGGCAAGGGCCACCCGGCCGGCCTGGCGGGCCCGGAATCGGCGAACAACGCCGCGGCACAAACCTCGTTCATCCCGCTGCTGACGCTGGGTATCCCGGGTAATGCCGTGATGGCGCTGATGGTCGGCGCAATGACGATTCACAACATCCAGCCCGGCCCGCAAGTCATGACGAGCCACCCGGAGCTGTTCTGGGGCCTGATCGCCTCGATGTGGATCGGCAACCTGATGCTGGTGGTGCTGAACCTGCCGCTGATCGGCCTGTGGGTCAAGCTGCTGAAGGTGCCCTACCGCATCCTGTTCCCGGCAATTCTGGTGTTCTGCACGATCGGTGTGTATTCGTTGAACTACAACTCGTTCGACATCTTCACAACGGCCATCTTCGGTGTCATCGGCTACGTGTGGTCGAAGCTCAAGTGCGAAGGCGCACCGCTGCTGCTGGGCCTGGTTCTGGGTCCCATGATGGAAGAGAACTTCCGCCGTGCATTGCTGCTGTCGCGTGGCGATTTCAGCACCTTCGTGACGCGTCCGCTGTCGGCATCGTTGCTGGCCGTGGCTGCCTTCCTGGTGATCCTGGTGGCCCTGCCCGCCATCCGCAAGAAGCGCGAAGAGACCTTCGTCGAAGAAGAGTAAGACGCGAACCCGCCGCCTTGCGCGGCGGTGTCGGCGCTATCCAAACCCCTGGGCTTGTCCCAGGGGTTTTTTTATTGGGCTGACCTGGCGAAAGCTGCCAAAGGCTACGCAGGACTACGCCCCGCCGGGTTCGGGAAGCCGCTACGGTAAAGTACGGGTTTACCCCACGCGATGATTCGGCATGAATTTCGACTGGAACAACCCCTACCCCACCACCCGCATTCCCGTTTTCGCCCGCAACGTCGTCGCCACGTCGCAGCCACTGGCGGCGCAGGCGGGCTTGCGCATCCTGGCCCAGGGCGGCAATGCCGTTGACGCGGCCATCGCCACCGCCGCGACCCTCACCCTGACCGAACCGGTCAGCAACGGCCTGGGTTCCGACTGCTTCGCCGTCATCTGGGACGGCGCCAAGCTTCATGGCCTGAATGCCTCCGGCCCCGCCCCCAGCGCCTGGAATGTGGATTATTTTCGGCGCAAGCATCAAGGGGCGATTCCCATGCGCGGCTGGGACAGCGTCACCGTGCCCGGATGCGTGGCCGGCTGGGCCGCCTTGCATGAAAAGTTGGGCAAGCTGCCGTTTGCCGAGGTGTTGGGCCCCGCCATCGAATACGCCGAACGCGGTTACGCCGTGTCTCCCGTCGTGCATGAAAAATGGGCGGCGCAAGCTGACCTGCTACAGCCCCAACCGGGCTTTGCCGACCATTTCCTGCCGCGCGGCCGGGTTCCCCACGTGGGCGAACATTTCGTGTTGGCGGGCGCCGCCGCTACCCTCAAGCGCATTGCCGCAACAGGCGGGCGCGATTTCTACGAAGGCGAAACCGCGCACAAGCTGGTGGCACACGCGCAGGCGCACGACGCGGCGCTGACCTTGGCGGACCTGCGCGATTATTCGCCCGAATGGGTAGCGCCCATCAGCCAGCCGTACCGTGGCCATACACTGCACCAGATTCCCCCCAACGGCCAAGGCATCGCGGCCCTGATCGCGCTGGGTATCTTGCAGAATTTCGACCTGGCCGCGCGCCCTGTCGATCATCCCGACACCCAGCATCTGCTGATCGAAGCCATGAAGCTGGCGTTCGCCGACGTTTATGCCCATGTCGCCGACTCCCGCCACATGCGCATGACGCCCGAGCAAATGCTGCGGCCCGATTACCTGGCTGAACGCGCACGCCTGATCAATCGAAACGCGGCCCAGGACTTCCTGTCCGGCCATGCACCGCAAGGCGGCACGGTGTACCTGACCACCGCCGACAAGAGCGGCATGATGGTCAGCTTCATTCAATCGAACTACATGGGCTTCGGTTCGGGAGTGGTGGTGCCGGGCACCGGCGTCAGCCTGCAAAATCGCGGGCACTGCTTCAGCACCCGCCCAGAGCACCCGAATGTGGTGGCCGGCGGCAAGCGCCCTTTTCACACCATCATTCCGGCGTTTCTGATGCGGGACGGCGCGCCGGTAATGAGCTTTGGCGTCATGGGCGGCAACATGCAGCCGCAGGGGCAGGTGCAGACGCTGGTGCGCATGCTGGACTACGGCCAGCAGCCGCAAGCCGCCTGCGACGCACCGCGCTGGAAGTGGAACCACGGGCTGACCATCGACGCCGAAGCCACTCTGTTGCCCGCGGTGGCCCAAGGCCTGCGCGCGCGTGGCCACGTGCTGGAAAGCGTAGACGACCCTTACATGGACTTCGGATCCGGTCAGTTCATCTGGCGGCTGGGGGATCCTGCCGTTGATGGCTATGTCAGCGCCAGCGATAGCCGACGCGATGGACTCGCCGCCGGCTTTTGATTGCGTTAAGGTTAGTGTCCTCGGACAGACCTTACTCACATAGAGCGGAGTTTCCTGCATGGCAACGATCGGTACCAAGAGCTACGACGCGGTCGTAGCCCAGAAAGTCGCTTTTCTCGGCCTGGGCGTCATGGGTCTGCCCATGGCCGGCCACCTGGCCCGCGCGGGCCACACCGTGACGGTGTACAACCGCACGCCCGCCAAGGCGCAAGCCTGGGCCGCTGAATTCGGCGGCGGCCACGCAGCCACGCCACGTGAAGCCGTGGCCGGCGCACAAATCGTGTTTGCCTGCGTGGGCAATGACGACGATCTGCGCAGTGTGGTCCTGGGGCCTGACGGCGCTTTTGCGGGCATGGCGCCGGGCGCCGTGTTCGTCGATCACACCACCGCGTCGGCCGACGTTGCCCGCGAGCTCTACGCACAGGCCAAGGATCTGGGCCTGAACTTCGTGGATGCGCCCGTCTCGGGCGGGCAGGCCGGCGCCGTCAACGGCGTTCTGACCATCATGTGCGGCGGCGAAGCCGCGGTGTTCGACGCCATCAAGCCGGTGGCGCAGAGCTTCGGCCGCGCGGTCACGTTGGTAGGCCCCCCGGGCTCTGGGCAATTGGCCAAGATGGTCAACCAGATCTGCATTGCGGGCATCGTGCAGGGCTTGTCCGAAGCCGTGGCGTTTGGCCAGGCTGCCGATCTGGATATGAAGCTGGTGCTGGACGTGATCAGCAAGGGCGCCGCGCAAAGCTGGCAGATGGAGAACCGGGGCGGCACCATGGTCGACGACAAATTCGAATTCGGATTCGCGGTCGACTGGATGCGCAAGGACTTGGGGTTGGTGCTGGCCGAGGCCCGCAACAACGGCGCCCGTGTGCCGGTGACGGCATTGGTGGACCAGTTTTATGGCGACGTCCAGAAAATGGGCGGGGGTCGTTGGGATACTTCCAGCCTGGTGAAGCGCCTGCGCGACTGAGCGTTGCGCGGGTAACGTCGCCGGAACGCGGCGACAAAAAAGGCGAGCCGGTTGGCTCGCCTTTTGTTTCTACATCATGGCATCACAACATCACGACACCCGTGACTGCCTGCATCCCGCGATCAGGCTGCCAGGCCCGCCGGTGCCGAATCCAGGACCAGTGCATCGATGCGCTGCTTGGCCAAGGTCACCCCTTCCAAGGCTGCCACTTCGCCCATCGCCATGCCTTCGGCCGCGATGAACGTCACGGCGTCCATGCCCAGGAAACCCAGCATCTGGCGCAGGTACGGTGTCATCGTGTCGGACGGCGTGCCCTCGGCCTTGCCGCCGCGGGCCGTCAACACGAACACCTGCTTACCCTTGACGAGGCCTTCCGGCACGCCTTCGGGCGTATAACGGAACGTGACGCCAGCGCGGGCCACGTAGTCCAGGTAGCTCTTGAACTGCGCCGGCAAATTGAAGTTGTACACGGGCACGGCGAACACGATGCGGTCGGCTTCCATCAGTTCCGCGACCAGCGAATCGCTCAACTCAACGATGCGTTGCTGTTCCACGGTGCGGGCATCGGCGGGCGTGAACAACGCACCGGCCGTGTTGCCGTCAAAGTACGGAATCGGTTGTGCGCCGATGTCGCGAACTTTCACGCTGGCGGCGGGGTTGGCGGCCTTCAGGCGGGCGATCAGGTGGTCAGCCAATTCCTTGCTGTGCGAACGGTTGCCGAGGATCGAGGAAAGGATAACAAGGGTCTTCATAGCGAATTTCTCCAGTTGGCCCGCCAGGGGCGGGCGTCGGAATCTGACAGCGCCACATCCGGTTCAAAGGGAAATCCGGACTGGGGCTGGGCGCCGGGTGGCGGTGGCAGATCCCGAATGCATGGCGTCACTGTAGACCGGTTCATTATTCGCATAAACGGGGATATGATGAACTGTTCGTTCCAGGAATAGAACAATCATGCAAGATCTAAACGACCTCTATTACTTTTCCCAAGTCGTTGAGCAGGGCGGATTCAGCGCCGCCGCCCGCGCGCTGGACATTCCCAAATCCCGCCTATCCAGGCGGATTTCGCATTTGGAGGAAAGCCTGGGCGTACGCCTGCTGCAACGCACGACACGACGCCTGCGGCTGACTTCCGCCGGGGAACGGTATCTGCACTACTGCCGTGAAATGGCGGCGTCCGCGCGCGCCGCCGACGACGCCATGCGCCAACTGCAAGCGGAACCGGCCGGCCCCGTCATCGTAAGTTGCCCGGTGTCGATTGCGCAGGACGTGCTGGCGCCGCTGTTGCCCGAATTCCTGGATGCGTGGCCGGCAATTTCCGTGCAGTTGCTGGTAACGAACCGGCGGGTTGACCTGATCCGAGAAGGCGTGGACCTGGCGTTGCGAGTCCGAACCAAGCTGGACACCGACGCCGAGCTGGTCGTGCGCCATCTGGGCACGGCGCGCGGCACGCTGGTGGCCAGCCCCGGCTACTTGCAGCGCCGGGGCAGCCCGGACACGCCACAAGATCTGGCCTCGCACACCACGTTGAGCTTTTCCGACCCGCAGAACGAAGTGCGATGGCCGCTGCGCAATGACAAGGGCGAAGAAGTGCAGATCGAGCTGAAGCCGCAGCTATCGTGCAACGACTTCATTGTGCTGACCGAAGCAGCCGTGCGTGGGCGTGGCATTGCACTCTTGCCGTCTATCGCCACGCAAGAACAGCTGCGCCGTGGCCAGTTGGTGCCGGTGCTGCCGCAATGGCAATCACCGGAGGGCATCGTCCATTGCATCTATCCATCGCGGCGGGGCATGATGCCCGCCGTCCGGACGCTGTTGGATTTCCTGTCGCAACGCCTGCCTTCGATGTACCAGCGGCTGGAAAAAGCCGTGACGCCCGCGACTCAGTAGCCGCGCGTGCGCTCGACCACGCCGGTGATGGCTTCGCCGCGCATCAGTTGAGCGACCTTGCCCGCAATCTGCTCGATGCTTTCGTCGCGCAACGTACGGGCCGCGATGTGCGGCGTGACGTGCACGCGCGGGTCGCGCCAGAAAGGATGATCGCGGGGCAGCGGCTCGGTGTGAAAAACGTCAAGCGTCGCGCCGGCGATCTCGCCTTCTTCAAGCATCTGCACCAGATCCTCTTCAACCAGATGCTCGCCACGGCCGACGTTGACCAGGTGCGCCTCGGGCAGCAATTGCGACAGCGTCTCGCGGTTGAGGATACCGCGCGTGTCGGGCGTCAGTGGCAACACATTGACCAGAAAGCGCGTGCGGGCCAGGAAGGCCGGCAGCGCGGCTTCGCCGGCAAACGATTCGACGCCGGCAATCTCGCGCGGCGACCGTGACCAGCCCGCCACCGGGTAGCCAAACTCCGCCAGGGTTTGCGCCACACGCGCGCCCACCTGACCCAGCCCCAACACGCCCACCGGCCAATCCGACTGTGCGGTGCCTTCACGCGTGTCCCAATGCTGACGGGCCTGCGCTTCGTCAAACGCCTGGAAATCACGCGACACGCGCAGCAGCGCGTACAACGCATATTCGGCCATCTGCACCGACATACCGGCGTCTTCCAGACGCACGATACGCACGTGCTCGGGAATCTCGGGCATCTTCAACAGGGCGTCTACGCCCGCCCCCAGATTGAACAGCGTCGTGATGCCCGTCTCGTGCTTGAAAAGCTCGGCCGGAGGACGCCAGACCAGCGCCACTTCGGCGCCTGACGGCGGGCCATCGGGATTCCACACCGAGATGCGGCACCCGGGCATCGCGGCTTCCAAAGGCGGCACCCAAACGTCGGGATCGTGGTGGGGGCAAGCGAAAAGAATATGCATGTTGGCGGCTCTGCAAGGCGTTTCGGAAACCGCAAGCATGCAGGATGGCGTCACACAAATCAAACGGCCCGGCATGAAGCCGGGCCGTCGTTGTACGAATGCAAGCGCCGTTTAAACCGTTTGCGGCACTTCCGGTTTGGTCTTGTCCTTGCCCTTGCCACGGCGCGCGAACGCCCACACTTGCAGCAGGATCAGCAAGGCGCTGGCGGCGATGAACCACGCGCTGATCGGGCGTTGCACGAACACCATCAGATCCCCGCGCGACAGCAGCAGGGCACGGCGGAAATTCTCTTCCACCATGGGGCCCAGCACGAAGCCCAGCAGGATGGGCGCCACCGAGAATTCCAGCGTCATAAGAATCGCGCCGATCACGCCGAAGGCCAGCACTTCCCAAATCTGGAAGAGACTGTTTTGCGTGCTGAACACGCCCACTGCAATGAAGAACAGCGCGGACGGGAACAGATAGCGGTACGGCACTTGCAGCAACTTGACCCACACGCCGATCAGCGGCACGTTCAGCACCATCAGCAGCACGTTACCCACCCAGAAGCTGGCGATCAGGCCCCAGAAAATATCCGGATGCTCGGTGATCAGCTGCGGACCCGGCTGGATGCCCTGGATCAGCAAGGCGCCCAGAATCAACGCCATCACCGCGTCGCCGGGAATGCCCAAACTCATCGTGGGAATGAAGTCGACCTGCGTCTTCGAGTGCGACGACGCTTCCGGCGACGCCACGCCGGCGATCATGCCGGTGCCGAACTTTTCGGGCGTCTTCGAGATCTTGCGTTCCAGCGCATAGGCGACGAAGGTGGTGATGGTGGGACCCGTGCCCGGCATGGCGCCAAACAGCGTACCCACCGCCGTACCACGAACCATCGGCCAGAAAGCCGTCTTCAATTCCTGCTTGGACGGCCGCATGTCGCGAATGCGCAGCTTGGCGCCGCTACCGATGATGGTCATGCGATTGACGCTCATCAGGAAGTCGGCCACGCCGAACAGGCCCATCGAGATCGCTACCAGTTCCAGGCCGTCGGACAAGTCCAGCAGGCCGAACGAGAAGCGGATGGTACCGGTGTTCACATCCGTGCCGACCACGCCGCACATCAGGCCGAACAGCGTCATCGCCACGCCCTTCAGCGGCGAGCCGCGCGACATCGTCGCACCCGCCAGCAAGCCCAGCAGCATGATCGAGAAGATCTCGGTCGGGCCGAACTTGAAGGCCACTTCCACCAGCAAGGGCGACGCGAAGATCATGACGATGATGCCGACCGAGGCCGCGAAGAACGAACAGATCATCGTGATGCCCAGCGCGGTCCCTCCCTTGCCTTGTTTGGTCAGGGGGTAGCCGTCAAGGCAGGTGACCGCGTGCGGCGGGTGCGAAGGCAGGTTGAGCAGAATCGCGCCGATGGCGCCACCATATTGCGATCCGTAGAAGATACCGGCCAGCATCAGAATGGCGGGCACGGGCTGCATGACGTAGGTCAACGGCAACAGGATCGAGATCGCCGACAAGGCGCCCATGCCGGGCAACACGCCGATCAGGTTTCCGACCAGCACGCCAAAGAACGACCACATCAGGTTGTGCCACTGGAACGCAACGCCGAAGCCGTACCAAAGGTCCATCAAAGATTGAGAGATCATGGCGCTTCAACCCCAACGAAACAGCGGCAGCTGCAATTGCAGCGCCCACCAGAAAACGACGACCGCGATCGCGGACATGGCGATCGACAACAGAATTGCTTGCTTGATGGTGTTCTTGCGATCACCCAACGCCGAGATGAACACGATGGCGAAGGTGGCGGGCAGCAGGCCGCCGTAGTGGCCCAGCAGCAGGAACGCCAGGATCCCGAGCAGGATGCAGGCGCTGCCGCGCATGTCCGGCAAACCATGTGCGTGGCCGTCGCCCGGCGCGGGCGGCGTGGCATCGCCCGAGCGCGCGGATATCGCGATCAGCACACCGGTCAACGCCAGCAGGCCACCCAATGCGGCGGGGAAAAACCCGGGTCCCATGTGGCTCAGCGAACCGATGTGATAGTCGGTGCCGCCGTATATCGCCCCCAACCCGATCAGGACCATCAGCGCGCCGCCGTAGTAGTCCTTTCTGTTGATATTTTTTTGCACTTGCTTCCTCCTTCCGGTGCAGGACCGTGCCGGCCCTTGATGCGCCGCTCGACACGAGCCTCGCCCGGCCCTTTACAACGAACCGGAGCGCAGATTACGGAGGGAAGCTGCTAATTCGCTTTCTGTGCGCTGTCGCCTTCCTGAATTCGGGGGTTATCCCTGAGGAGCGGCAACGCGGGAAAGGCGGAAACAAGAAAAAAATTTGAAAGGCGGTAGCCAGCGGGTGGGGCAGGCAGGCGGCAGGCGGTAGGGCTTATTGCTCGCCTTTCAAGTCCATATCAAGCGGACGCGGGTACTGCGAAACCGTCGGCGCCAACGGTAGCCACAACACCGATGCCAGCCCGACGCCGCCCTGAGCGTTGCGCTCGCCGTCCCGCAGTTCGATGTCGCCATCGTTGCGGCGGGCATAGGCCCGCGCAATCGCCAGACCCAGCCCGGACCCCGATGACGCCACCGGCTTGTCCGTGCCGACCCGCTCAAATCGCGCAAAGGCGCGGCTGCGCAGCACCGGGTCCAGGCCCGGCCCGTTGTCCGACACCGAGACCTCGGCGCGGCTTTCCAGGCGGCTGACCGACACCGTGATGCGAGCGCCCGCGGGCGCGTAGTTGATGGCGTTGTGCACCAGGTTGGACAGCGCTTCATGCAGCTCGGCTTCGTTGCCCGACACTGGGGCGGACGTCTCCTGCCCTTCTTCGGAACCCGCCTGCACCCAGCCCAGGTCCTGCTGCTTTTCGTGCGCCAAGGGCAGGTATTGCAGCACCACTTCGCGTGACACCGCGTTCATGTCGAGCAGTTGGCGCGGCAGGGGTTCCGCCTGGTTGGCATGCGCCAGCGACAGCAGCTGCTCGGTCAAGCGTCGGGTGCGGCCCAACTGGTCAACGATGGCGCGCAGCCCTTCGCGCGTGCGGGCGGGGTCGCGTTCACGAAGCGCGTATTGCGCCTGGGTCAACATGATGGCCAACGGCGTGCGCAGCTGATGCGAGGCATCGGCCAGAAAATGCGATTGTTCGTCCAGCACACGACGGTATCGGGCGATGTGGTGATTGACGGCGTCGACCAGCGGCGCCACTTCGCTGGGTACACGAGAGGCGTCCAGCGGTGTCAGGTCATCGGGCCGCCGGTTGCGGATGTCGGCACGCAGGCGCCGCAAGGGCTTGAGCGCCCATGACACGCCCCACCACACCAGCACCACCACCAGCGCCAGCATGCGGGCGTCGCGCAAGATTTCCTGGCGACGCGCGTTGTTCTCGGCTTCGATCCGTTTGCCCGTGCTTTCGGCCACCACCACCATCACTTGCCGATGCAGGCCCTGGTAGTACAGGTCACGCACCACCGCCACGACCCGGACCGGATCGTTACGGTAGACGCCATCGTAAAAAATAGGTTGCCCGTTAGAGCGGGGCCAGCTTGGAGGCCGCGGCATTTCCGGCATGCCCAACAGGGTCTTGCCCTGCTCGGTGGGCACGGGCGAGCCATCGGGCACGGGCGGGTCCATCTGTTCGATGCGGAAGTACTTGCGCAGGCCCGCCCGGGATTCCAGCATGACTTGCGCGTACAGCGGCGTGGCCACTTGCAGATTGCCGTCCTGGGTGAATTCCAGGCTGCTTTCAAGCACGCGCGCAGGCTCGACCAGCGCGCTGTCATAGGCTTCGTTGGTGATCTCGGACAACGTGCGGTAGTCGTTCAGGCTGTCGATGACCAACAGCACCACCACGCCGGGCAGCAGCAAGATGATAAGCAGCGCGCGGATGCCCACACGCGGCAACCCGGGGATCCGCAGGCTCACTTAGGTTTCCGTGGACTCGCTGGCCACGCTTTCCAGCATGTAGCCCAAGCCGCGCACGGTGACGATACGGACGTCGCTGCCGGCCAGTTTCTTGCGCAGCCGGTGCAGCACGACCTCGATGGCGTCCGGATTGGCTTCGCTATCGTGCGTGAAGACCTTGCCGAATAGCTGGGATTTGTCCACGGGGTAGCCACTGCGGGTCAGCAATGCCGCCAGGGCGGCATGTTCGCGCGGGGTCAGGAACAGCAGGGAGCCGTCCAATGTGAACGCGCGGCTTTCACTGTCGTAGGACAGCGAGCCGCATTGCAGGCGGGGATGTTGGCGGCCGCGGCTGCGACGCACCAGGGCGGTCAGCCGCGCTTCCAGTTCTTCCAGGGCGAAGGGCTTGGTCAGGAAATCGTCCGCGCCAAGATTCAGCCCGCGCACCCGGTCTTGCAGCGCACCTTGGGCGGTAAGCAGCAAGACCGGCGTGCGGTCGTCGCGGTTGCGCATTTCGCGCAGGACGACCAGACCGTGCTTGTCGGGCAGGCGCAGGTCCATGACGATGGCGTCATATTCCGTGCCCGCCATGAAGGCTTCGGCGGTGCGGGCATCTGCCGCGTGGTCCGGCACAAACCCGCTTTGGGCCAGCGCGCGCATCAACCAGGACGCCATGTCCCGTTCGTCTTCAACCAACAATATGCGCATGACCGTCCGTTCCTTCGGGCAAATTCTCTGCTGCCCGCTGTCCGTGCACGCGTTGGCGCAGATAGCGGGTTTCGTGATGACGCCGAAAGAGGATCGCCGACAACTCGTTCAACGCCTGGGTATAGACGTCGCGCTTGAACTCGATAACAGCGTCCAGGGGTACCCAATACTGGCTCCAGCGCCAGGCATCGAATTCCGGATGCTGCGTCGCGCGCAAGCACACATCGCTGTCACGTCCCACCAGGCGCAACAAGAACCAAATCTGTTTTTGTCCTTTATAGTGGCCACGCCACTCACGCCGGACGAAGTGATCGGGCACGTTATAACGTAACCAATCGCGTGTACGCCCCAAAATACGGACATGCTCGGGCTTCAAGCCCACCTCTTCATGGAGTTCGCGATACATGGCCTGCACCGGGCTTTCGCCATATTTGATGCCGCCCTGGGGGAACTGCCATGCATGTTCCCTGATACGCTTGCCCCAAAAGACCTCGTTTCGACTGTTGACGAGAATGATGCCGACATTGGGGCGGTAGCCTTCGCGGTCAAGCATGGGCCACCCCCACCGAATTCAATACAATTACAGTCGATTATACGTATCTGCTGCCACCTTTAAACATGCGCGCATCCAACTACCACATCAACACCCTCAAAGAAGCCCCTTCCGAAGCCGAAGTCGCCAGCCACCAGCTGATGACCCGGGCCGGGATGATCCGCAAGCTCGCGGGCGGCATCTACACTTACATGCCCCTCGGGCTGAAGATCATCCGCAAGGTCGAGGCGATCGTCCGGGAAGAAATGAACGCGTCGGGCGCCATCGAGCTGCTGATGCCGGTGGTGCAACCCGCCGAACTCTGGCAGGAATCGGGCCGCTGGGAGCAATACGGCGCCGAGCTGCTGCGCATCAAGGATCGGCACCAGCGCGATTTCGTGCTGCAGCCTACGTCCGAGGAAGTCATCACCGACATCGCGCGCAATGAAATTCACAGCTATCGCCAGCTGCCGCTGAATTTCTATCACATCCAGACCAAGTTCCGCGACGAACGCCGTCCGCGCTTCGGGCTGATGCGTGGCCGCGAATTCACAATGAAGGACGCCTATTCGTTTGATCGCGACGAAGCCGGGGCGCTCAAGAGCTACGACACCATGTACGCCGCGTACATGCGTATCTTCGGCCGCCTGGGCCTGCAATTCCGCGCCGTGGCCGCCGACACCGGCTCCATCGGCGGCACGCGCAGCCACGAATTCCAGGTCATTGCCGACACCGGTGAAGACCTGCTGGTCTACAACGCCGAAACCGACTACGCCGCCAACATCGAACTGGCCGAAGCCGTGTCGCTGTATCCCACCCGGGGTGCGGCCACGCAGGCCATGGCCGACGTGGCAACGCCGGGCGCGGCCAAGTGCGAAGACGTGGCCAAGCTGTTGGGGCTGCCGCTGGACAGGACGATCAAATCGATCGTGCTTGCCACCGACGGCGACAAGGGCCGCGTCGACATCTGGCTGCTGCTCTTGCGCGGCGACCACGAACTGAACGAAATCAAGGCGGGCAAGCTACCCGGCCTGGCGGGCTTCCGCTTTGCCACGGAAAGCGAAATCGTCGAGTACTTCGGCTGCAAGCCGGGCTACCTTGGCCCCGTCAAGACGGCCAAGCCGGTGCACGTGATCGCAGACCGCACGGTCGCCAACATGGCCGATTTCGTCTGCGGCGCCAATAAAGAAGATTTCCACATCCAGGGCGTGAACTGGGGTCGCGACCTGCCCGAGCCCGAACTGGTGGCCGACCTGCGCAACGTCGTCGCGGGCGACCCGTCGCCGGACGGCAAGGGCACGCTGTCCATCCAGCGCGGCATCGAAGTGGGCCACGTCTTCTACCTGGGCAAGAAGTACTCCGAAGCCTTGAAGGCCACGTTCCTGGACGAGACCGGCAAGCCGGCGGTGCTGGAAATGGGCTGCTACGGCATCGGCGTGACCCGCATCGTGGGTGCTGCCATCGAGCAAAACCATGACGCGCGCGGCATCATCTGGCCCCGCGCGATCGCGCCTTTTGAAGTCGTTATCTGCCCGGTGGGCTGGGGCAAAAGTGAAACGGTGCGTGACACCGCACAGAAGCTCTATGAATCCCTGCTGGCGCGCGGCGTGGACGTCATTCTTGATGACCGCGATGCCCGCCCCGGCGTCATGTTCGCCGAGTGGGAATTGATCGGCGCACCGCTGCGTGTAACAGTTGGAGAACGCGGCTTGAACGATGGTGTGGTGGAATTGCAAGCGCGTCGGGAAACCGAAGCTGCCAAGATTCCGGTAGAGTCCGCGCTTGAAGCGGTGCTGACGAAACTCGACACCCTTTAAACCCTATAGTAGATACGGACTTTACCGCGTCCCGACCCGCTTCATTGCCTACCCGCACCGTGACCGATCCGAAGTCCAACGAATCCCTGCTGCAAGTCCGTGTCTATTACGAAGACACGGATGCGGGCGGGGTGGTTTTCTACGCCAACTACTTGAAATTCCTGGAGCGCGCCCGCACGGAGTGGCTACGCGCCCTGGGAGTCAACCAGTCCGGGCTGGCCGTTGACGAACAACGCTTATTCGTTGTCCGCTCCTTGGACATGTCCTACCGGAAACCGGCCAAACTGGACGATTTGCTTACCATACGCAGCCGAATCACCAAACTCGGCCGCGCTTCGATACACTTCGCGCAGCGCGCGGAACGCGACGGGGAACTGCTTGCCGAAGGCAACATCCAAGTCTGCTGTGTCGACGCCATTCACATGCGGCCGGCAGAGTTGCCAGCCGCCGTTCGCGCAAAACTGGAATTCATTCAGGAATAACCATGCAAGTCACCAACGACATGTCGTTGCTTTCGCTGATTTCGCACGCCAGCGTGCCGGTCCAGCTGATCATGTTGATGCTGTTGGGCATTTCGATCATGTCCTGGACGTACATTTTCGCCAAGCGCCTTGCCATCAAGCGGGCCCATACCCAAACCCGCCGTTTTGAAGACGACTTCTGGTCGGGCGGCGACTTGTCCATGCTGCAACAGGCCGTGGCGTCGCGCCGCGACGAACAAGGCGCCCTGGCCCGCATCTTCGATGCCGGCATGACCGAATTCCTGAAAGCGCGCCGCGGCAATTCGGCCGGCGACGCCACCGCATTGCTGGACGGCCCGCGCCGCGCCATGCGCGCCGCCTACCAGCGCGAAATGGACGCGCTGGAATCGCACCTGAACTTCCTGGCCTCGGCCGGTTCGGTGTCGCCTTACATTGGCCTGCTGGGTACGGTCTGGGGCATCATGCACGCCTTCATCGGCCTGTCGAACATGCAGCAAGCCACGCTGGCTTCGGTGGCTCCCGGCATCGCCGAAGCGCTGATCGCTACCGCCATCGGCCTGTTTGCCGCCATTCCCGCCGTGGTCGCCTACAACCGCTTCACGAACGACATCGACCGCATCTCGATCCGTTTCGATAGCTTCGTCGACGAATTCCTGAACATTCTGCAACGGCAGGTGCGCTAATGCCCTCGGTAAGCTCACGCGGCAGGTCCGGCCGCCGCATGAAGGCCGACATCAACGTGGTGCCGTACATCGACGTGATGCTGGTGCTGCTGGTCATCTTCATGGTGACCGCTCCGCTGATCACGCCCGGGCTGATCCAGCTGCCTTCCGTTGGCGCGGCCTCGGATGTGCCGGTCAAGCCGCTGGAAGTGCAGATCTCTGAAGACGGCAAGATCGCGCTGCGCATGCGCGAGCCCGGCGCGACGATGCAAGACATCGCCCGCCCCGAGCTCGTGGCGCAGGTGCGTTCGCGTATTACCGCGGAAACGCCGGTGGTGATCGCCGCCGACGGCAAGGTGCCCTATGAGACGGTCGTCAAGGTGATGGACGAGCTACGCACCAACGGCATCACCCGCCTGGGCTTGCTGGTGGACCAGTCCGCCGCAGGCACGTCCCAGCCCGCATCCGCGAAAAAACGCTAACGCGCCGCCTTCCGCCGGCTTTGCCGGCATGCAACGCCCATGACGCCACCCATTATTCGACACCGCAGCGGCCCACCGGCCACCCCGCCCAACAACGACAACCGGAATGCGCTCATTCTGGCCGTGGCGGTGCACTTGCTGCTGCTCGTCGCCCTGATTTTTGGCGTGAACTGGCGCACGGAGGCCCCCGGCCCCGTCGAAGTCCAGCTCTGGGCCGACGGCAATTCGCCCGTCGCCCCGCCGCCCACGCCGCAACCCGAACAGCCCAAGCCGCAGCCTAAACCCGAGCCCAAGCCCGAGCCCGAAAAGGCGCCCGAGCCGCCGCCCCCTCCCCCGCCTCCCCCTCCTCCGAAGCCCGAGCCCGCGGCTCAGCCCAAGACCGAGGAAGTCGATCCCGAGATCGCCATCCAGGAAGCCAAGAAAAAGCGCGAGCAGGAAGAAAAGGCAAAGCAGGCCGCTGAGGCCAAGGAAAAGGCGCGCCTTGAAGAAGAGCGCAAGCAGGCCGAACTGAAAGAAAAGAAGCGCCTGGAGCAAGAACGCCAGGCGGCTGAGAAGGCCGCTGCCGAGAAGGCGGCCGCTGAAAAGGCCGCGGCAGACAAGGCTGCTGCCGAGAAAGCTGCTGAAAAGGCCGCTGCCGACAAGGCTGCCGCCGAGAAAAAGGCCAAGGAAGACGCCGCCAAGAAGGCTGCCGCTGAAAAGGCTGCTGCCGACAAGGCTGCTGCCGAAAAGGCGGCCGCTGACAAAGCCGCTGCCGAAAAGGCCGCTGCCGAGAAAGCCGCCGCCGCCAAGAAGGCAGCTGCCGACAAGGCGCTCAAGGATGCATTCCGCAACGACGCGCTGGGCGCTGCCGGCATTCCCGGCGGCACGGCAGACCGCAACCAGGCGGGCGGCGGACGCGACAACGGCTACGCCGCCAAGGTCCGCGCCTGCATCCTTCCCGGCGTGGCTTACCAGCCCCCGCCGCGCAACGGCTCGGCCAATCCGACCGCACAATACCGGGTACAGTTAGGCACTGACGGGAAGGTTAACGGCGTGACCCTGACCGATTCTTCGGGCAACGCGGCATTCGACCGCGCGGTCGAAACCGGTATCCGCCGCTGCAACCCCTTCCCCAAGCCCTCCACGGGCGGCTACGACAAGTTCATTGACGTAGTGCACAAAATGTATGATTGACAGGAGATTGATGAATATGACTCCCGCTTATAGCCGACGAGGTTCCCTCCTCGCTCTCTGGCGATCGTATGGGCTCGGTTTGCTGATGCTTGCGCTGTGCCTGATGGCCGCCAAGCCCGCCCATGCGCAACTGCGTGTCGATATTTCCGGCACCGGCGCCACGCAATATCCGGTAGCGATCGCCGACTTTGCCGTTGACGACACCCACGGCCGCGCCCTGGCCGAAGTGATTCGCGCCGACCTGACCCGCACGGGCCAGTTCCGCCTGATCAACGCCGCGGGCTCCGGCTTGAATGTTGATTCCCCTATCGCCCATGACGACTGGCGCGGCAAAGGCGCCGACTTCCTGGCATATGGCAGCATCACCCGTGGCGCCGATGGCCGCTACGACGTCCGCTACCGCCTGGCCGATACGGTCAAGAAAGGTCAGCTGGATGGCGTGGCATTTTCGGGCACGGAGCAGGAACTGCGCCGCGTCGCTCACCAGATCGCTGACCGCATCTACGAAAAGATCACCGGCGTTCGCGGCGTGTTCTCGACCCGCATCGCCTACGTGCTGAAGAAGGGTGCCACCTACGAACTGCAAGTGGCCGACGCCGACGGGCAGAACCCGCAAGTTGCGCTGCGCTCGCGCGAGCCCATCATTTCGCCCTCGTGGTCGCCCGACGGCGCCAAGCTGGCCTACGTGAGCTTCGAGTCCGGCAAGCCCGTTGTTTACGTGCACACGCTGGCTACCAGCGCCCGCGTACCGGTTGCGAACTTCAAGGGCAACAACAGCGCCCCCGCGTGGTCGCCTGACGGCTCCAAGCTGGCCGTGGCCCTGACGCGCGATGGTTTGTCGCAAATTTACATCGTTGGAGCGTCGGATGGCGCCAATCCCACGCGAGTTACGCGTTCTCCCGGGATTGACACTGAACCGACCTTTACGCCAGACGGTGCTTCCATTATCTTTACGAGTGACCGCAGCGGCGGGCCGCAAATCTATCAGACCGGCTCGACAGGTGGCGAAGCTCGCCGCCTCACGTTTAATGGTGGTTACAACATATCACCCCGAATTTCCCCCGATGGATCGACGCTGCTGTACGTTGCAAGACGCGACGGCGCGTTTCGAATCGCGTCGTTGAACCTGTCCTCAGGCTCCGAATCCTTGATCACTGATGGTCGTGACGATCAGTCGCCAAGTTTCGCGCCGAATGGCATGCAAGTCCTTTACGCCGCCATCCAAAATGGACGTAGCGTACTTGCGGGTGTTTCGAGCGATGGCCGCGTACGGCAGACGCTTTCGGTACTGAACGGGGAAATACGTGAACCGACTTGGGGCCCATTTACCCGATAACACGTGTGACTCTCTTTGCAAAGGAACTATCATGAAGTCGCGCATTGCCAAAAGCCTGACCATTGCCGCTCTGGCTGCCACTCTGGCAGCTTGCAGCTCCGTCCCTCTCGACGATAAAGCGGGTCAGGGCGGAGGCGCTGGCCAAGGATCTTCGGCCTCTGGCCAAATCCTTGATCCCTTTAACCCCCAAAGCATCCTGGCGCAACAGCGCTCGGTGTACTTTGATTTCGACAGCTACACCGTGTCGGACCAGTACCGCGGCTTGGTCGAAACCCACGCCCGCTACCTGGCTTCGCACCAGCAGCAGAAGGTCAAGATCGAAGGCAACACCGACGAACGCGGCGGTGCTGAGTACAACCTGGCCCTGGGCCAGCGTCGTGCAGACGCCGTGCGTCGCATGATGACCCTGCTGGGCGTCAGCGACAACCAGATCGAAACCATCAGCTTCGGCAAAGAAAAGCCGAAGTCGACGGGTACGTCGGAAGCCGACTTTGCTGAAAACCGCCGCGCCGATATCAACTATCTGCGTTAAGCTTTTCGCTTAAGTCAAAGAGCCCTACCACGCGTCGGGACGGTCAGCCGGCCGTCCCGACGTTTGTTTTTATACCCGGGAATATTCATGCGCGATAAAGTTCTGTCCCTGCGTCCTCTGATTGTGGCCTCCGGCCTTGTGCTTGCGGCATTGGCGGCGCCCGCCCACGCTTTTTCCGACGATGAGGCCCGCAAGGCCATCCTGGATTTGCGCCAGCAGGTGCAGCAGCAGAACGAGCAAAGCCAACGCGCCAAGCTGCAACTGGCTGATCAGATTCAATCCCTGCAGCAAGAAGTCGCGCAGCTGCGCGACCAGCTCGAATTGGTGTCGCGCCAGCAGCCCAGCGCCAAGCCGGGCGCCCCCAGCGGCACCAACCCGCCGGGCACCGCCGCCGGCGATCCGCAGGAACAAGCCGCCTATGACGGCGCCATGGACCTGTTCCGCAAGGGCCAATACAAAGAAGCCGCCGAATCGCTGGCCGCTTTCACGGCCCTGTACCCGAACAGCCAACTGGCCCCCAGCGCGCAGTTCTACCTGGGAAGCAGCCGCTACGGCATGAAAGACTTCAAGGGCGCCATCGAACAGTTGACCGCCATGGTCCAGAAGTCGCCCGACAACGCGCGCGCCCCTGACGCCTTGCTCATCATCGCGGGCGGTCAGATCGAACTGAACAACCGCGCGGGCGCCAAGGCCACCTTGCAACGCATCGTGCGCGACTACCCCAACGCCCAAGCCGCCAGCACGGCCAAGAGCCGCCTCCAACTGCTGCAGTAATGCCAAACGCCGCAAGCGCGGTCAGCGCCTATCGGCGCATCGTGCGCCGCCGCGCGGGGCTTATCGCCCTGCTGCTGGCGGCGATTTTCATTGCGCTGCTGATTGACTTCACCATCGGCCCGTCGGGCCTGCCATGGCGCGAGCTATGGCTGACCCTGACCACGCCCGCGTCGGCGGATGCGACGGTACGCGTCATTGTCTGGGACATACGCCTGCCCTCCGCGCTGATGGCCGCGCTGGTCGGCATGGCGCTGGGTTTGGCCGGGGCCGAAATGCAGACCATCTTGAACAACCCGCTGGCCAGCCCTTTCACGCTGGGCGTCTCGTCTGCCGCCGCGTTCGGCGCGTCGCTGGCCATCGTGTTGCAGCTTGGCGTGCCCGGCATTCCGGACGCCTGGCTGATCGCCGGCAACGCTTTTCTGTTTGCGATGTTTGCGGCTTTGTTGCTGGACGTCGTGGCGCGCTGGAGCGGCATGAACACCTCGGGGGTGGTGCTGTTCGGCATCGCCATGGTGTTCTCGTTCAACGCCCTGGTGTCGCTGGTGCAATTCCTGGCCAGCGCCGAGGCCCTGCAAAGCCTGGTCTTCTGGACCATGGGCAGCCTGTCCCGCTCCAACTGGACAACGGCCGGCGTGCTGGCCCTGGCCATCGCCGTGGCCATGCCCCTGGCAATGCGCCAGTCGTGGAAACTGACGGCGCTGCGGCTAGGTGAAGATCGCGCGGCCAGCTTTGGCGTGGACGTACGCCGCGTCCGGGTTGCCGCGCTGGCGCGTGTCAGCCTGCTTTCTGCGCTGGCGGTGGCATTCGTGGGCACCATTGGTTTCATCGGCCTGGTCGCGCCGCACATCGCACGCCGGCTGTTCGGCGAAGATCACCGCTTTTACCTGCCCGGCAGCGCGCTGGTGGGCGGGCTGATTCTGTCGCTGGCTTCCGTCGTTTCCAAAAACCTGATGCCAGGCGTCGTCGTGCCGGTTGGCATTGTGACGGCGCTGGTCGGCATTCCTTTTTTCGTGGCGGTCGTGTTGCGCCGACAACTGCCATGACGCGACACGCTGCCCTGGACGTACACGATCTGACCGCGGGCTACGGCCGCGAGGACGTCCTGCATGGGCTGTCCATCCCGTCGCTGGTGGCGGGCGAAGTCACCGCCCTGCTCGGGCCGAACGGCAGCGGCAAGTCCACCCTGCTCAAGGCATTGGCAGGGCTGGTTCGCACTCGCGGCGGCAGCGTCATGCTGGATGGCCAGGACATGACCCGCCTGGGCGTGGGCGAACGCGCCCGTCACATGGTGTATCTGCCGCAAAGCCTGCCGGCCGCCGTGCACCTGCGGGTGTTTGAATCGGTGCTGGTGGCGGCCAGGGCCAGCCGCGATGCCCTGGCGCCGCCGCTGCAATTGTCGGATATCGACCGCCTGCTGGCGCGGCTGGGCATAGCCCACCTTGCGCTGCATTACCTGGACGCGCTGTCGGGTGGGCAGAAGCAACTGGTGGGATTGGCGCAAGCGCTGATCCGCCAGCCGCGCGTACTGCTGCTGGACGAGCCCCTGTCCGCGCTGGACCTGAATTACCAGTTTCACGTGATGCGGCTGCTCAAACAAGAAACCCAGGAACACGGGCTGATCAGCGTTATCGTGCTGCACGACCTGAACGTGGCTTTGCAGCACGCAGATCGCGCGGTGATGATCCAGCACGGACGACTGCACGCGCAAGGCGCGCCTGCCGACGTGATCACGCCCGAATCCCTGGCGGCGGTGTATGGCGTGCAAGGCCGTGTCGAAGCGTGTTCGCGCGGGCTACGCCAGGTGCTGATCGACGGGCTTAACGAACGCCCCCGTTAGCCCACCGTGGACGCGTTCAGGCGCGCTCAGGCGCGTTGGGCCACATCGACCACCGGCGCGCCCGTCATGTCGGCGAGCTGCTTGGGCGTCAGGTTGAAGACGGCGTGCGGGTGGCCGGCGGCGGCCCAGAGGCTGTCGTAATTGAATAAATCCGCGTCCAGCAGCATGACCGGCTTGACGGCATGCCCGATGGGGCACACGCCGCCAATGGCGTAGCCCGTCATGTCGCGAACGAACTTGGCATCGGCCTTGGCCAACGCGCCGACCTGTTCGGCCACCTTCGCTTCGTCCACGCGATTAGCGCCGCTGGCGATGACCAGCACCGGCGCGTTGTCGGACGCGCGTCGGAAAATGATGGACTTGGCAATCTGCGCCACCTCGCAACCCAGGCCCTGCGCCGCCTCGGCCGACGTCCTGCCGGATTGCGGCAGGACCACCACCGGCTTGTCATGGCCGATTTCCAATAACAAGCGGGCAACACGCTGGGCGGATTCGGGCAACGCGGCAAGCGATTCGGGGGACATCGTGCGGACTCCATGAAAGACGGGCGGCAGCGCTGCGGACGCTGCCTTGTTCAATGCCGATGACGAGTTTATCAGCGGCGCCCCCGGGGCGTGCACGGGCGTTCCAGCGCGTAGCCGGACGTTGGCGCGGGACCTTGCCACGGCCCACGCTAGAATGCGGACCTGGCTTTTCCGTTTATGCCCCTCATGCGTTCCGAACCCGTTCTTCCGCTGCAAACCGCCTTGATCGGCGGCTACGCCATGTCCTACACCGAGTACGGCAGCGGCGTGCCGCTGGTGCTGGTGCACGGGTCGCTGTCCGACTGCCGCTACTGGAAGTCGCAAATGGCACCGCTGGGCAACTCGTTTCGCGTGCTGGCGGTATGTCTGCGCCGCTATTGGCCGGAAAGCTGGGACGGTGAAGGCGACGGCTTTTCGATTGAGCAACACGCCGCCGACGTGCTGGAATTTATCGACACCGTGGCGGGCGGCCCCGCCCATCTGGTGGGCCATTCGCGCGGCGGCCGCGTCGCGCTGGAAGCGGCATTGGCCATGCCCGACGCGGTGCGCAGCCTGACGCTGGCCGACCCCGGCTTGCCCCTGCCCGGCGGCGACGATGCGCGCGGCGGCTTTCGCCAACGCGCATTGGCGCTGATCCGCCAAGGCGACGTCGAAGAAGGGCTGGCCCTGTTCGTGGACACGGTAACGGGGCCGAACACGTGGCAGCGCATGGTACCGTGGTTCAAGGAGATGGTGCGCGACAACGTCGGCACGCTGTTTGGCCAGGCCGACGAAAGGCCGGAAGCGCTGACGCCACAGCAGATCGGCACCCTGAAGATGCCCACGCTGCTGATCGGTGGGGCGTTAAGCCCCGCCCCCTATCCGGCTGTCCTGGACGCCTTGTCCGAATGGCTGCCGCACGCGCACCGCGTAACGGTGGTGGGCTCGTCCCATGGCATGAACCTGGGCAACCCGCGCGTGTTCAACAGCGCCATTCAGGAATTCATCGGCGGCTGAAAGCGGCAGCCGTTCGCGCCGGCCTGGTTTGGCCGGCGCAAAACCAACGCCCCGGGCGCGCGCCACGCCCCTGCGCGCGTCGCCCCGTCCGCGTCAGCGGCCGGCGCCCTGGGCCGCGATGATCTCCTGCGCTACCTGACGCGGTGCTTCGGCGTAGTGCTTGAACTCCATCGTGTAGGTGGCTCGCCCCTGCGTCAGCGAACGCAATGACGTGGAATAGCCAAACATCTCGGCCAGCGGGACCTCGGCGCGCACCACCTTGCCGCCCCCGCCCGCGATGTCTTCCATGCCCTGCACCATGCCGCGCCGCGAGGACAGATCGCCCATCACGTTGCCGGTGAAGTCCTCGGGCGTCTCCACCTCGACCTGCATCATGGGTTCCAGCAGCACCGGGTCCGCACGGCGCATGCCTTCCTTGAACGCCATCGAGCCCGCCATCTTGAACGCGTTCTCGTTCGAGTCCACGTCGTGGTACGACCCGAAGAACAGCGTTGCCTTGACGTCCACGACGGGGTAGCCCGCCAGAACGCCGGCATTGAGCGATTCGCGGATGCCCTTGTCGACCGCCGGGATGAATTCGCGCGGCACCACGCCGCCCTTGATGGCGTCGACAAACTCGTAGCCCTTGCCGGGTTCCTGCGGTTCAAGCTTCAACACCACGTGGCCGTACTGGCCGCGCCCGCCCGACTGCTTGACGAACTTGCCTTCGACTTCGTTGCAGGCCTTGCGGATGGTTTCGCGGTAAGCCACCTGCGGCTTGCCCACGGTGGCTTCCACGTTGAACTCGCGTTTCATGCGATCAACCAGAATTTCCAGGTGCAGTTCGCCCATGCCCGAAATGATGGTCTGGCCAGATTCTTCGTCGGTGCGCACGCGAAACGACGGATCCTCCTGCGCCAGCCGGTTCAGGGCGATGCCCATCTTTTCCTGGTCGGCCTTGGTCTTGGGCTCCACCGCCTGCGAAATCACGGGTTCAGGGAAGACCATGCGTTCCAGCACGATGATGTGGGCGGGATCGCTAAGCGTGTCGCCCGTGGTCACGTCCTTGATGCCCACCGCCGCCGCGATGTCGCCGGCGTACACCTCGGTGATTTCGCGCCGCTCGTTGGCGTGCATCTGCAGGATGCGGCCCAGCCGTTCTTTCTTGCCCTTGATGGGGTTGTAGACCGAGTCGCCCGACTTCACCACGCCCGAATACACGCGGAAGAACACCAGTTGGCCGACGAACGGGTCCGTCATGATCTTGAAGGCCAGCGCCGAGAACGGCTCGTTATCAGCCGGATGGCGTTCAATTTCACGGTCGCGCTCGTCATGCCCCTTGATGGCGGGCACATCCACCGGCGACGGCATGTAGTCGATCACGGCGTCCAGCATGGCCTGCACGCCCTTGTTCTTGAAGGCGCTGCCACAGAGCATGGGCACGATTTCGTTGGCGATGGTGCGCGCGCGCAGGCCCTGCTTGATTTCCTCTTCGGTCAGGGTCTCGCCGGACAGATATTTTTCAAGCAGCGTCTCATTGGCCTCGGCCGCCTTCTCGACCATCTTGTCGTGCCACTTCTGCGCCTCGGCCTGCATGGCTTGCGGGATGTCTTCGTACTGGAACTTCACGCCCTGGCTGGCGTCGTCCCAGATGATGGCCTTCATCTTGACCAGGTCGATCACGCCTTCGAAGTGGTCTTCGGCGCCCACGGGCAGCTGGATCGGCACCGCATCGCCTTTCAGGCGTTCGGCGATCTGGCGTTGCACGCGCAGGAAATCCGCGCCCACGCGATCCATCTTGTTCACGAAGGCCAGGCGCGGCACCTTGTACTTGTTGGCCTGACGCCAGACCGTTTCCGACTGCGGCTGCACGCCGCCCACTGCGTCATAAACCATGACGGCGCCGTCCAGCACGCGCATGGACCGTTCCACCTCGATGGTGAAGTCCACGTGGCCCGGCGTGTCGATGATGTTGATGCGGTGTTCGGGATAATTGCCGGCCATGCCCTTCCAGAAGGCGGTGGTGGCAGCCGATGTGATGGTGATGCCGCGTTCCTGCTCTTGTTCCATCCAGTCCATCACGGCGGCGCCGTCATGGACTTCGCCGATTTTGTGCGTGATGCCGGTATAGAAGAGGATGCGCTCGGTGGTCGTCGTTTTGCCCGCGTCGATATGGGCGCTGATGCCGATATTGCGGTAAAGCTCGATACGCGTCTTGCGGGTCATGGCCTCTTCCTTGCAGGGAACCACTGGGCAGTACGGCAAGCCCGACCGGGCGCTGCCGCGGCGGGCGCCATGCCGCGTTTCGTAGGGGTAATGCGTAACCGCGCCCGCGCTGATGCGTAAATATTACGCGCGGCGCGTCAACTTTCAAGCTTTGCCACTACGCGCGATAAGGATTCACGATTCGTCCGGGGACACCTGCTCATCGCGGCCCCGCCTTCGTTGCCTGCACGCACAAAAAAAGCCCCTCGGGTAGTAGAGGGGCTTCGGTGCGCCGCGCAGGACGCGGCGGCGAGAAACAAGCGCGCGCTATCCGCAACGCGCTTACTTCTTTTCTTCCTTGACGCGGTACACCAGCACGGCGGTGGTGGCCAGCGACAGCACCTTGGCCGTGACACTGCCCAGCAGCAGGCGCGACAGGCCGCTGCGGCCGTGGCTGCCAATGAAGATCAGGTCGCAACCGGCGTCGGTCGCCGCTTGCACGATGCCGTCGGCAACGTTGAAGTTGGAGACGGCGCGCGCCTCGGACTTGACGCCGGCGGTGTCGGCGCGGTCGGTGATCTGCTTGAGGTACTTGTCGGCTTGCTCGGCCGATGCCTTCTCGTAGTCTTCGTCGGTAATGGCGTACGCAGCGGCCATGCCGTCGAAACCGATGGTGGCAGCGAACGGCTGGGTCACGTACAGCGCGACGACTTCGGCGCCAACCGAACGGGCGAACGAAATGCCCGCGTTGGCGGCTTGGGCCGACAGCGGCGAACCGTCGGTGGGAATCAGGATCTTCTTGAACATCTTGCCTGCTCCTGTTTGAGAGGAATCTTTATGCTACTGGAAAAGGCGCCTGGTTCACATCAACGGAACCCGGCGACATTGATGCACGTCAAGCTTGGGTTCAGCTGCCCAGCTGCTGCGCGGCGGCGTACAAGTTGGTGCAGCGCGTACCGGTGCGGCAGTAGGCCAGCACGGGACCGGGCAGCGTCTTGAGCAATTCGGCGAATCGGACCACGTCGGACACTGTCATGGCGCTGCCGACCACGGGCTGATATTCGATCTTCAGGCCGGCCGCTTCGGCGGCCTTGGAGACGTCGGCGGCGGTGGGCTGATCGGGGCCGCCTTCGAAATCGGGGCGGTTGATGATGACGCTTTTGTAGCCGGCGGCTGCGACATCGGCCATGTCGTCAGGGCCGAGCTGCGGCGCAACGGCAAAATTGTCGGTCAGGGGTTTGATGGGTGCGGACATGGCGGTTCCTTCAGATAGATAGCTGCCTATTATTGATTGTAGGAGCCGTTTTGAGCGAACAGTTTTTCCAATTGGGTCCAGATCCGGCGGTCGTCCGCGATGGACACGGAAAAGCGCAGCATCGTGGACGGCGCCTGGGACGGTGAAAACAGCGTGCCCGGCGCCAGCAGCATCCCCTGGTCAGCCGCTTCACGCGCCAGCACCTCGCTATCGCGGCCGCAATCGGCCCAGACGAACATGCCCGCGTTCGGTTCGTGCGGCACCGTCAGGCCCAGTTTCAAGAGCGTTTTCAGGCAGCGCTGGCGAGCCTCGTCCACGCGGGCGCGCACGCGCTCGATGTGGCGGCGGTATTGCCCTTCCATCAGCACCCGGTGGATCACGCGTTCACCCAGTTCCGGCGACGTCAGGCCGGCCAGCATTTTCAGGTCGGCCAGCTTTTGCAGGATGTCGGGGTTGGCGGCCACATAGCCGACGCGCAGGCTGGCCGCCAGCATCTTGGAATAGCCGCTGACCAGGATGACGCGGTTCAACCGGTCCAGCACCGCCAGCTTCATCGCGCCGCCGGGATGCAGCTCACCGTAGGTGTCGTCTTCGACGATGACGAAATCGTGCCGTTCGGCGATGCGCAGGATGTCGTAGGCCACACCGGCCGACAGCGTGTGGCCGGTGGGGTTGTGCACGGCGCTGTTGATGATGAACAGCTTGGGCTTGTGCTCGGCAGCAAGCTGTTCCAGCTGCGCGATGTCGGGGCCGTCCGGCCCGCGCGGCACGCCGATCAGGCGCGCGCCAAACGCCGCCAAGCGGCCAAAGATGACGAACCACGCGGGGTCTTCCACCAATACGGTGTCGCCCGGTTTGACGAAGTGCCGGGCGATCAGGTCCAGGCCGTGGGTGACGCCGTTCGTGGTCAGCAAATTCAGCTCGGGGTGCGCGGGCACGCCGTCATTCTGCAGCGACGCCGCGATCTGCTGGCGCAGCGGGGCGAACCCTTGCGGGTGCCCGTAGCTGACCAGATTCGCGCGCACCGATCGACCTACCGCGCGCACCGCACCGGCCACCATGTCAGGGTCCAGCCAGTCAGCCGGCAGCAAACCGGCCCCGCCCGGCATGCCCAGCGAACTGGTTTCGCGGAACATGCTGCGCAATAACCAGGCGATGTCGATACGCGCGGGCGGCGCCAGCGACGTGGCCGGCGCTGCGGCCACCGCCGCCAGCGGGCCGCTGCGTGCGCGCACAAAGAAGCCCGCGCCGCGTCGCGACTGCACCAGGCCGCGCGCGACCAGGCGGTCATAGGCTTCCACCACGGTGAAGCGGCTGACGCCCGACTGTTCGGCCATTTTGCGGATGGAAGGCAAGCGCGTGCCGGGGCGCAGGCCCTGTTCATCGATACGGCGGGCCAGGCCATCGGCCAGTTGCGTGACCAACGAGGCGTCGGCCTGACGCACGGGCATCCAGGGCAGGGAAGAGGCAGGAGGGGGAGGCGGAGCAACTGTCATGGGATTTGGACCAGGCCAGTGATTAAAGTGATATGCAAAAGTGTACCGGTACTGTACCGATAACTATGCGTAGAGTGACAGCAATACGAACGGCCCGCAACCACTCTTCCGTTCCTTTCAGAATTTTTTGGCAACCATCATGTCCCGATCCGCGCTTTACCCCTCGGCCCAGACGGCGCCCGCCGCGCCACCCCCTGTCTGGGAAGGCTATGGCTACGGGTTCCTGGGTGTACTGGTCTTTTCGTTGACGCTGCCCATGACGCGGCTGGCCGTCGCGGAACTGGCGCCGCTGCTGGTGGGCCTGGGGCGCGCGTTGGTGGCGGCCGTACCGGCAGTGGCCTTGCTCTGGATCACGCGTAGCCGACGGCCGACACGGCAGGAATGGCCGGGCGTCATCCTGGCGGCGTTGGGCATAGTGGTGGGGTGGCCGCTGGCCTCGTCGCTGGCGATGCAGACCGTGCCGTCCGCACAGGGCGCGGTGTTCAATGGATTGCTGCCGCTGTCGACCGCCGCGTTTGCCGCGTTGCGCAGTGGCGAGCGGCCGTCGGCCGCCTTCTGGGCGTGGGCCACGGCCGGCGCGGCCCTGGTCACGGTGTATGCGCTGCGCCAGGGCAACGGCACGTTGACCACCGGCTATCTGTGGCTACTGATTGCCGTGGTGCTGGGCGGCATGGGTTATGCCGAAGGCGGCCGCGCGGCGCGTACGCTGGGCGGATCGCGCACCATCTGCTGGGCGCTGGCGATCAGCGCGCCGGTGGTAGCGGCGCCCGTGGGCTGGATGGCGGCGCAGGCCCACTGGCCCAGCGTGGCCGTGGTGTCCGCTTGCGCGTATCTGGCGTTCGGATCTATGTTTTTAGGGTTCTTCGCGTGGTATCGCGGCTTGGCCGTGGGCGGCATCGCCCGCGTGGGACAAGTCCAGTTGTTGCAACCGTTCCTGACTGTCGTGGCGGCCGCATTGTTGTTTGGTGAATCCGTGGAGGCGTCGACGTTCGTGTTCGCCGCCACCGTGATCGCCGTTATCGCCGGCGGACGCCGCGCCATCGTAAGGACCAAAAAATGACTCTGTTCCCAACCAACTGGGCGGACGTGCCCCTGGCTTCCGCGTCGCTGTTGGGGCCGCTGGCGCTGTTCGCGCTGGTCAGCTCGATAACGCCGGGGCCCAACAACGTGATGCTGGCCTCGTCGGGGCTGAACTTTGGATTCCGCCGCAGCCTGCCGCATTTACTGGGCGTGAACCTGGGGTTCACCTTGATGATCTTCCTGGTGGGCGTGGGCCTGGGGTCAGTGTTCCAGCAGGTACCCGCGCTGTACACGGTGCTGAAATATGCCGGCGCGGCCTACCTGCTGTATCTGGCCTGGAAGATCGCCAATTCCGGCGACATGGAAGATGGCGAAGCGCGCGGCAAACCGTTCACGTTCCTGCAAGCCGCCGCGTTCCAATGGGTCAACCCCAAGGCCTGGGTGATGGCGGTGGGCGTCGTGGCCACCTACACGCCTCAGAATGGATTCTTTGCCAACCTGGTCATCGCCACCGTGGTGTGCGGCGTGGTCAACCTGCCCAGCATCGGCGTGTGGGTGACCTTCGGCACGGCGCTGCGCCGCGTGCTGCACAAGCCCTGGGCCGTACGCGCGTTCAACGTCGGCATGGCGCTGCTGCTGGTGGCGTCCCTGTATCCGGTGGCACTGGATTTGATGCATTAAGCCGAGGCCGCCCCGACAGCAGGCGCGGCCAGGGATGGCGGCCGGCAGCCTCGGGCAGCCTCTCATTGACGGGCGCGACACGTCCAGGAGTATGCTGACGGCGGAACCCAGCCGGCCCGACAGGGTCATATCGTCCATGCCCGCCCTGCCCCGTTTTTCCCCCCGCCGATTGTTCATTGCCGCCGTGCTGGCCGCCGCCAGCGTGGTCGGCTGCTCGCAGCTGGATTCCTGGCAACGCCAGACGATCTTTTCACCGCAATCCGAGCCCCAGACCTGGTGGCGCGAACCCGCCGCCGGCACCAAGGTCTACGACCTGGCGCTGGCCAACGGCGACAAGATTCGCACCTGGTATTGGCAAAGCCCCAGCGCGGGCGCGCCTACCGTGCTGTATCTGCACGGCGCGCGCTGGAATCTGAACGGCAGCGCCTTTCGCATCGATGGCTGGACCCGCATGGGCTATTCCGTGCTGGCCATCGACTATCGCGGCTTTGGCGCGTCCACCCCCCGCCTGCCGTCGGAAGAAAGCGCGCTGGAAGACGCCATGGCCGGCTTGAAAGAACTGGCCCGTCTGCAACCCGATCCCGCCCGCCGCTTCGTCTACGGCCATAGCCTGGGCGGCGCCATCGCCATCGACCTGGCGGCGCGCCCCGAGCAACCTGACTTTGCGGGGCTGATCGTGGAATCCAGCTTCACCAGCATCGGCGCCATGTTGGGCACGTTGCGTTGGGGCAAGGTCCCGGGCGCGGGGCTGCTGGTCACGCAGCCCTTCGATTCCGTGCAGAAGCTGGCGCAGTTGCACACGCCGATGCTGTTCATGCACGGCACCGCCGACCGTGTCGTGCCGCACACCATGAGCGACGAACTCTTCGCCGCCGCGCGCAACGTGGCGCCCGAGTTAAAGCGCCTGGTCAAGATCGAAGGGGCTTCGCACTCAGGCGCCTTCCGCAGTGGCCCGCAATACGACGCGGCCGTCAAAACCTTCATGCAGGACGCGTCGCGCGCCTACTCCCGTAAATCGGGCTGACGCGCGCCGGGAAAACCCGCTATCGGGAAACTCCCATATAAAAATATCTACTAAATATATTTAACGGATATTAGACTTTCTCCTGTTCGCCGCTCCCCCTTGAAGCGACGGCATCTTCAGGAGAAGCCAGTTGAGTAACGTGCGTTGGCAGGGCGTATATCCTGCCGTAACCAGTAAGTTCCACGCCGACGAATCGCTGGATTTCGAAGCCATGCGCAAGCATTTCGGCTTCTTGATCGACAACGGGGTTCACGGCCTGGTCACCTGCGGCTCGCTGGGCGAAGCCAGCACCCTTACCCTGGAAGAAAAGCTCCAAGTCACGCGCTGCGCCGTCGAAGTCAGCGCGGGCCGCATTCCCGTGCTCGCCAACGTGTCCGAGACCAGCACCCGCGAAGCGGTGCGATTTATCAAGGCGGCGGTCGAACTCGGCGTGGACGGTTTCATGCTGATGCCTTCGCTGATCTACGTCGCCGACGCGCGCGAGGCGATGCAAAGCATCCGCACCATGGCCGAAGCCGCGCAAAAGCCCTGCATGATCTACAACAACCCGGTTGCTTACCGCGTGGATTTGAAGCCCGAGCACATGGTCGAGCTGGCCGACTGCCCCTGGCTGGTCGCCATCAAGGAAAGCAGCGACGACATCCGCCGCCTGACTGACCTGCGCAATGCGCTGGGCACGCGCTATCAGCTGTTCATCGGCGTGGACGACCTGTCGTTCGAGGCGCTGGCGCTGGGCGCCGACGGGCTGCTGGCCGGTTTGGTGACCGCTTTCCCCCGCGAAACCGTGGCGCTGTATGACCTGATGAAAGCCGGCAAGTGGCAAGAGGCGTTGGCGCTGTACCAATGGTTCACGCCCCTGTTGCACCTGGACGTTTCCACCAAGCTGGTGCAGAACATCAAGCTGGCCGAAACGCTGGCCGGCGTCGGCAACGAGCATGTGCGCAAGCCGCGCCTGCCCCTGGTGGGCGCGGAACGCGAGCGCTGCACCGCCATCATCCAGGCCGCGATAGCCAAGCGCCCCAAAGCCTACCAGTCGACGTAAGCCACCCCACCCGCCCGCAGCACCATCCCCGGAAGGCCGCGCGGCGCGGTGTTCCGGGGCCGCCTCCACGCACGCCCATCGGACACCATGCAAAGCGACATCATCCTTCAGACCCGTGGCCTGACCAAGGAATTCCGCGGCTTCGTGGCAGTCAATAACGTCGACCTGAGCGTGCGGCGCGGCGCCATCCATGCGCTGATCGGCCCGAATGGGGCGGGCAAGACCACGTTTTTCAACTTGCTGACCAAGTTCCACATCCCCACGCGCGGCGAAATCCTGTACGACGGCGTCGACATCACGGCAGAGCGCCCCGCCCAGACGGCGCGCCGGGGCATCGTCCGATCGTTCCAGATATCGGCCGTATTTCCGCAGCTGTCGGTGCGCGAGAACGTGCGCGTTGCCTTGCAGCGCAAGCTGGGCGTGGACTACTGCTTCTGGCGGTCGGAACGCACGCTGGAAAGCCTGCACCACCGCGTCGAGGAACTGCTGGACCAGGTCGGCCTGCGCACGCATCTGGAGGTGCCCGCGGGCGACTTGCCGTATGGCCGCAAGCGCACCCTGGAAATCGCCACCACGCTGGCGCTTGAACCCGAGCTGCTGCTGCTGGACGAACCCACGCAAGGCATGGGCCACGAAGACGTGGACCGCATCAAGCACCTGATCAAGCAGGTATCGGCGGGGCGCACCATCCTGATGGTCGAACACAACATGAAAGTGGTGGCGGACATCTCCGACACCATCACCGTCTTGCAACGGGGCGAGATCCTGGCGGAAGGCCCCTACGCCACCGTATCGATGAACCCGGCGGTGCGCGAGGCCTACATGGGAGCCGACGATGAATAACGCCCCGGCCGGCGGGTCCGGCAACCTGCTTGAAATCCGCAACCTGCACGCCTGGTATGGCGAATCGCACATCCTGCATGGCATCGACCTGGACGTGAAGCCCGGCGAATGCGTGACGCTGCTGGGCCGCAACGGCGCGGGCCGCAGCTCGACGCTAAAAGCCATCCTTGGCCTGGTGGGCCGCCGCAGCGGCTCGATCAAGGTGCAGGGCCAGGAAACGGTGGGCATGCCCACTCACAAGATCGCGCGCCGGGGCATCGGTTATTGCCCTGAAGAGCGCGGCATCTACGCGTCACTGACCGCGGAGGAAAACCTCATGCTGCTGCCCTCGGTGGGGCCGGACGGCATGTCGGTGGAAGAGATCTACACAATGTTCCCCAACCTGAAAGAGCGTGCGCAAAGCCCCGGCACGCGGCTGTCAGGCGGCGAACAGCAGATGCTGGCGATGGCGCGCATCCTGCGCTCCGGTGCTCGCCTGCTGTTGCTGGACGAAATCACCGAAGGACTGGCGCCTGTGATCGTGCAGTCGCTGGGCCGCGTGATCCGGCAATTGAAAGAGCGCGGCTACACCACCGTGCTGGTCGAACAGAATTTCCGCTTCGCCCAGCACCTGGCCGACCGCCATTACGTCATCGAACATGGCCAAGTGGTTGCCGTGATCGACCGTGCCGACGTCCAGCAATCGCAGGACAAGCTGAACACCTTGCTGGGCATTTGAAGTTTTGCCGTATTGGTTTTTCCGTATTCCTTCCGACCGCAGTGCCCCTTCCTACACGGCGCGTAGTCAGATGAAATTGAACCGAATTGCAGCAGCGTTGCTAACCCTGGGTGTCGCCGGCGCCGCCCACGCGCAGGCAAAGATCAGCGACGACGTCGTCAAGGTGGGTGTGCTGACCGACCTGTCCGGCGTGTATTCCGACCTGGCCGGTAATGGCTCGGTGATCGCCGCACGTCTGGCCGCTGAAGAGATGGGCAACAAGGTGCTGGGCAAACCGGTGGAAGTGGTGGCGGCAGACCACCAGAACAAGCCCGACGTCGCCGCCAACTTGGCGCGCGAGTGGTTTGACCAGGGCAAGGTCGACATGATCACCGACTTTCCCACCGCATCCACCGCGCTGGCCGTGATGGAAATCGCCAAGCAGAAAAACCGCGTGACGATGCCCTCGGCGGGCCTGTCCACCGCCATCCTGGGCGAAAAATGTTCGCCGCTGAATGCGCAATGGACCACCAACACATACGCGCTTGCCGCCGGCACCGCGCGCGCGCTGGTGCAAGAAGGCAAGAAGACCTGGTACTTCATCACGGCCGATTACACGTTTGGCCATTCGCTGGAAAAGGACGCAACGGAAGTCATCAAGGAAAACGGCGGAACGGTCGTGGGCGTGTCGCGCCACCCCTTCCCCGGCAACGACTTTTCATCGTTCCTGCTCAAAGCCCAGGCATCGAAGGCAGACGTGATCGCGCTGGCCAACGCGGGCAACGACACGGTCAACGCCGTCAAGCAAGCGAACGAATTCGGCATCAACAAAAAGCAGATCGTGGCGCCGTTGCTGACGTATATCTCGGACGTGCACAGCATGGGCCTGCCCAAGGCGCAGGGCATGTACCTGACCGAAGCGTTCTACTGGGACTATGACGACGCCTCGCGCGCATGGGCCAAGAAGTTCTTCGAAAAAGCCAAGAAGATGCCGACCGCCTCGCAGGCCGGTGTGTATTCCGCCACGCTGTCTTACCTGAAGGCGATCGAAGCCGCCGGCACCGACGACGCGCCCGCCGTGATGGCCAAGCTGCGCGAGATGACCATCAACGACGCCGTGATCCGCAACGGCCATCTGCGCGCGGACGGCGCACTGGTGCACGACATGCTGCTCTTGCAGGTGAAAACGCCCGCGCAGTCCAAGGCCCCCTGGGACTACTACAACGTGAAGTCGGTACTCAAGGGCGAGGACGTGTTCCCCAAGCCCCAGGCCGCCTGCCCGCTGAACAAGTCCTAAGCCCGCGCCATGTTCGACATCTCGCTCCCCGCCCTGTTGGCCCAGTTGCTGGTCGGGCTGATCAACGGCTGCTTCTACGCCATTCTCAGCATGGGGCTGGCCATCATTTTCGGCCTGCTCAACATCGTCAACTTCACGCACGGCGCGCAGTTCATGATGGCGGCGTTCCTGGCGTGGATCGGCTTCACGCAGCTGCCGCAATTGCTGGGCCCCGGCGTGCAGGTCAACTTCTGGGCCGCGCTGATCCTGGCGCCCCTGGTGGTGGGCGCGGTGGGCGTCCTGATCGAAAAGACGCTGCTCAAGCGGCTGTACCACCTGGACCATCTGTATGGGCTGCTGCTGACCTTCGGTATCGCGCTGATGATGGAAGGGGGCTTCCGTTACTTCTACGGCATTTCCGGGGTGGGCTATGAGCCGCCCGAGATCCTGCAAGGCGGCTTCGACCTGGGCTTCATGTTCTTGCCGGCGTACCGAGGTTTTGTGGTGGTGGCGTCGCTGACGCTGTGCATCGCGACCTGGTACCTGTTCGAGCGCACCCGCCTTGGCGCCATGCTGCGCGCCGGCACCGAAAACCCGAAGCTGCTACAGGCGTTCGGCGTCAATGTTCCGGTGATGATCACGCTGACGTACGGCTTCGGCGTGGCGCTGGCCGGCGTGGCGGGCGTGCTGGCCGCGCCCGTCATGCAGATCAACCCGTTGATGGGGTCCAACCTGCTGAACATCGTGTTCGCCGTGGTGGTGATCGGGGGGCTGGGTTCCATCATGGGCGCCATCGTCACCGGCCTGGCGCTCGGGCTGCTGGAAGGGCTGACCAAGGTGTTCTATCCCGAAGCGTCCACCGTTGTCGTGTTCATCGTGATGGCCGTCGTGCTGTTGATGCGCCCCGCGGGCTTGTTCGGCAAGGAGAAATAAGGTGTCGCGCATTCCGTTTTCCATTCGCATCCTGGCCTTGCTGCTGGTGCCCGCGCTGCTGGTGCCGTTCTTCCCCCAGATCGTGTACCCGGTATTCGTCATGAAGGTGTTGTGCTTTGCGCTGTTTGCGCTGGCCTTCAACCTGCTGACCGGGTTTACCGGCCTGGTGTCTTTCGGCCACGCCGCGTTTTTTGGCTGGGCCGGCTACGCGGCGGGGGAAATGATGATCCTGTTCGGCGCACGCGGCCTGCCGCCCGAGCTTGCCATTGTGTGCGGCGTGGCCATGGCGGCCGCCATCGGGTATGCGATAGGCTGGCTGGCCATCCGCCGCACCGGCATCTATTTCGCCATGATCACGCTGGCGCTGTCGCAGGTGGCGTACTTCATGGCGGTGCAGGTCGGCTGGACGCGCGGCGAGGACGGCATGCAGGGCATTCCGCGCGGCAAGTTCCTTGGGCTGGTGGACCTGAGCGTAGACACCAACATGTATTACTTCGCGCTGGGCGTGTTCGTGCTGGGCTTTCTGTTCGTCTACCGGGTGATTCATTCGCCCTTCGGGCAGGTGCTCAAGACCATTCGGGACAACGCGCCGCGCGCCATTTCGCTAGGTTACGATACGGATCGGTGCAAGCTGCTGGCCTTCGTGCTGTCCGCGTCGGTTGCCGGTCTGGCCGGCTCCCTGAAGGCGCTGGTGCTGCAATTGGTGGCCCTGAACGACGTGTCGCTGGCCACCTCCACCGAAGTATTGCTGATGACGCTGCTGGGCGGCATCGGCACGGTGTGGGGCCCTGTCGTGGGCGCTACGCTGGTGGTCAGCCTGCAGAACTATCTTGCCACCCTTGGCGATGTTGTCACCATCGTCATCGGGCTGATTTTCGTGTTGTGCGTGTCGTTCTTCCGACGCGGGTTCGTCGGCGAATGGCTGGCGTACACGCAGTGGCGCAAAACGAAGGAAAACAATAATTGATGGCAGGAGCAGAACCCAAACGACGCGCCGCGGACGTCGCCTACGACCAGATCGAAAGCATGATCGCCACCTTGCAATTGCAGCCTGGCAGCGCGGTCGTGGAAGCGGAACTTGTCGAGAAAACCGGCCTGGGGCGCACGCCCCTGCGCGAAGCATTGCTGCGCATGGTGGCGGCTGGCCTGATCCGCCAGGAGCCCCGGCGCGGCTTGCGCGTATCGATGATCCAGCTGGCCGACCACATGGATCTGATCCAGACGCGCCGCGCGCTGGAACAATTGATCGCCGCCAGCGCCGCCCGCCGCGCCACGCCCGCGCAGCGCACCCAGATCGTGGAATGCGCCGCGCAGATGATTCGCGCCTCGGAAGGCGGCAACCTTGACGACTACATGCACGCGGACCAATTGCTGGACCACGTCTGTCATCTGGCTTGCCGTAATGTGTCTGCCGTGAATGCGGTCGAACCGCTGATCATCCAGTGCCGGCGCTTTTGGTACGCCTATCAGCACGAGGGCGACATCGCGGAAGGCGCGCGCCGCCACATGCTGATGGCGCAAGGCATTGCCACCGGCAACGAAGCCGACGCCATCAAGGGCGCCGATTCGTTGATGGACTACCTGGAAATGTTTACGCGCAAGGTGATTGACGCGTAACGGCGGCAGCCCCCGTCGGCGCCACGGCCGGAGCGATACCGGCAGCGTCGGCCGGCGCGGCTTGCGCCTTGCCGCGTCCCAGCCATGCCAAGACGCGCGGACGGGACCGGTCATAGGCCAAGTTGTACAGAAATGCGTAGGGCAGATAGAACAGCACCAACGCGATATCCAGCACAAAGGCTTCCCAAAGGCTGATGTCCAGCCACCAGGCCGCCAGCGGAATCACGATCAGGATCAGGCCCAGCTCAAATCCAAACGCGTGCACCACGCGCATGCGCATGTTGCGCACGAAACCCAGGCGGTTTTGCAGGCGGTCGAAGCCGGCGTTGTAGATCATGTTCCAGACCAGCGCGATCCAGGCGATGACGGCGGTGAGCACGCCCATTTCGAAAAGGGATTTGCCCATGGCCCACGCAGCGGCCGGCGCGCACAGGCCGATGGCCAGGATTTCAAACAAGAAGGCGTGAAAAAAACGCTCTTTGAGCGTTTTGGTGACTTGCGTTTTTTGGGTAGGGGTGTGAGTGGCTTGCATGACCCGCCTGCGGTCGGTTTGTCAGAATGGAAGCGATTTTCCACGACATTTCCGTTACGATAAAGATACTATCCATCGGAATTCCCGATAACCCATGCGCCACTCTCTTGAATCCCTGGCCGCGTTCGCCCAGGTTGCCTCTGAAGGCTCGTTCTCGGCCGCTGCCCGCAAACTGGGCAAGAGCCAGTCCACCATCAGCGAAACCATCGCCAACCTGGAAGTAGACCTTAACGTCACGCTGTTCAACCGCAGCCAGCGGCAACCCGCCCTGACCGAAGCAGGCCAGGTACTGCTGGGCCAGGCCTTGCAGGTGCTGGCCGCGAACGATCGCTTCAACCGCAGCGCCAATCAGTTGGCCGACGGGCTTGAGCCCCGGCTGACCGTGGTGCTGTCGGACACGTTCCAGTCCAAAACCTTTGAGAACATGCTCAGCCAGATCGACCAGCGCTACCCCGCGCTGCGCTTCGAATGCCTGATTGCGGAGTATGAAGACGTGGTGGCGTTGGTGCAGCAAGGCCGCGCGCACCTGGGCCTGATGGCGGCGCAAGACGACTACCCCCCGGACGTGGCGCATGCGACGCTGCCGGAACGATCCGAAATCGTGCTGTGCGTGGGTCGCGGGCACCCACTAGCAGACCGTCCCGCCGTCAGCAACGACGAGCTCAAGACGCACCGCGAATTGCGGCTCAGCACTTACGAACTGGACGACAAGGACACGGCGCCGCCCCACGCAACGTGGTCCGCGCCCGGCTATCTGATGCTGCTGGAAATGGCCAGCCTGGGGTTCGGCTGGACCGAACTGCCTCGCTGGATGATTCAGCGTTTTGGCCGCGACCACTTGGTGGAACTGACGGTGCCCGGCTGGCCGCGCCACATACGCGTCGACGCCGTGTGGTCTACCCGCCGCGCGCTGGGGCCGGCGGGGGCATGGTTGCTGGAAAGCCTGACCCGGGCAGACAACACGCCGGCATGATGCCCGCGCGGCGTAGCGATCAGTGCGTGGGCAGACGTGAAATGCGCACGCCGTTGGCGTTCATCCAATCACCCAGTTTGGGGCTGGCCAACACGTCGAATTCAGCGCGCCGTTGTCGCGACATGGCACTGCCCTCTTGGCTATTCATCGCGGGATGGCACATCAGCAGATCCCCATCGCGCGCATTGAACAGCCAGTTCTGCAGCAGGCCGGCATAGCGCCGCTTGCCGCCGTCGAATCCATACACGCCCAGCAGCCGGCGATTGGTGCGCAGGCCGTCGCGGCTTGCCTGACGCGCCAGCGCTGCCGCCCCCAACGCGCCGATGATGCGCGCCTTGATCGCTTCCTTCATGGGGATGCCGCTAAGCATGCCCGGCGCCGTCTGGCGCAGCCACGGGCGTTGTTCGCCAAAGCGCCGCTTCAGTTGCGCCAACACTTGATCGCGCACGCCCGGCAGCTGGTGCACGTGTTGATGGCCGTCGATATAGTCGGGCGCGCGCCCCAGGGCGGCTTCAAAGGCGTCGAACTGGCGGTTCAATTGCGTTTGCACCCAGGCCGCGTCCAGTCGCCCTGTGTACGCGCTGATGATGAGCTTGCTCAAGGACGGCATCGGTTCGGCATCCGCGCCCAGCGACTCGGACAGGTTCACATGCAAGCCGATATCCACGTTGCGCGCGCCAAGCCGGCGAGCGTTGGCGGCAAACGTCGGGCCAAGCGACAAGCAGCTGACAGCGCTGATGCGCCCCATGTCGGCCAACGCAATCATGCCTTCATCGATGTCGGCATTCATGCCAAAATCGTCGCCGCAGACTATGACTCGTTTGCTCATTGCATTTCCTCGCAGTTCCATTCCACTTGGGCACTCATGCGCGCCTTGCTTCGTCAGATCAGCCTGTTTGTCGCCGTCGGATGCGCGGCTGCCGCCACCCATTGGGCGGTGGCTGTCGGCTGCGTCGAAGCCTTCGCCCTGCCCCCGCTGGCCGCCAACCTGATCGGCTGGCTGGTCGCCTTCGTCGTATCTTTTGCCGGCCACTATCGGCTTACGTTCAGACATGCCCAAATACCCTGGACCATAGCGATCCGCCGTTTCTTTTTCATTTCAGCGGCGGGCTTTTTCATCAACGAATCGGCCTACGCGCTGCTGCTGCACACCACCAGCATCCGCTACGACGTGTTGCTGGCATTGATCTTGATCGGGCTGGCATTCGCCACGTTTATCGCAAGCCGCTTGTGGGCGTTTCGCAAGCCCACCGCGTAATGGTTGCGATGCAATGCAAGGCATTGGCGGGTGCCCGCGCGCTGCGCGGCGGCGCAAGAATCAGAGGGGCCGCGCGCCGCTGTCGGCGGGCCGCCCTTGGCGGCGGCGCACCACGTACAGCGGCCGGCCTTTGACTTCGTCAAAGATGCGGGCAACGTATTCGCCCACCACACCCAACGAAATCAGATTCACGCCGGCAAAGAACAGCACGGCAGTGACGATGGTGGTCCAGCCAGACACGGGATTGCCCGACAGCAGATAATCGCCCACCAGATAAGCGGCGTAAGACATCGCCACCAACGCGAACGCCACGCCAACCAGGCTGACCAAACGAAGCGGCCAGGTCGTGAAGGCGGTCAACCCATCCAAGGCCAGACGGAACAGGCGCAGCCCGCTGAAGCGGCTGTTGCCATGCATGCGTTCGTCCGGCGTGTAGGGCAACGCTTCGCCCTTGAAACCGACCCAGGCGTACAAACCCTTCATGAAGCGCGTGCGCTCGGGCAATGCGTTCAGCGCATCGACCACGCCACGGTCCATCAGGCGGAAGTCGCCTGCGTGCGCCGGCACATCCACGCCGCGCGCGCTGCTCAGCAGCTTGTAGAACCACCGTGCGCCGGATCGCTTCAACCACGATTCGTCTTGACGCGTTTCGCGCACGGCATAAACCATTTCGGCGCCTGCCGCCCAGCGTGCCAGCATCTGTTCGATCAACGCCGGCGGGTGTTGCAGGTCGGCGTCCAGGCAGATCACCGCGTCGCCGGTGGCCGCTTCCAGCCCTGCGCTAAGCGCGGCTTCCTTGCCGAAATTACGCGATAACTGGACGTAGCGAAAACCCTCGTGCTGAGTCCATTCGCCCATCAATGATTCCGTGCCGTCCGTGCTGCCATCGTCGGCCACGATGATTTCCCAGCGCGTGCACAGCGCCTGCAAACGGCTGCGCAACAGCGGCAACAAGACGCGCAGGTTTTCCGCTTCGTTCAGGCACGGGATGACGCACGTCACGCAGGCGTCGTAAGGCACCACGGCAGCCTTGCCGGACCAAAGCGCTTCCAGAGGATACGTTTTGGCCAGCACTTGCGAAGGAATCGGATCGGGCCGGTATTGGATGTGCATAAGACGAAAGGACTGGGAATACGGGAATGCTATGACCGGCAGTATGCGTAGCGTCTCGTCGAATTTTCATGAAATGCCCGCCACACGGCGCCGAGGCAGCAAGCCCCCGCAGTTCCCTCTCCCGTCACTTCGCGCGCACCGGGTTTTCGACCAACCGGTCTCTATCCGACCCCTATTTCCTGACCCCATTGAACCGACGTTTTTTCCGGCATCGGTAAAATGCGCGGCTGTTTTGTCCCTACAGGTAGTCATGCAATACCGAGTCCGCCCTATGCTGGCCAGCGACGTGGACGGCATCTTGGATGCCCAGACCCTGGCCTACCCCGACTTCCTGCTTGAAAGCGCGGAGTTCTTCTTAAACCGCTTGCAGCTTGCGCCTGATCATTGCTGGGTGGCGTGCGCACCTGACAGCAGCACCCTGCTGGGTTACCTGGTTTCGTATCCCTGGGATGCCGGGCTGCCCCCGGCGCTGGGCGTGGCGTTGACGGCATTGCCTTCGCCGGCCAAACACTGGTTCCTGCATGACTGCGCCGTGGTTCCGCGCGCGCAAGGGCATGGCGTGGCCCAGTCCCTGCTGCAAACAGGCGCTGCCCGCGCAATGCAAAGCGGCTTGCGTCGCGCCAGTCTGGTTTCATTGCAGTCCGCGGTGGGCTATTGGCTGCGCCACGGCTATCGGCCCGTGTCCACCATGGACGGCATGCGCGATCTGGCCGACAAGTTGGCGGGCTACGGCCCCGACGCCCGCTACATGACGCGCGACTTCCCGCTTTAGCCCCTTGCTGTAGCCCCTTATTTGCGAGGGCCTTGCACGACTGGCCCCGCGAGTTGCCGCTTTCCTATACATCGCCAATTCGCGGTCGTAATATAGGGCCGCAATCCCGAACGATGTGGCGGCAACGGTTCCGATAGTCCGACTTGCTGCGCCCTGCCGGGGCGCGAAGGTTCTTATGATTTCCCTTTCGCCCGTTCAATCTTTGCTTGCCTGCTGCCTGGTGCTGGTCATCGGCCGCGTGCTTACCACCCGTATCGGCATCCTGCGCCGATACAGCATCCCCGACCCTATTGTTGGCGGCCTGTTGTTCGCGATCCTGGCGTATGCGCTGGCGAACTGGGGCGGCGTCTCGGTCTCGCTGGAAACCAGCATCCGGCCCACGCTGCTGCTGCTGTTCTTCGGCTCTATCGGGCTGACCGCCAATCTGAAACTGCTGGCCAAGGGCGGCCCCCGGCTGATCGCGTTCCTGTTGGCGCTGATTCCCTTCTTGATTCTGCAAAACGCCGTCGGGCTGGGCATGGCCTGGCTGCTTGATATGCACCCGCTGATGGGCCTGCTGGGCGGCACGATCACGCTGGTGGGCGGGCACGGAACCGGCGCGGCCTATGCGACCCGCTTTGCCGACTTCAACAACATCCAGGACGTCATGGCGTTGGCCATGACATCCGCCACCTTGGGCCTGGTGCTGGGCGGCGTGGTCGGCGGCCCCGTCGCGGAATGGCTCATGCGCCGGCACAAACTGCAAGGCAGTCTGGACCACAAGGCCGGCGACGGCCAGGTCGCGCCCGACCTTGCCGAACCCGCCGAACCGCCCACCGCCGGTTCGTTCATTGTGTCGATGACCGCCGCCTTCGTCTGCCTGGTCGTCGGCGGCTACCTGGCCATGCTGGTCGAAGGCGCGCCCGTGAGCCTGCCCAATTTCTTGTGGTGCCTGGCCACCGGTGTGCTGATCCGCAACGGCGGCGCGCGCCTGGGGCTGAAGCTGGACGACCGGGCCACCGAAATCATCGGAACGATTTCCTTGTCGCTGTTCCTGGGCATGACGATGATGACGCTGGACCTGTCCAGCGTGGCCCGCCTGGCCGGCCCGCTGGCCTTGATGCTGGTCGTGCAAACCCTGTTCTGCGCGCTGTACGCTGCCTGGGTGGTGTTCCGTTTGCTCAAGCGCGACTACGAGGCGGCCATCATGTCGGCGGCGTTCTGCGGCTTTGGCCTGGGCGCCACCGCCACCGCCATCGCCAACATGCAGGCCCTGACGCGCCGTCACGGACCCGCGCCGGAAGCCTTCATCGTGGTGCCGGTCACCGGCGCGTTCCTGGTCGACATCCTGAACGTGATCGTGCTGACGTCGCTGATCTCCTTGCCCTTCGTAGGGGGGATGTGACCATGTTCAAACGCCTGGTACTGATCGCGTTCTGCCTGCTGCTGGCCGCCTGCGGCCGGGCCCCCGACGCCGACGCGCTGCGCACGGACGTCGACACCGCCCTGGCTACCACGTACGGCCAGGGCCTGTTCCGGATCACCGATCTCAAGCGCAGGGGTTCAGCCAGCGACAGCACGGCCCCCGCCGGTGAAAGCCGACGCGTGGTGTATTACGACGTGGAATTGACCTTGGGCCGGGATATGACCCTGGGTGCCTGGGACCAGCCCGGCGCAGCCTCGCTGGTGACATTGCTGGGCGCGGGCCCGCGCAGCATCATCGGCGTGAAGTCCGGCGGCAACCAGGCGGGGGACCGCATCGTCGCGCACGCCAGCGCTATCTACCGTAAAGAAGGCGATGCCTGGAAGCTCATTACGCCCGCCGGTTTCAAAGCCGCCGAGGCGCCGTCGCTGGATACGGGCGCGCCCCCGCCCGTTACGCGGCAGTTGCTGGACTCGCTCGACCAGATCACCCATTCCGTGGCCTACAGCGCATCGAGCACCGCGCAGAACGTGGTGCAGCAAGAGCTGGAACGCTCAGTGGCGCGCATCAACGGCCGGCTGGCGCGGTTGCAACAGGGCTATCCGCTGGCGGGTGGGCCAGACCGTGGCGAATATGTGGCGTTTGCCCGCGCGCTGAGCGCCGTGGCGCGCGCCCGGCAGATCCGCGTCACCCCGCTGATCACCGGTGGCGGCGCCGAGAACATCGCCCTGCTGCGTAGCGGCGACGCCGTGGTTGGCCTGGCGCAGGCCGACACGGCGCGCCTGGCTTACGAGGGTCGCGGCCCATTCGCTGACCAGGGGCCGTTCAGCGGCCTGCGCGCGCTGGGCAGCTTGTATCCCGAACTTGTCCACATCGTGGTGCGTGATGATCCGGCGTTGCGCAGCGTGCGCGACTTGAAGGGCAAGAAGATTGCGCTGGGCCCCGAGGGTTCGGCGGTGCGCGCCACGTTGCAAGCGGTGCTGTCCGCCCATGGCCTGGAGCCGGGGCGCGACTACACGGTCATCGACACGCCTTTCGCGGCGTCCTTGCCCGCGCTGAACGCCGGGACGGTCGATGCCGCCGCACAGGTCATCGGCGTGCCCGCCACGCCACTGCGCGACGCGCTGACCGAGGCGCGCTTGAAGCTGCTGCCGCTGGACCCGGCCGCCATCAAGTCCTTGACCGGCAATGACAGCGCCCTGATGCCCCTGGAGATTGCCGCGGACACCTATCCCAACCAAGCCGCTCCGGTTGCCACGGTGGGCACCGCCGCACTGATGCTGACCACGGCAAACCTGACTCGGGATGAAGCCTTGATGGTGGTCCGCGCCGTCTACCAGACCGGCCAGGACTTGCTGGCTGCCGGCTCGGCGCAGGGCGCGCAGGTGTCGATCGCCAATGCGCGACGCGGCCTGACCGTCCCGTTGCACGACGGGGCCGAAGAAGGCCTGGCCGCGTTGGAACTCGCCAAACCGCGCTGATCCGGATGCGCTTATGATTGCGCTCCTAATCAGGAATTTCCATGAATAAATTTGATCTTCAAAAAACCCAGGCCCTGAAGCTGGCCGGCCAGCTCAAGGCATCCGCCACCCCCGACCGCTTCGGCGTCGCTTCTCAAGCGCCCGACCGCCGCGAGCAGCGCAAGCTGGATCAGGCGGCCGGCCTGGTGCCGTTTCCGTTGAAGCTGTCGCAGGCGCACGCCGACAAGCTGCGCGCGCTGGCTGCCGAACGTGGCGTGTCCACGAACGACATCGTGGCCGAAATCCTGCAAAAAGCGCTGGGCGAATAAGCGTTTATGCACATCTGGGTCGATGCGGACGCGTGTCCCGTGGTCATCAAGGACATCTTGTTCCGCGCCGCGCAGCGCTGGCAGGTGCCGGTGACCCTGGTCGCCAACCAGCCACTGTCCACGCCGCCTTCGCCGCTGATCCGCGCGGTGCAGGTGCCGCGCGGTTTTGACGTGGCGGACGCGCACATCGTTGAACGCGCCGAGCCGGGCGATCTAGTCATCACCGCTGACATCCCGCTGGCCGCCGACGTGCTGGCCAAAGGGGCGATGGCGCTGAACCCGCGAGGCGAACGCTATTCGCCCGAAACCATCCGGGAACGGCTGGCGGTGCGCGACATGATGGAAGAATTGCGGGCAAGCGGGATCGACACGGGCGGCCCGTCGTCATTCAGCCAAGCCGACCGCAAGGCGTTCGCTAACCAGCTGGATACCTTGCTGGCACGGTTAAACAAGAAAGCGCCTGAACAGTAAAGGCCTGAGCAGGAAAGGCCTTAATAAAACGTGACGTAGGCCTTGTAAATGATGGTGCCTATGGCGGTGATCAAGCCCAGGCCCATCAAGCCCATCCCGATATTGCGATCGCGCATCCCGAAACCGATCAGCATCAGCGCCACGCCCGTGACGATGATGATCAACATGGTATTGGTGTTCGGCGGCATGGACGTCTCCTATGCTCGGGCATCCGGCAGGCCGTCAAAAGGCATTTCTTTTGCAGGCGGCACCGTGAAGCCATCATAAGCGCCTGCTAAGGCATCGGCACGCAAGGCTGAAAGGCATTCTTGCGCCAGATCAACAAGCCTTGATCCCCACACGCGATCCGCAAAGACGATCCACAAACCCGGCGTGCCCCCCTGCGCCCCCCCCCTGCGTCCAACCCCGGCGCGCACCCCTGCACACACAAAGCAGACGGGCACAAAAAAGCCAACCGATTAAGGTTGGCCTGTTTTGCTTTCTTTTTTCTTTTTTCTCTTTCAGTCTTTATGCCAAAGACGCCTGGCAGGTCAGCAACAACTGAACGCTATCTACAAGCCTTCGTGTTGCCTTCCAAGGGTCTTTGGTGGGTGGTACAAGTTTCGAACTTGTGACCCCTGCCGTGTGAAGGCAGTGCTCTACCACTGAGCTAACCACCCTGAAAGAGGCGAAATAATAGCATGTTTTTTAAAACGTGCGCAAGTCGAAATTCGCACGCCGCAAGCTGGGTCGGCAATAGCCTTTATGCCGCCACCGGCGCATCCAGCTTGCGCCAGACGCATTCGCCGTTCACCGACTTGTCCAACGCCGCCAGATAGGCCTCGTGTTCGGCCAGCTCTTCGTCGCTAGCCTTGATGACCACCAGCCCCGACGCATCGAATTTGGCCAGCACGATCCCATCGCTGCCCGCGCCGTCGTTGTCGTCCACGTCGATCAGCAACGCATCCTGACCGCGCGTCATGGCCAGCCAGACTTCGGCCAGCAACTGCGAGTCAAGCAATGCGCCGTGCAGCGTACGGTGCGCGTTGGAAATGCCGAAGCGGTCGCACAAGGCGTCCAGCGAATTGCGCTTGCCGGGGAACAGCGACCGGGCGTGCAGCAGGGAATCGGTGACCGTCTCGCAGTAATCGGTGATCGGGCCGCGGCCCGTCTTGGCCAGCTCGGCGTTAAAGAACTTCACGTCAAACGCGGCGTTGTGCGCGATCAGTTCCGCACCCTGGATGAATTTGACGAATTCGTCCGCCACGTCGGCAAAGCGCGGCTTGTCGGACAGGAATTCCGTCGTCAGTCCGTGCACGGCCAAGGCCTCGGGGTCGCTGTCGCGATCCGGGTTCAGGTAGATGTGCAGGTTGTTGCCGGTGGACATCCGGTTGACCATTTCCACACAACCGATTTCAACGATGCGATGACCCTGGGCAGGGTCCAGTCCGGTGGTTTCCGTGTCAAAGATGATCTGGCGCATGACTTATTCCGACGCTGCATTGGCCGAGGCCGGCGGCGTCTGACCGCCCGGCGGATGGGCCGGAGGGTGCTCTGCGCTGCCGGCATGGCCGGGTTTCTTGCGTGCGGTGGCAATCAGCGTGTAGGCCACCGGCACGACGAACAAGGTCAGTAGTGTACCCAGCAACAGGCCGCCCACCAGCACCCAGCCGATCTGCTGGCGGGATTCCGCCCCCGCGCCGGTGGACAGGGCCAGCGGCACCGTGCCCAGCACCATCGCGCCAGTCGTCATCAAAATGGGGCGCAAGCGCAGCACGCTGGCCTCGGTCACGGCGGCGAACAGTTCGCGGCCCTCGTCGCGCAGCTGGTTGGTAAATTCCACGATCAGGATGCCGTGCTTGGTAATGAGCCCCACCAGCGTGATCAGGCCGATCTGGCTGTAGATGGACAACGTGCCCCCCGTCAGCCACAGCGCCAGCAACGCGCCCGTCATCGACAGCGGCACCGACAGCATGATGATGAACGGGTTACGCCAGCTTTCGAACTGCGCCGCCAGCACCAGGTAGATGAAGGCCAGCGCCATGCCGAACACCAGATAGATGCTGCCGGACGAATCGCGGAATTCGCGCGATTGCCCGTCCAGATCGGTGATGGTCGTATTGGGCAGGACGTCTCGCGCCACCTGATGCATGTGCGTCAGGACCTCGCCCAGCGCATAGCCGGGCGCGACCGCCGCGTCGATCTTGACGGCGCGCAAGCGGTTGAAGTGGTTCAGCGATTGCGGCGACACGCCTTCGTGCACGCCCAGCAAATTGTCCAGCTGCACCATGCTGCCATCGCGGGCACGCACATAGATGCCGGAAATATCCGTGGGCGTGGCGCGGTCGCGCGGGGTGACCTGCACAATCACGTCGTACTGCTCGCCCTCATCCTTGTAACGCGTGACCTGACGCCCGCCCAGCATCGTTTCCAGCGTGCGCCCCACGGTGTCCACATTGGCGCCCACGTCCGCCATCTTGTCGCGGTCAACGCGCACACGCAGTTCGGGCGTGTTCAGGCGCAGGTCCGTGTCCAGGTTCAACAGGCCCGGATACTTGCGCAGTTCCGTCAGGAAGACATCGGTCAGGCGGGCCAGCTCGGCGTACGACGCCTGGCTCATGATGATGAATTCCACCGGCTTCGAGCGCGCGGACTGCCCCAGCGATGGGGGGTTCGTCGGAAACGCCCGCACGCCGGGCAGCGAGGCGAATTGCGGCTGCAACTGCTGCGTGATGGCCTGCTGCTTGCGGTCGCGCTCTTCCCAAGGTTTCAGGCGCAGGATTGCCGTGCCGTCCGTCACGGTCGGAAAGCCCACCGTGACCTGGCTGCCGCTGGCTTCCGAAATTTCTGAATAGAATTTTTCGATGCCCAGCATGCTGTCCAGCGTGTAGTTCAACGTGGCGCCTTCCGGCGAGCTTACGATGCCGAACACCACGCCGCGATCCTCGATGGGCGCCAATTCGCTTTTAACCACCTTGAACAACACGCCGCTGCCCAACGCCACCGCCACGCCGATCATCACCACCAGCCAGCGGTGACGCAACGACGCCCCCAACAGGCGGCGGTAGCCGTTGCTCATGCCGTTGAGCCAGCCTTCGATCAGGTTGTACCAGCGGCTGTGGCTGCTTTGATGGCGCAGCAGCACCGAGCACATCATCGGCGTCAGCGTCAGCGCCACGAAGCCCGACACCAGCACCGCACCGGCCAGGGCCAGCGCGAACTCAATGAACAGGCGCCCCGTACGGCCCGTGGCAAAGGCCAGCGGCGCGTACACGGTGACCAGCGTCATCGTCATGGCCACCACCGCGAAGCCGATTTCCTTGGAGCCCCGCAACGCCGCTTCCTTGCGCGGCATGCCTTCTTCGATGTGCCGATAAATGTTCTCCAGCACCACGATGGCGTCGTCCACCACCAGGCCGATGGCCAGCACCATGGCCAGCAAGGTCAGCGTGTTGATCGAAAACCCGAAGAAATACATCAGGGCGCAGGCGCCCACCAGCGACACGGGGATGGTGACGATGGGAATGATGCTGGCGCGCAGATTGCGCAGGAAAAAGAAGATCACCAGCACCACCAGGATGATGGCTTCGCCGATGGTGTGGAAAACCGAATCGATGGACCGTTCGATGAACACCGACGAGTCGTACGCGATGGTCAGCTTCATGCCCGCCGGCAAGGTTTCGTTCAGGCGTTCGACCTCGTGGCGCGCCGCCTTGGACAGTTCCAGCGGGTTGGCCGTGGATTGCCGCGTCACGCCGATGTTGATGGCCGGCTTGCCGTTAAAGCGCGACAGCACCCGGTCGCTGGCCGCGCCGATCTCGACTTTGGAGACGTCGCGCAACCGGACCGGATAGCCCTTCACGTTGGCCACGATCACGTCTTCGAACTGCGCGGGCGTTTGCAGGTCGGTGGACGACACCACCGAGAATTCACGCGCGCGCGACTCGATGCGGCCGGCCGGGATCTCGACGTTCTGGCTGCGCAGCGCGGCCTCCACCTCTTGCACGGTCAGGCCGTAGGCGGCGAGCTTGTCACGGTCCACATAGATGCGCATGGACGGCAGGCGTTCGCCAAACACACGCACCTCGGCCGCGCCGGGCAGCACGGACAGGCGCGTCTTGATGTAGCGGTTGATGTAGTCGGACGTCTGGATCGCCGAGTACGAACCCGATTCCACCGCGATATAGATGATGGGCTGCGAATCGGCCTCGACCTTGCCGATGATGGGCTCGTCGATTTCATCGGGCAGGAAGCGGCGCGCGCGCGATACCTTGTCGCGCACTTCGGCCGCCGCCGCATCCGGGTTGCGCGACAGGTTGAACTTGATGTTGATCAGGCTGCGCTCGGACCGGCTGCGCGAAGTCATCACGTCCACGCCTTCGATGCCCGCCAGCTGGTCCTCCAGCGGCTTGGTCACCTGCGATTCGATCACCTCGGGCGAGGCGCCCTTGTAGGTGGTGTCCACCGACACGATCGGCTCGTCGATCTTGGGATATTCGCGCACCGTCAGCCGCGAATAAGAGATCAGGCCGATCAGGACGATGATCAGCGACAGGACCGACGCAAACACCGGCCGCTTGATGCAGGTTTCCGAGATACGCATTGCGTCACCGCTAAAAAGAGTAGGTGGCCGGGCTCACGTGCCGCTGCCCACGACGTTCACCGCGCCGCCGTCCGTGACGCGCTGTATGCCCGCCACCACCAGTTGATCGCCCACCGCAACGCCGGTCAGGATTTCGACCCGGCCTTCGCGGCGCTCGCCGATGGTCACTTCGCGCTTCTCGGCGCGGCCATCCTTGACCCGGTAAACGTACTGTGTTTCGCCCGATGGCGACAACGCCGCTTCCGGTGCGACCAGCGCCTTGTCCTGGTTGAACAGCAGCTGCACGCGGGCGAACATGCCCGGCCGCAGCAAGGCGTCTTTGTTGGCGACGGTGGCGCGCAGCAGGATGGACCGGCCGCCCGCGTCGACCAGCGGGCTGACGGCATACACCTGCCCTTGCCGTTCCTGGCCGGGCAGCGCGTCCAGGCGCAGCGTCAGTTGCTGGCCCACGCCCACTTTGCTCAAGTACATTTCGGGCACGCGAAAGTCCACCTTCAAGGGGTCGATGGCTTCCAGCGGCGCCAGGTCCTGCCCCTGGTTGACGTAGTCGCCCACGGACACGCTGCGCAGCCCGACGATGCCGGCGAACGGCGCCGATATCGTCATCTTGTCCAGCCTTGCCTGCGCCAGCGCCACGGCGGCTTCCTGCACCTTCAGCGTGCTGGCGGACTCGTCGCGCGCCTGTTGGCTGACGAAGCCCTTGCCCTGCAATTCCACGGCGCGCCGGTAATGGCTTTGCGCCAGCGTCAAGTTGGCTCGGGCCTGCGCCAGCTCGGCGCGCGGCACGGAATCATCCAGCCGGATCAGCACCTGGCCCCGGGCCACCGGCTGGCCTTCCTTGAATTCAATCGCCTGGATCCGGCCCACCACCTCGGGCCGCAGCACGACGGACTCGTCCGAACGCAGGCTGCCCACGGCGGACAGGCCCCGGGCAAACGGAATTTCTTTAACGGAAGCGACCTCGACCCGAACGGGCGTGGCCGGCGCAGCGGCCGGCTTGGCGGTCGCCTGGACGGTGGGCGAGGCGCCGGGCGCGAGCCAGCGCGGCACGAACACGCCCAATGCGGCCCCCGCGGCCAACCCGGCCGCGACGGCGGCCAGCAGTACAGCTTTTTTCATGCGCGTATGTGGCGGTGGTGCGGCGCGCACCGTATTCCCCACCTGGACGGCGCCGCGGGAACTGGAATGGGGGAAGGCACTGTAGCACCCGAATTTACATACTGGAACAATCCAGACGCCGGATGAAACGACTAAATCCGCCTCACAAGGCGGATTTCAGGGTATATCCCGATGCCGTCAGCGGACGCGGTCAGGCCCGGCGGGCCAGATCCACGCCCAGATTGGCCAACTGGTCGGCGCGTTCGTTGCCTTCGTCGCCGTTGTGGCCACGCACCCAGCGCCACGACACCTGATGCCGCTGCACCTGCTCATCCAGCGCCTGCCAGAGCTCGGCGTTCTTGACCGGCTTTTTCTCGGCCGTCATCCAGCCGCGCCGCTTCCAGTTCACCAGCCATTCCGTCATGCCCTTCATCACGTACTGCGAGTCCGTGTGGATGGTGACGACGCAGGTGCGCTTGAGCGCCCGCAGGCCCTCGATGACCGCCATCAGCTCCATGCGGTTATTGGTGGTTTGCAGCTCGCCGCCATGCAGGGTCTTTTCGTGGCCGCCGGCGCGCAGCAATACGCCCCAACCGCCCGGGCCGGGGTTGCCCTTGCAGGCCCCGTCCGTCCACATGTCCACTTTCTGATCGATCGCTTTGTTGTCCTGCATGGTGCTGCTTTGAAATCCTTGTTCGTGCAATGTGAAACTGACGCCGCCCGCTCTCAGAAAGGGTCGAAGCCGTCGTCCGCCTGGCGGTTGACCACCACCGAGGCGGCGCGCGCCCGCTTGGGCTTGGTTTTCCAGGCCGGGCCGATGATACGCATGCCGGCCACGCGTTTCACCGCCGACACCATATACACCGCGCCGCCCAGGCTCCACCAGCGTGCGCCCGCGGATTCCAGAAAGCCCCAGCGTTGCAGCCACTTTTCGCTGCGGCAAGCCGGTGCATAGCAGCCGAAATGGCTGTCGTCGACTTCCAGGGACAACAGCTTGAACCAGTCTTTCAAGCGCGCCAGCGACACCTGGGCCGAGGGCGGCTGCGGCAGCCAGGGCTCCATGCCGGGCATGCGCGTGCGCGCGCCCCACATGCTCCAGGGGTTGAAGCCCGAAATGACGACCCGGCCTTCCGGCACCAGCACGCGTTCCACTTCGCGCAGCACGTTGTGCGGGTCCTGCGTACATTCAAACGCATGCGGCAGGATCAGCAGATCGACGCTTTGGGATTCGAACGGCAAGGCCTCGGGTTCGGCCAGCACCACGCGCGACTGCCAGGCGGCGGTGCTTTCGGGCGACGGGGTCTCGGTGCCCACATAGCCCTTGAAGGGCATGCGGTTGGCGCGCAGCAGGTTCATGTCGGCCAGGCCGACCTGCCAGGCATAATAGCCAAACACATCCGCGACAGCCGCGTCGAACTGGGCCCGTTCCCAGGCCAGGGCGTACTGCCCCGGTGGCGTCTGGAACCATTCGGCCAGTTCTACAATCGGCGGTGTTTCTTCTGCCACGTTCTATTCCTTCGAATCTCATGCAAGCCTTGACCGCCCCCGCAGGCGGCCGCGAGCAACATGCCGCGGTCTTGCCTCTACCCGCCTTCACCGACAACTACATCTGGGCCATCGTCCATGGCGAAAATGCCGCCGTGGCGGACCCGGGCGAAGCGGGTCCGGTGCTGCGATGGCTTGAGCAGGAAGGCTTGAGGCTGCGCGCCATTCTACTCACGCACCATCATGGCGACCATGTGGGCGGTGTACTTGAATTGTCACGCATGGCGGACCTTACCGTATACGGTCCGGCCCGCGAAACATTGCCGCGCTGCGATGTTCCGCTGGCCGAGGGCGACCGGGTGACGCTGCCCGAACTGGACCTGGATCTGAGGGTGCTGGATGTGCCGGGACACACCGCCGGGCACATCGCGTACACGGGCCGGGCAGCCGGGATAGAACCGGTCCTGTTCTGTGGCGACACCCTGTTTGCGGGCGGTTGCGGCCGGCTTTTCGAGGGAACTCCCGCGCAAATGCATGATTCCTTGGAAAAATTTTCCGTTTTACCGCCAGATACACAGGTTTTTTGCGCGCACGAGTACACTCTAGCCAACTTGCGCTGGGCATTGGCTGTGGATCCCGCCAATCGCACCCTGCATCAGTGGTATCAGCGAGCCCAGCAATTACGAGCAGAAGGTCTTCCCACGCTTCCATCGACAATCGGTCAGGAACGCGCGACGAACCCGTTTTTGCGTACGCAGCAAGTGGACGTGATCCGTGCCGCAGCCAACTGGGCCGGAAACAATCAACCTACGCCGGTAGAGGTGTTTGCCTCCCTGCGTGAATGGAAGAACGATTTCAAGTGACCGCCTGATGAATCTATCCCGACTCCTTCTGCCGCTCATGTTGGCAGTCCTCGCCGGTTGCGCAGGAACGAAAGCCCCCGATAGCAAGAACCTCACCACCAATTCCCAAGGGCGTTACATCGCCCGGGATACGTCCAGAACGGTTGACCTGACCAACCCGCCCAGCGACGCCTGGGACCGCATCCGCCGCGGTTTCGCCATTCCCAACCTGAATACCGACCTCTCGCAGCAGTGGACCGACTATTACGCGTCCCACCCCGAGGCGGTTCAGCGCATGGCCGAGCGCGCGGGCAAGTACCTGTACTTCATCGTCGACGAAATCAACCGCCGCGGCCTGCCCACCGAACTGGCGCTGCTGCCCTTCGTGGAAAGCGCCTACAACCCCACTGCCCTGTCCCGCGCGCAGGCTTCCGGCCTGTGGCAGTTCGTGCCGGCCACCGGCACGCACTTCAACTTGAAGCAGGATTGGTGGCGCGACGAACGCCGCGACCCCATCGCGTCGACCAACGCCGCGCTGGACTATCTTGAAAAGCTGTTCGAGATGCAGGGCGACTGGTATCTGGCCCTGGCGTCCTACAACTGGGGCGAAGGCTCGGTGCAACGCGCCATGGCCAAGAACGAAGCGGCCGGCCAGAACACGGACTACCTGTCCCTGAACATGCCCGACGAAACGCGCAACTACGTGCCCAAGTTGCAGGCCATCAAGAACATCATTGCCGACCCGCAACGCTACGCGGTGGCGCTGCCCCCGGTGGGCAACACGCCCTACTTCGTGACGGTGCAAAAGAACAGCGACATCGATCTTGAAATCGCCGCCAAGCTGGCCGAAATGCCGCTGGACGAATTCAAGGCATTGAATCCGTCGTTCAACCGCCCGGTCATCCGTGGCGACCACGGCCCCACGCTGTTGCTGCCGGCCGACCGCGTCGAAATCTTCAACGCGAACCTGACGAACTACAAGGGCGACCTGTCCGCCTGGAAGATCTACCATTCGCGCCGTGGTGAGTCCTACGCGTCCATCGCCAAGCGTTTCGGCGTGACAGAAGCCAAGCTGCGCGAAACCAACGACATCGGCTCGCGCCAGAAGTCGGCCTCGGGCCAGGCGCTGCTGGTGCCCGGCGAGCCCGGCACCGGTGGCGTGCAACTGGCATCCCTGGCCGCCCCCGTGGGCGCGCTGGAACAGGCCCCCACCGACACCAAGGCCGCCGCGCCGCGTGGCCGTGCCGCCCCGGCACCCGCCGCCCGCGTAGCCAGCGCCCGGCCCAATGTGCGCACGCACAAGGTCCGCCCGGGCGACACGTTGTTCTCGCTGGCCAAACAGTACGGCACATCGGTGGACGCCCTGCGTGCGCTGAACAACCTGAAGGGCAGCGCGCTCAAGGTCGGTACCGCCTTGCGCGTGCCGGGCACGAACGCCCGCGGCTGATCCCAGCCCGCAGCCCCCAAAAACGGCGCCCGGCAACGGCGCCGTTTTTACAAGTACGCGACGCCGCCAAACTCCTTAAAATGGGCGGTCTTTCAGCAGGAAAAAATCAAAGGAACCATCATGGGCTTTCTCGCCGGCAAGCGCATTCTCGTCACCGGGGTGCTATCAAACCGATCCATCGCCTACGGCATTGCGCGCGCCTGTCACCAGCAAGGCGCCGAGCTGGCGTTCACCTATGTGGGCGACCGCTTCAAGGAACGCGTCGTTGAATTTGCCGCCGAATTCGGCAGCAAGATCGTGCTGCCTTGCGACGTGGCCGAAGACAGCGAGATCGAAGGCGCCTTCGCCGAACTGGGCAAGCACTGGGACGGCCTGGACGGCTTGGTGCACTCGATTGGCTTTGCCCCGCGCGAAGCCATCGCCGGCAACTTCCTGGACGGCCTGTCGCGCGAGGGCTTTCGCATCGCCCATGACATTTCGGCCTACAGCTTCGCCGCCATGGCCAAGGCCGCCCTGCCCCTGATGGAAGGCCGCAACGGTTCGGTGCTGACCCTGACTTACCTGGGCGCCGAACGCGTGGTCCCCAACTACAACACCATGGGCCTGGCCAAGGCGTCGCTGGAAGCCAGCGTGCGCTACCTGGCCACGGCGCTGGGCCCGCGCGGCATCCGCGCCAACGGCATTTCGGCCGGCCCCATCAAGACGCTGGCCGCCAGTGGCATCAAGGACTTCTCGGCCATCCTCAAGTTCGTGGAAGCGCAAGCGCCGCTGCGCCGCAACGTCACCATCGACGACGTGGGCAACGTGGCGGCATTCATGCTGTCGGATCTGGCGGCGGGCGTCACGGGCGAGATCACCCACGTGGACGCCGGCTTCTCGACCGTCGTTCCGGGCATGGAAGACTGATCTTGCGGCGGGCGGGCGGCAAGATGGCCGCTCGGCCGCCGTATCGGCCCGCAGTATCAGGACGCCGTATCGGGACGCCGTATCAGGCCGCGCGCACCACCAGCGTGGACACCTGCACGTCCACCGCTGTCATCAGCTTGTGAATCGGGCACTTTTCGGCCACTGCCAGCAATTCATCGATGTGGGCGTCCGACAGCTCGCCATTGAGCGTCAGCTTAGCCGTCAAGCGATAGACGCCCTTGCGCTCTTCGCTGGCATCACGCACCACTTCCACATCCACCGACGTCAACGGCAAGCCCTTGCGCTGCGCGTAGACCATCAGCGTCAACGCCTTGCAACCGCCCAGCGCGGTGTCGAAATAATCATGCGGATCAGGTCCATCGCCTTGCGGCTTGGGCATCGCCACCGGCAAGGCGTGGCCTTCTGCCGTGGCGGTGAATTGCAGGATGTCGGGCGCATTCTGATGGACGCGGATGCTCATGGCTGGGGTCTCTTGGGATAGGCGCCCGTGGTGGTCGCCTGAAGCTGACGTTGTAGCATCCGACGACAGATTTTGACGGCTGACAACAAGCTGAACTTATTGCCCATGCGGCGGTCGGATATCCCTATCCGCGTTCACGAACTGAACGCACCGACTGTATCGACATAAAAGGGGGCCGCATGAGCGCCAGACAACTTCTTGATCAACTGCTGCAATCGGGCCAAGGCCTGCTGGCTGATGCCACCAACCGCGTGCAAGGTGCGACGGGCGGCGCCGCCGGCGGCAAGGGCTCGTTCCTGACCGGCCTGGGCGGCGGCGCGCTGGGCGCTGGCGCGTTGGGACTGTTGATGGGTAGCAAGAAGGCACGCAAGATCGGCGGAAAGGTCGCCATGTACGGCGGCATGGCGGCGCTGGGCGCGCTGGCCTACCGCGCTTATGGCGACTGGCAGCGTAACCAGGCCGGTGGCGCCCAGGCCGCGCCGCCTCAAACCCTGGACCGTCTGCCCGCGCCCGAGGCCGAGCAGCACAGCAACGCCGTTTTGACCGCCATGATCGGCGCTGCCAAGGCTGACGGCCACATCGGGCCCGAAGAGCGCGGCCTGCTGGAAACGGAGCTGGCCAAGCTGTCATCCGACGCGCAAGACCGCCAATGGCTGGAAACGGAATTGTCGCGGCCGCTGGACCCCGCGGCTGTGGCCCAGTCAGCTAAAACACCCGAGATGGCCGCCGAAATGTATCTGGCCAGCCTGCTTGTCGTCGATGAAGAAAGCTATATGGAACGCGCCTATCTGGACGAGCTGGCGCGGCAGCTCAAGCTGGAACCCGGCTTGAAGGAAAAGCTGGAACAGCACGCCAAGAGCGCGGTGGCCTGAGCGGGCTTAAGGCGCCGCTCAGTCCTTCCCTCAGTCCGCCCGCAAGCCGATTGATGCCGTCAGCGCCGTGTACCGGTCGATATCCGCATGGATCATCGACTGGAATTCGCGCGGCGTGCTGCTGGCGGGCGTGAAGCCCTGTTCCCGCAGCGAAGCCTGGGTATCAGGCTGGCTGACGATTTTTGCCACCGCTGCGTTCAACTTTTCGATGACGGCACGTGGCGTGGCCGCCGGGGCCAAGAGACCATGCCACTGATCCAGCGCGTAGCCCGCAACGCCCTGCTCGGCAACCGTCGGCACCGTCGGCATCAGCGGTGAACGCTTGGGAGAGGTCACCGCCAATGCGCGCAGCTTGCCAGCGGCAATCAAGGGCGCCGCGCTGGACGCTGTAACGACACCCATCGCCACCTGCCCCGCCGCCACGTCGGTCAACGCCGGACCGCATCCCTTGTACGGTACCTGCTGCAACACAGCACCCGTGGCGCGCGCCAGCATTTCGCCCGCCAGGTGTTGCGGCGTGCCGTTGCCGCACGAGGCAAACGGTAGCGGCTTGCCCGGCAACGCCGCTGCCAGCGCATCATCCAGCGTGTGCAGCGGCGAGCCCGCCGGCACCACAAACACCGATGGCACGAACGCCACATTGATCACGGCGGCGAAATCCTGCTTGGGCGAAAAGCCCAGATTGCGATACACGCCCGGGTTGATGGCGAACGAACTGTTCACCATCAGCAGCGTGTAGCCGTCGGGTGGCGCTTCCGCCACGAGACGCGCGCCGATGTTGCCGCTGGCGCCTGGGCGGTTTTCAACCACCACGGCCTGGCCCAGCTGCGTTTGCAGGCTGGCGCCGATGCGGCGTGCCAGCAGGTCCGTGCCGCCGCCCGGCGGGAAGGTAACCACGATGGTGATCGGATGCGCGGGATACGCCGCGTCCATTGGCGCCTCGCCCGACGGCGAGTTGCCGCATGACGCCAGCGGCAGGATCAACAACGCAAGGCTGGCTTGAAGCAGGCGTTTCATGACGGGCTCTCAGGCGTCCAGGCCAATGTCCAGCACCTTGGCGCTGTGGGTCAACCAACCAACGGCGATCTGGTCCACGCCCGTGGCGGCTACGGCAGCGGCGGTCTCGGGCGTGATGCGGCCCGAGGCTTCCGTGATCGCACGCCCACGCGCCATGGCGACGGCGCGCCGCAAATCATCCAGGCTCATGTTGTCCAGCAGCACCACGTCCACACCCAGCGACAACGCAACTTCCAACTGCGCCAGCGTGTCGACTTCAAGCTCGATCTTGACCATGTGTCCCACGCCCGCGCGCGCCCGCTGCACCGCCGTGGCCACGCCGCCTGCCAGGGCGATGTGGTTGTCCTTGATCAGCACCGCGTCGTCCAGCCCGAACCGGTGATTGCTGCCGCCCCCCACGCGCACCGCGTACTTTTGCACCGCGCGCAGGCCGGGCATGGTCTTGCGGGTGCAGGTGACGCGTGCGCCGTAGCCCGAAATGGCACGCGCGATGGAGGCGGTGGCGCTGGCCACGCCGCTCAGGTGGCAAAGGAAGTTCAGCGCCACGCGCTCGGCAGTCAGCATGGCGCGGGCGTTGCCGCGCAAGCGCGCGATTTCGGTACCTGGCGCCAGGTCGCTGCCGTCGCGCTGCGAGACGTGAAATTCGATGGTCGGGTCCAGGGCGCGAAACGCCAGACGCGCCAGATCCAGGCCGGCCAGCACGCCGGCTTGCCGCGATACCAGCCGCGTTTCTGCAACGGCGTCGTGCGGCACGATGGCGTCGGTGGTCAGGTCGCCGGCACGGCCCAGGTCTTCCAGCAAGGCGGCGCGCACCAGGGGCTCAAGCATGACATCCGGCAGGGGAGGCACCGCCAGGCGAGAGGCGGTCAAGGGCGCTTCGGCTTTAATGCTCATTTTGAGTATTTGTGAGTTAAAAAAAAGGCGCGCAGTGAATGCGCAGCACTTATGCTAGAGACGAGCATAACCCTTGTCAAGCGTCATAACGCGCGAGACAAGGGCAATTTGCTACCGGCGATGGCGCGTTCAAGCAGCACGTCGCGACGGAACCGAAACAGCTTGGCGGGACGGCCCGCCGTGCCGGTCGCCATGTCGCCGGTCTCTTCGACCAGCGCCTGTTGCTCGATCAGCCGACGGAAATTCTGTTTATGCAAGGCGCGCCCAGCCAGGGCCTCGACGGCCATTTGCAGCTGTAGCAAGGTGAACTCGGCCGGCATCAATTCAAACACCACGGGGCGGTATTTGATCTTGGCGCGCAAGCGGGCGATGCCCGTCGCCAGAATGCGGCGGTGATCGTGGCGCATCGATTGGCCGGGTATGGCGGCTGCAAAGTCGCCGTCGCCGCGCCGCGCGGCCTCGGGCACCAAGCCGGCTTCGAACAGCAATTCGTAGCGCTGCAGCACCATGTCTTCGTTCCAGGCGGCCCCGTCCAGCCCGAAGGTGATGGCCACGCGCTGCTGGCGGCGTGTACGCACGGCGTCGTCGTCACTGGCGGCGCACCACTGCGCCAGGCGCGGCACGATCAGCTCGTCGACCAGGGCGGGCGTGCCGGTGCGCCGGTCTTCCCACGGAAAGTAGCGATACCAGTCTTGCCAGCCCACCTGCGCCACGCCGGTTTCGCCGGCTTCACGCGTCAGCCCCAGATAGCTGACCGACATGACGCGCGCGCCGGATTCGTCGGAGCGGTCGCCATCGGCAAAGGTGTAGAGCTGCTCGACGTAACCCAGGGGGTGGTGGGTCTGGGTTTCCACCCACGCGCGCAGCCCCGCCTGCAACGACCGATGCGACAGCTCGAAAGGGCCGGCCGGCAAGGCGCTGGCGTCATCCGTCGTCAACACACGCGGCTCGCCATGCGTCACGGCGACAAGCACGGCGACAAGTTCGGTATGGACGGAGCGTTCGATGGAGTCGGTCAAGGAGGGCGGCGGTGAAGGTTGTTAAGCGTGTAGGGCCGGGCCGGCAGGACTGCGATGAAATGCCGGCGCGGTGCAAAGGCGCGCAATGAAAAGGTGGCGGTGAAGCAGCGGTACAAAGTGGCGGACTGCCCGATCGCCGGAAATTATAAGGTTCTGCTCCTGCAACAGCCCCTTGCAAACGTGACAGGCTCAACGGCCGCGTCGGCGCGCGCAGCGACTAAGATAAAACTCAGCAAACCAGGCGCGTCGCCATCTTGGGACGCCCGCAAGCGGAGCATGAGCCATGTTGAAAACTGCCCCTGACCCGAACGCCGCCACCAACACCAAAGACGTCGACCCGCGTCCGCCCACGGACCCGCGCAAAGGCACGGAGACGCTGCCGATGCCGGACCAGAGCAAGACCGTGGCGGGCATGCCGCGTGACGGACGCGCCGTCGCGCAACCGGGCGAACCCGGTGTCATCACGCCCGAGGACGACATCCTGGAAACGTCCTACGAGAACCGCAAAACGTGACGCCGAAAGGGTGACGCCAAAAAGGGTGACGCCGCAAAGCGGCCGATGATACGCCAGCCCGCCACACGCGGCGCGCAAGTGGGCCGGACCGACAATGCTCCGGCCCACTGCACTTGAACATCCGGAAATAGGCGCTCGCCTATATCAAGCCAGGAATCAGGTTCCTACACTGCAATGCTTCCCAGGCCCTTCCGGCCGATGCCTTAGCGATATCCCCATGTTCAAGAATTCCTTTCCGCGAATCGTCGCGGCAACCCTTTTTGCAGTCCTTTTTCCCGCCAGCCAAGCCCTTGCCATGGGCATACAGCCTGAAACCTCGGTCGTGCTGGTGCACGAAGCAACCGGCGAAGGCACGATCGGCATCAAGAACACGGGCGACGAGCCCGTGCTGCTGATCTCCATGATCGAACACATTGCCGAAGACCAGGACAACTGGGTCATGGTCTCGCCGCCCGCTGCCGTGGTGGCTCCTGGCAAAACGCAGCTGGTTCGCTTTCTGCTTACCCACGACAAGCCGCTGGACGCGCAGCGCATGAAGCGCGCCATTTTCGAAGGCATTCCGCAAACCGGCGAACAGGGCAACAAGCTCCACCTGACCATCCGGCAGGATCTCCCGCTGATTGCGCTGCCCAAGAAAGTCCCCAACGACAACGCCCCGTGGCGCTCGCTGCAGTGGGCCGCTCACGACGGCAAGCTGACGGTGCACAACCCCAGCCCCTACATCGTGCGCATGGACCAACGCGTCAATGTGCAACCGTCCGACCAGGCGCTGATCCTGCCCAAGACCTACATCTTGCCGGGTGAAACGCTACAACTGGTCGGCACGGACGCGCCCCTGCAAGCAGCGCAGTCAAGCGTTCGCCTGTACCCCGCCAGCGTCTACGGCTATCAAGTCTCGTCCTTCGACGCGCCTATCAAGAACTGACCGCATCGTGCCCCCACGGGGCATCAACCCGCTTGGCCTTGCTCGCCAGACTCAATGACCGGGGTCTGGCGGGCGTTGCGCGCCAGGCTCACTCATGGTTTTCATGTTCTGCAACCGCTTACGCAATGCTCGCGGTGGCGCCTTCGTCGCCGCAAGCCTCCTGCTGTGCCTGCACCGGGCTGCCATCGCGCAATCCGGTACGGGCGGGTTCGACCTTGAAACCCTGAAAACGCGCGGCTTGAATCCGGCCATCGCATCGCACTTCAAGAACGGACCGCAATTCCTGCCGGGGCAGCACACCGTGCACCTGAGCGTCAACGGGCGCGGCGTCGGGCGTGCCTTGGCCACATTCGATGCCGGCGGCAAGCTCTGCCTGACGCCGGAATTGCTGACCTTGGCCGAACTGAAGGTGTCCGAAGCGCAAGGCGGCGACTCTCACGCCTGTCCGGACTCATTTCTTCAAGCCTGGCCCACTACGACCATCGCGCTACAGCCCGAGCGCATGACCGTGGACATCGTCGCGCCCCCGGGCGCAATAAATCGATCACACACCGCCACGATCTATCAATCCGGCGGCCGCGCAGCCATCCTGAACTACGACGTGCTTTCCAGCCAGACACGCCATATCGGCGGAAGGTCGAACTATCTGCAGGCTTATACCGAACTGGGCCTGAACGTGAACGACTGGATCCTGCGCAGCAACAGCAGCTATTCCAATAGCGGTGGGAAGTCGACGTGGAACCACGTAGATGCTTACGCGCAACGCACGTTTTCCACGTGGCACACCACCTTTCAGGCGGGGCAAATCAATCTGCGCGGCTCGCTGTTTGCCGGCGTTCCCGTCAACGGCATGCAGCTGTTTCCGGAAACCGCACTACAAAGCAACGATCGCGCAGGCCCCCCCATTAGCGGCATCGCCCACACGCAGGCGCGCGTCGAAGTTCGGCAGAACGGTATTTCACTAGCCTCCGCCATCGTGCCTCCCGGCCCGTTCACCATGACCGATGTACTGCCCCGGTCGTTGACGCAAGATCTTGAGGTCGTCGTTCACGAAGCCTCGGGCGAAGAGCGCGTGTTTTACGTGCCGGCGGCGGCGTTGCAGGTGGATCGCGTTGGCGCAGCCACCGGATTCACCGGCGGCCTGGGCATGCTGCGGCAACCGGACTCGGCAGGTGGCGACTCCCGGCCGGTCGTGGCGGCGGAATACGGCATCGCATTGGGCAGGCGCGCCAACGTCGCGGCCGGCTTGTTGTTGACGCAGGACTATCGCTCGGTCGGCGCCCGCACGGATCTGGCTCTGCCCGGCAACATCCAGACCGGCGTACAGAGCACTTTTTCGCAAAATTCCCATACGGGGCGCAGCGGCGCCCAGCACATCATTTCCGTCGCGGCGCAAGTTCTACCGGGCGTGTCCTCGAACCTGTCGCTGCTGCGTCGCACGGATGGCTACAGCGAAGTGCTGGACTACGCCAACAGGCCGGTGAACGGTACACAGTGGTACCCGAACCTTCGCGAAGACCGCATCAAGCAGCAGATCAGCGCGGGATTGGGCTGGAGCGGATCCAAGCTGGGCGGCTTCAGCATGAACGTCAGCGAATCCCAAAGCACGCGCGGCCATTTGTCGCGGCGCGGCATTTTCAGTTGGGGCAAGAGCTTCGGTCGGGCCAACGTGTCGCTGTCATTCGAGCGTGACATGGGTTCCAGCCACCGCAACCAGGGCGACCTGATGTACCTGAATGTGAGCTTGCCCTTGGGCAAGCAAAGCGTCAGCGCGTCGATGCAACGGCAAGACAACGGCATGAGCTACGGCGTCAATACCGGCGGCGCCATCAGCGAGCAAAGCAGCTATACCCTGGCGGCCAGTTCCGGCTCGCACGGCCAGACGAGTTATTCCGGCTCGGTCGGTGTCAATTCAGCCTATACACAACTGAACCTGGCGGCTAGCAGCTTCAAGGGCGGATACAGCCATTCCGCGCGCGTTCGCGGCGGGCTGGTCGGCCACGCACATGGCTTGAGCTTTTCGCCCTACCGCGTGCAGGACACGTTCGCCATCGCGTCCGTTGGCGGCCTGTCGGGCGTGCGCCTGAGCACGCCGGCCGGCAACGTGTGGACCGACCCCTGGGGCCGGGCCGTCATCCCGTCGCTGTCGGCCTACCGTAACGGGCAGATCCAGGTCGCCACGGCATCGCTCGCGCGCAATGTGGACTTGATCAACGGACGCTACAGCCTGGATCCGGCGCGCGGGTCGGTGTCGGCGGTGGACTTCACGGTAGTCAAGGTGCGCCGCGCGCTTGTGACCGCCGCCTACGCTGACGGCACGCCGGTACCCAAGGGCGCAGCCGTGCTGGATGCCAACGGCGTGTTCGTCACGCTGGTGGGCAGCGGCGGCCAGATATTCCTGCCCGACATGCTGGCGGGCGCCACGCCGTTCAGCGTGGCGCCATCGGAAGAGGCATCGTGCACGCTCGAATTCGACATCGCCGATACGCCGGACCTGAACGCCTTGTACGAACGTGCCAATGCGACATGCACCCCGTAAAAGACCGCAGCCTTGCCTATGGCAAAAGGACCCCATGACTCTCGCCCACACTCGTCTCATTCGATCGTGTCGGCTCGCGCTGGCGCTGGCAACGATGCTGGCGACCGGTGCCTGGACCCCGTCTGCCACGGCGCAAGCGCCTCCCCCACCGTCCATGACGCGCGCAGCAGCCGCAGCGCCGACAGCGGGCTGCATGGTGTCATTCGGCCAAGCCGTTGTCGACTACGGCAGCTTCACGGCTGGGCAGCTAAGTCTGGATGGCAATCAGCGCTACCGGCTTGAGCCGCGTGTGGTGCCCCTGACCGTCAGCTGCCCTACCGCGCGCCCCATCGCACTGCGCCTGAATGCCGCCCCCGGACATCTCGGCGCCGCCAAGTTCGCAGGCAGCGGTGCTTTGCACGTCACGCTCAGCCACGTCCGGATTGACGGCGACGAAACTCGTGTCATCAACCCCGACGCGCTCCAGGGTGCTCAGCCCCGCATCGCCCTGCGGCCCGGAGACATCGTGATGCTGGAGAACGGCCGCGCCGGACGCAGTCTTACCGCCCAGATCGCGTTGAACCCGGAAGTAAGCGATGCCGACATACGCGTCGCGGACCAGACGGAATGGTCGGCGACCTTACAGCTTGAATTGGTGGATCGATAGCAGGGGCCGTTCGCCGTCCATGGCGGTGAGCGTTGGGCTTACAAAAGCCCGCACAGCTTGAACAAGCCGTTGTCCGTGGTGACGCCCAGTTTTCGATAGGCCGTGCCTTTTTGCGCACTGATGGTTTTGGGGCTGCGGCCAAACTTGATCGCAATGTCGGAAATGGTCATGCCCGCGAGCAAGCAGCGAATCACCTCACGTTCGCGACCCGACAACGATGCGCCATCCAGCAGGCCGCTCGTCGATGCGGACAAGCTCGTGTCATCCGAAGGCGTGGCGCCCGCCAAGGGCTCGATCTGTTCGGTGCTTGCGCCAGACAGCAGATACGTCATCTGGGGATCGCAGTAGATGCCGCCCGCCGCCACCTTGCGCAGCGCCAGCACGATTTCCTCTTCGCGTCCGCCCTTGCCCACAAAGCCGTGCGCACCGGAACGCAAGGCCAACGCAACGGTTGCGGGGTCGTAGAGCGCGGAAAACACCAAGATGCGCGCGTCGGGAAACTTGATGCGCAGCATCTTGATCAGCGAAATGCCGTCGACCTCGGCCGGGCCGAGCGAATAGTCGATCAAAAGCACGTCGACCGGCTGGGCCGCAAGCGCCCGAATCATGTCGCGACTGGTCTCGAACTCACCGATGACAAAAATGTCCCGGTTCTGCGAGAGGTAGGCAGACATGCCAGCCCGCACTACCGGATGATCATCCAGGATTGCGATGCGCAACGGATAGAAATGGGAGGCTGACAATATGGAATTCCCCGGTAGAGCCCAGATTTTCCACTGATTCTCGTTGAGCGAAAAACCAACGTGGACAAATAGTAACGCAGCCGTTTACGCAACTGTAATGAAGATTAGGCTCATGCCTATATCCTAAAAGGCATCCGTCTCCTAGAGTGATTCCTTTGTCCCACCAGAAATTGGATAGTCATGAATCACTCGGTACGCCCTCTGCCCGCCCTGCGTGGCCTTCTCGCCGCAAGCTTTTTGATCGCCGCCTCGGCTCAAGCTGCTCCCACCGCGGACCTGACAATCATCGGTCGCATCACCCCGCCTTCGTGCAACCTTGAACTGGCTGGTGGGGGAATACTGAACTTCGGTGAGCACGCATTCAACTCGCTCGCTCACGACGGTACCAAACTGGAATCCAAGACCATCGGCCTGAACATCACCTGCAACGGCAAGACGCGCGTGGGCCTGCACGTTGTAGACAACCGCGCCAGCAGCAAAGTTCTGAAAGCCTCGTTGAACGTCAATGCGTGGGGCTCAAACAGCTCCACCATCGGCGACCCGTTCATCTTCGGCCTTGGCTCCGTTGCCGGCGCCGACGACACGCAGATTCCTATCGGCGGCTACATGTTCGGCTTCAAGGAAGGCGACGTCCAAGCCGACGACACCAAGGCCACCGTCCTCTACAGCGCGGACAAGCGCACGTGGTCCTCCGAGGCCATTCAGCGGCAATTCATCAGCCCCAATAACACCTATGCGTTCTTCCTGGGTTCGCCGGGCACCGGCGCCACGCCGGCTGCGGTCGCTTCGGTAACCGGCTCGCTTACCGTCACCCCGACGATCAACCGCGCTGCCGCTCTGCCGACCAGCACTGCCATTGACCTGAATGGCAGCGCCACGATCTCGCTGGTCTACCTGTAAGCCCATTGCGTAGGGCGCGCTGTGGCGCCCTGTCGCAATCGAACAAGCCCTTAAAACAAGCGCGGCGTCCGGCTGTGCGGCCTTCAACGGCCGCACAGCGCCGCTGCCATTGCATAACGCCAGGGCCAGCTCGCTCGCTGTCTTCCGTGGACGGCATTTGTTCACATCAGGAACGTTCATCATGAAAAACCAATTCTTCGTCGGCGTGGCCTTTGCCACGCTGGCTGCCGCATCGCATGCTGCGGGCAATAGTGACCTCAATGTGACGGGCAAGCTCATGCCGCCGGCATGCAATGCTCATTTCGGCGGCAACGCAACGCTGGACTTTGACGTCATCGCGTTCAACGCCTTGGACAACAATGGCACGAACCTGGGCAGCAAAGACACCGCCCTGCAAATCAACTGCGGCGGACCCACCCGCGTCAGCGTTGTCGCGCTGGATAACCGCGCAGGCTCGGGCATCACGATCCAGGAAGCTCCCAACCTGAACTGGCCGTACCAAAACCCCGAAAACGGCAACAAGTATTCCTGGGGCCTGGGCTTTGCGGACGGCCAAAAAATCAAGACCGGCGCCTTGATCGGACTGATCACCCCCGCTACCACCACGGTCGATGGCGTGCTGCTGACCACGGCCGGTGCGCAGAAGGTCCTTGCACGCCCCACGGGCAGCAGTAGCTGGTCGTTGGCGTCGTCGCATTACTCCCTGAACCTCAGCCCTGACCTCGAATACTCGTTCGGCCCGATTGGCGGCCCCGCCGTACCGATCACGAACGCGCAATTGACAATGGGGCTCACGCCCATGATTGCCCAACCGGCGACCTTGCCGTCCGCGAACGAAATTCCGTTGGATGGGTCGATCACGTTCACTTTGCGTTACCTGTGAATACGTTCCAGTGGCATACGCACGATCGTGACCATGTTTGCTGACAGGATGACAACCGCGCCACGTCTTTTCGCCTGCTTGGCCCTGGCCGCTGCAAGCAGCACGCATGCCGCGACCGGCCAAGCGAACCTGGTCATCGCCGGTCAACTCACTCCGCCAGCTTGCAACCTGGGGTTTGGCGGGGGGGGTGCCATCGATTTCGGGACGTTGCAGTTTCAAAGCCTGAACCACAACGGCACGTTGCTGCCCGAAGAACGCCCCCGCTTGGAAATCGTTTGTGGCGGCCCGACGCGCGTCGCGTTCACGGTCCATGAAAACCGTCCGGACAGTGCTATCACGCATCAGGAAGCCAGCGCCGCCGGCATGCCCTGGCCTTATCAAAACCCGGTGAACGGCGCACCCCATGCTTGGGGGCTGGGCCGTATCGATGATGTCAAGATCGGCGCCGTCGTGCTGCTGGTGCGCCCCCAGGCCACTGTTGTTGATGGCGTCCCGCCCTTCCTGAGCACGTCCATGGTTCTTTCCCGTCCCAGCGGCAGCACAAGCTGGCCGGTTCAATCAGCCATGGACACCATCAACGTCAATCCGACCGACGAGTACTCGTTCGGCAAAGACGCCTCCGCCATGCCCATCACAACCGCGTCCGTCAGTTTGGCCGTGACACCTGTGCTGAACAGAACCGCGGCTTTGCCGACGTCCAAGGAAATCCAGCTTGATGGTTCGGTGACGTTCACGTTGCGCTACCTGTAGCCGCACAGCCGCCCGCAATACAAAAAGGCCCCCGACTTCATCGAAGGCGAGGGCCTTATGTATTTCATGCGCACCGATCGGATCGGTACAACGTGAAGGGCAATTGCCTTGCCATCAGTATTCTTGGCGGACAGAGGGTCACCCGGACAACTGGCCAAACACGTCGTAATTGCTAGATCTGGCCAGTTCGACAAACGAAAAGTACCCTCAAACATACCCTAAGCCGGATGTGAATCCCATTGCGGGATCCGATGCCATGCCACGTCTTCCAGCCATCGCCGGGGGATTGCCATCAAATCCCCCGCGACCTGGTGCACCCGTGCTTGGCCAGCGCGCCGCCGGCGGCCCGCGCTCCGATGTGGCCACGCCCAAGACCTGCCGGAGCGTATGCAGATCTGGTCAAGACCAGCGGCATCAACACTTGCTCAGAAGAGACACGCGAACCCGAAACCAGCCAAAAAATGGCGCTGCCAAAAATCCCGGGAGGGGCTGAGCAAAACCTAACCTTCGTAACCATACCTAGCGAAATGGCCGGAGAGCCTTTATTCATGCGGGTGTCCGAGCATTCGCAAAACCTAACCTTTTTCTAACCAAAGCCTAACCCGGTTAGGTTTCTGTACCCTAACTTTATAAAAAACAGATATCTAAATAGATCAATAACTTACAGCGGAGTTAGGTTCTAGGTTAGGTCAGGTTAGATCTTAAACCTAACCAATATTTCCTTATAAAATCAATGCCTTAGGCATTATTTTAAGGTGAGGTTAGGAAGGTTAGGTTTTCCCAGCCCCTCCCCAAATCTGCGCAGAGTTTGACCGACGGCGCAAGCGCAGAACATTGGTCGCCGTGCTACAACCCGCAACAGACCAAGTGATCGGGAACCGGCATTCCTCGTCCTTTACTACACAATTTCTGCAGCCAAAATTTGGAGTTCACAATGTCGATAGAAGTCGTAATGGGAGACGCGGATCAGGAGTCCGATGCGGTACAGCCAGAGCAAGGGCAGGAGCACGTGGAACCCGATGAGTTCTTTGCAAAGAATGCCTTCCGAATCATCTATCAGACAAACAATTTTTTTCTGCCCCAACTCCGCGATCTTATCGACAGGGGAGAGGTGCTGAATCTACGTCCCGAGTATCAGCGCCGGCTGCGCTGGACCCCCGTTCAAAAATCGCGCCTTATTGAATCCCTGTTGCTGAACATTCCGGTCCCCCCCGTATTTCTGTATGAAAGCGAAGCAGCGCGGTACGAGGTTATGGATGGACAACAACGCCTCAACGCAGTACGGGAGTTCCTGGCAGGCGAATTCGCGCTTACCGCGCTAACGGTGCTCAAGCCGCTCAACGGGCTTCGCTATTCCAAGTGTCCGCCGCGCATCAAACGGGCATTAGACCGCGCGAGCCTTTCAGCGATAGTGTTGCTTTTGGAAAGCGGGCCGGATAAAAGTGCCGGCCAATTGAGCTTTACGGACATACGTCGCATCATTTTTGATCGACTGAACACCGGGGGCACAAAGCTGAATCCCCAGGAAATACGTAATGCGCTCAACCCGGGCAACTTTAACCAAGTCATCATTGAGCTGACTCGATACGACCTGTTCGCCGATGTCTTTGACATTCCGCGCTACTCAGAAAGCGACCCAGGCCAGTACTACGAAAACCAGAGCCGACAAAAAAACCAACTATTTGCCACGATGGGAGATTGCCAGCTGATTCTCCGCTACTTCGCCCTCAAGGAAGAAGACAACATCCGTGGATCGATGAAGGCAATGTTGGATCGAGCGATGCAAGCCCAAATTTCTGCGGAAGAAGTGGAACCGTTCAAACGCGAATTTCAAGAGCGGTTCTCGTTCTTGTACGAACTGTTTGAGGGCAAGCCATTCCTGTTGCCTGCAGACGGCAAGGGTCGTACACGAGTGTCCGCAGCTATGTACGATTCATCGATGGTCGCTATAAATAATTTGTGGAATCGTCGCAGCGAAATCACGGCAGATGCGGTAGAGGTTCGTCGCCGACTCAGCGATGCGCTCGGCGCCAGTGAGCAACAAGCCATTCTTACGGGCCAAGGGAACACTGCGAAGGCCGTAAAAGAGCGTATAGCACTCATGACTAACATATTCATAAAAGGGTGATCGCGTGGTGACCGAATTTCAACTTATCGTCGAAGAGTTTACCGACGATTTAGAAGCGATAAGATTGGTCGTCAACGCCTTCAGCGAACCGGATAAGGCGCCGAAAGCCAGAGTTGCAGCCGCCAATTCAGCAACGCTCTTATTGGCAGCCACGTTCGAAGAGTTCATTCGTGAAATGGCTCGCGAGTACGCTCGTTCAGTCGTCACAAAGGTCAATTCCGTTAGCAAATTACCAGCCAAACTTATTGCCACTGCGTGGAAGCGTACGATGGATGGGCTTGCCAAAATTCGTCTAGACGCTGCCGCAGCGGCGGCAGGGAGCGAACAGGTATTCGGAACCGCGCAGGCCCGTTTCAGCGTCATTTACGAATTCTGCAAGGGAGACCTCACCCAAGACATCTATCGCGAGTTAATTCACAACGAAAACAACATGCGCCCGAGCGAGCTGAATGGTCTTTTTAGTGTGAGCGGACTATCGGATGTATGCCGAAAATTAGCCGATAAGCAGAAAATTCTGGAGCACTTTGGCGAGGTCGAACCGGGAAAGGCTCATGGGCAAGTGCTCACCGAAATGGAGAGCTTCTTTGAAAGGCGTAATGGTATTGCGCACGCCCTTAATCCTGGTCAGTCAACGGGTCCCGATCAAATATTGAACGACATCATGTTTTTGGAGTGCTTCGGACACGCACTCGGCGCCACTTTAGATCTGGAAACGACAAAAGCCGAAGCCGCGGTGCCGGTCCCAATGGCGCCAGAGCCGCAAGCACTTGCCCCGCAATCGTAGGACCGTAAGCGCAACCGTCGATATGCATCCGTAGTGCGTCGGTTTGCGTCACCTGCCGAGGCGCGCGAGCTGCCCGCAGAGGCGCGCCGACGGTGACGCCTGAGGGTGGTGACGCACGGCTGAGTCTTTTCTCGCACATTTAGCGCGCAGGCGCGGCGGGAGGAGAACTGCGCGCCAGACCTCGCAACGACCGACATACTGTACGCTCATACAGTAGTTAAGAGGCACCCTATGGACGCGTTCGACCGAAACCCTCCCGCGCCCCTGCATGCGGCCCGCATACGCGAGCTGTACGCGCGAAACCCCACCGCCGAGGCCTGTGCCCTAGCCTGGGAAATCTGGCGCCTTCAGCGCGTCATCGTGGCCCTGGACGCGGGCATGAAGAGCGCCGGCGGCCTGCGACACCGCCAGGACATCATCGACCGTGTTGCGGAGCTTCGGCGGTATGTCGCCGGTGAACCGTGCCTAAACGAGCCGCTGGCCATCAAGCCAGGGGCCAGACGCGGCGAGCGCGAATAACGCCCGGCACAGACAAAAAAAGCCCCGCATCTGCGGGGCTTTTGGTGGAAGGGGTGATCGCCTTAGACGCGCGCCGAACGGTCGCCCGTGTCGCCCTCGGTCTGGACTCCAACAACGTAGGGCCTGAACCTCATGACGGGCATACCAAGCCACTCGTTTAACTCGGACAACCTAGCCTGGAGCGGCTCAATTTCATTGCGTGCGAACACCTGAGCGGCGGGCATCACGGCCCCAAAGCCGCTGGTGTTGTACTGCTTTAATACATGCGCCCGCGCTTTCGACGCGGACACGAAGATCTGATTGCGCCCAGCGGCGATGGCATCAAGCAACGCCTCGCGCGCGAAGTACCACGTGGCCCCAATCTGGCGGCTATTCAGGATCATCCGATACACTGATCCGCATTGCGATTCACGCCCAGAGCCATCGTCCGGTCTTTGCCCGCGTGCCGGTAGTTGCAGCGGTAGCGCGTACCGTCGGGTTTGACGAGGATATATAAGCCGCCGCCGTCGGCCATCTTGTAGGGCTTTTCCCGACCCTTGGCGGCGCGGATTGCGGTGTCTGTCAGCTTGGCGAGCGTGGCCATATCTCCCCTATGAAAAACGGGTACTTTTTTCGGGTTTTGGCCTCTGGGGGCCGCGATACCCGCGAAAGTACCCGATTTATGAGGTTGCTTCTAGTGGTGCTTACTGGGCAAACCCGGGCAAGAAAAAACCCGCACAGCTAAGGCTGGTGCGGGTTTCAAGGCATTGCTCGGCAATACCGGTACAAATCTTGGCGGACAGAGGGGGATTCGAACCCCCGATACGCTTTTGACGTATACACGCTTTCCAGGCGTGCGCCTTCAACCGCTCGGCCACCTGTCCTAATCGACACTTTTCGGCAGCCAAAAAGACGCTGCGAAAATTGCGAATCCGCGATTCTAGCAGGTTTCGAAGTAGCGAGGCAAGCCAGGGAAAAAGCGGGGACGCACCACAGGTTCGCCGTGGTGCGTCCCGGCCCTTAGTGCGCGGCGGGCGGTTCCTGTTCGCGGTATGAGCTGACGGTGCCGTCCGGCTCGGTCTCTTCAAGGCGGACCTTGAAGCCCCACAAGCGCGCCAGATGCTTCATCACCTGCTCGGCGTCATCCCCGGCCAAGGGGCGGCCACGGCTTTTCAAATGCCGCAGCACCAAGGAACGGTCCGAATCGCGATTGAAGCGAACCACCTGGATATCGGGCACCTGGTTGTCGCGATTGTGCTGCGCGGCCAACAGCCGGCGGATGTCGCGATAGCCTTCGTCGTTGTGGATGGCAGCCACTTCCAGCTTCGGGTTAGCTTGATGATCCGAGATGGCAAAGAAGCGGAACTCCCGGATCAGGCGCGGCGACAGGTATTGCGAAATGAAGGACTCGTCCTTGAAGTTGCGCATGGCGAAGTCCAACGTTTTTTGCCAGTCGCCGCCCGCGATGTCAGGGAACCACCGGCGGTCCTCGTCGGTAGGGGCTTCGCAGATGCGGCGGATGTCCGTCATCATGGCAAAGCCCAGCGCGTACGGGTTGATGCCGCCATAACCGCGCTCATCAAAGCCGCGCTGGCTGACCACGTTGGTATGGCTTTGCAGAAACTCCATCATGAAGCCGTCGTTGACCAGTCCTTTTTCATGCAAGCGGTTCAGGATCGTGTAGTGCCAGAACGTGGCCCACCCTTCGTTCATGACCTTGGTCTGCGTCTGCGGGTAGAAGTACTGGGCGATCTTGCGCACGATACGCACCAGCTCTTTCTGCCACGGCGCCAGCTTGGGCGAGTACTTCTCAATGAAGTACAGCAAGTTCTCTTCGGGCTCGGGGGGGAACGCGGGCGTTTCCGTGCGCGTGTCCTTGTCCGTTTCCAAGCGAGGCAAGGTGCGCCACAGGTCGTTGTATTGCAGCCGCGCATGTTCCTTGCGCTCGGCTTGGCGCGCGGCCTCTTCCTTCAGCGACATGGGCGCCGGACGCTTGTAGCGATCAACCCCGTGGTGGGACAGCGCGTGGCAGGAATCCAGCAGCGCCTCGACGGCGTCAATGCCGTAGCGGTCTTCACACGACATCACATACTTGCGCGCGAACACCAGATAGTCCAGCACGCCATCGGCGTCGGTCCATTGCCGGAACAGGTAATTGCCCTTGAAGAACGAGTTGTGACCGTAGCAGGCGTGCGCAATCACCAGCGCCTGCATCGTCATGGAGTTTTCTTCCATGAGGTACGAGATGCAGGGGTTGGAGTTGATGACGATTTCGTAAGCCAGGCCCTGCATGCCGCGCCGATAGTATTGCTCGTTGCGGATGAATTCCTTGCCGTACGACCAGTGCGGATAGCCGATGGGCAGGCCGGCCGACGCATAGGCGTCCAGCATTTGTTCCGAGGTAATCACCTCGATCTGGTTCGGATACGTATCCAGGCCGTACTCGGCCGCGACCTTGGAAATCGCGTCGTCATAGGACTGGATCAGTTCGAACGTCCATTCGGAACCTTGGGAAATCGGCCGAGCCCCGCCGGCCGATTTCGGCTCCACGAGAGCACCCACGATGGCATTCATGCGGTTTCCTTCTTGAACAGGTCATGGAACACGGGAAAGATTTCGCCGCGATCGCAGATGCGCCGCATAACGAAATGCGGCTCCAGCTTCTGTTCATACTCGGCCCACAGGCTGCTCTTGCGAGCCTCTTGCGAGTCGGGAATTTCGATATAGGCGAAATACCGTGTCGACGGCAGCAAGTGTTCCGCCAGGAAGCGCGCGCTTTTACCGGCGTCGGCGCCAAACGAATCGCCGTCACTGGCTTGCGCCGCGTACACGTTCCACGCCGAAGGCGGATAGCGCTTTTCCAGAATTTCGCGCATCAGTTCCAATGCCGACAACACAATGGTGCCGCCGCTCTTGGGGTCGTAGAAGAAGGTCTGCTCATCGACTTCCTCGGCGTTGTCGGTGTGGCGGATGAAAACCAGGTCCACGTGTTCGTACTTGCGCGACAGGAACAGATACAGCAGCGTGAAGAAGCGCTTGGCCAGGTCCTTCTTGCCTTCGTCCATGGAACCGGACACGTCCATCAGGCAGAACATGACCGCGCGCGCCATCGGGATGGCCACGGACACGCGATTGCGGTAGCGCAGGTCAAGGTCATCAAGGAACGGCACACGGGCGAGGCGCTCGCGGCAATCTTCGACGTCCTGCTCCAGCGTGCGGATCGTCGCGGCGGGCGCACCCGCCGCGCGTGCATCGGCCAAGGCCTTTTCCGCGTCTTCGAGGTCGGCACGGGCCTTTACGTTCAGTGAAACCCGACGGGCCAGCGATGACTTGAGCGTACGGCTGATGCTCAACATGCTGGGCGAACCGGTCGTGGTGTAGCCCGCGCGCTGCCACTTCTTTTGGCTGACTTCGCCCAACTGGTTGCGCGCCAGATGCGGCAGTTCCAGGTCCTCGAAGAACAGATTCAGAAACTCGGCCCGTGACAGGCTGAAGGTGAATTGGTCGACCGATTCCCCTTCGCCCGGCTCGGATCCGCCCTCGCCTTGGCCTCCCTGCGGCCGGTCGATGGTGTCACCCTTGGCAAACTCGCGATTGCCAGGGTGGACCATTTCGCGGTCACCGCCCGATCCGTGCCGGAAAGTCGGCTCGGAAATATCCCGGGCGGGCAGGTTGATCTCTCCGCCTTGATCCATATCCTGAATGGAGCGGTCACGGATCATCCCGTGAACCGCCTTGCGGATCTGGTCCTTGTAGCGCCGCAAAAAACGCTCGCGGTTGACGGCGCTTTTATTGCGCCCGTTAAGACGGCGATCGATCAGTGAATTCATGATTCACCTCGCTCAGGAAGACTTCCTCACTCGGAGGTACCACTCGCACAGCAGCCTGACCTGCTTTTCCGTGTAGCCCTTTTCCACCATGCGATCCACAAAGCTCTGGTGTTTCGTTTTGTCCTCGGCCGAAGCCTTGGCGTTGAACGAAATCACCGGCAGCAGATCTTCCGTATTCGAGAACATCTTCTTCTCGATCACTTCGCGCAGCTTTTCATAGCTGGTCCAGGTCGGGTTGCGGCCATTGTTATTGGCGCGCGCCCGCAGCACGAAGTTCACGATCTCGTTGCGGAAGTCCTTCGGGTTCGCAATACCTGCCGGCTTCTCGATCTTTTCCAGCTCGTCGTTCAACGCGCTGCGATCGAAGCTTTCGCCCGTTTCCGGATCACGGAATTCTTCGTCCTGAATCCAGCAGTCGGCAAACGTGACGTAGCGGTCAAAGATGTTCTGGCCATACTCCGAATACGACTCAAGATAGGCGGTCTGGATTTCCTTGCCGATGAATTCCGCATAACGCGGCGCCAGGAACCCCTTGATGAATTCAAGATAGCGGCGACGAATTTCTTCCGGATAGTCTTCGCGCCCGATGCGTTGCTCAAGCACATACATCAGATGCACGGGGTTGGCCGCTACCTCGGTCTGGTCGTAGTTGAAGACGCTGGACAGGATCTTGTACGCGAAACGCGTCGACACCCCATTCATGCCTTCATCGGTGCCCGCGTAGTCCTTGTACTCTTGGAGCGCCTTGGCCTTAGGGTCCACGTCTTTCAGGCTTTCGCCGTCATAGACGCGCAACTTGGAATAGATGCTGGAGTTTTCAGGTTCCTTCAGACGCGTCAGCACGGAGAACTGGGCCATCATATCCAGCGTTCCCGGCGCGCAAGGTGCGGCCGACAACGAGCTGTGATGCAACAGCTTTTCGTAGATGCGGACTTCTTCAGACACCTGCAAGCAGTACGGCACCTTGACGATATAGATACGATCAAGGAACGCTTCGTTGTGCTTGTTGTTGCGGAAGGTCTGCCATTCCGATTCGTTCGAGTGCGCCAGGATCGTGCCGTTGAACGGAATCGCGGAAAAGCCTTCGGTGCCCTTGAAGTTGCCTTCCTGCGTGGCCGTCAGCAGCGGGTGCAGCATCTTGATCGGGGCCTTGAACATTTCCACGAATTCCAGCAGCCCCTGGTTCGCCAGGCACAAGCCGCCGGAGTAGCTGTAAGCGTCCGGGTCGTCTTGCGAATGTCGATCCAGCTTGCGGATGTCGACCTTGCCGACCAGCGAGGAAATGTCCTGGTTGTTTTCGTCGCCCGGTTCGGTCTTGGCGATGGCCACTTGACGCAACACCGACGGGTTCAAGCGCACGACACGGAATTGCGAGATGTCGCCGTCGAACTCCTTCAGCCGCTTGACCGCCCACGGCGACATGATGCCCGTCAGGTACCGGCGCGGAATGCCGTATTCCTTTTCAAGCGTGTCGCCAAAGCGTTCCGGATGGAACAAGCCCAGCGGCGATTCATTGACGGGGGAACCCTTCAGGGCATAGATGGGATAGCTTTCCATCAGGGCCTTCAGACGTTCGGCGATGGATGACTTACCGCCACCGACGGGGCCCAGCAGATAAAGGATTTGCTTGCGCTCTTCCAGCCCTTGCGCGGCGTGTTTGAAGAACGCGACGATCTGACCGATCACGTCCTCCATGCCGTAGAACTCCTGAAACGCCGGATAGCGCCGGATGGTCCGGTTGGAAAACAAACGGGAAAGACGTGGGTCGTTGCGCGTATCCACGACTTCGGGTTCGCCGATCGCCGCCAGCATGCGCTCAGCGGGGCTGGCATACGCCATGGGATCACGTTTGGCGAGGTTCAGATACTCCTCAAGAGAAAGCTCTGACTCCTGCTCTCTTGCATACTGCGACTTGAAGCCTTCGACGATGTTTTGCACGGAAACCTCCTACAACACGCGAAAAATTCACTACGCCTACGTGTCCCCATTGTGCCTAAGTGCCGACGCTTTACCAGTCAATCTCGCGTTTGGCGTTTTCGGCCAGTTGTTATGTTGCTTTCGCCACACATCAACCATGAAGCACGGTCGGACCCTTTCCAGTTAGGCTGCAAGCGCCTGACGCAAGTTCCGTCAGGGAATGCAACTTACGTGAATAAGTTAACTCGCTCATCTTCAGCATATTGCTATGGCAGCCATGCGTGGTGCGACCGCACATGAAATGGACGGCAATGATTTGAAGGGATGAGCGATATCCCGGTGGATTCTTATGATTCGAGCAGTAGCTCGATGCGTCCGCCATGCGATGGCGGCGAACGTTCTGAAGAGCGCGTTGCGCTTCATTCAGCAGCGTGCCGGTCGGTTATGAAACAGCGCCGATACTGCGGCACGGGAATCCGTGGTGACGTGGGCGCATAGCACTTTGCGGTGATGGCCGCAGGCAGGAAGCGCCAAGTCATGTGTCTATGCTAAAGCCAATTGACGGTTTTGTGGCAATTCATTTGGCGTAATGATCAAAATCGTAATGCGGGTTTTCAGCAAGCAAAGGAGCGAGCAAACAGTCGCAAACTTTGCCGCAATTGCCGTGCCGAACACGACGCAAAGCATCGTCAATGCGTCGCGAAAAACGCGATTGGCAGCCGCCTGTGACGAGTGCTAGCACCTTGCCTTGAACGTGCGACGATGTTCAAACCAAGACCGCATCAAACCGACGTCGGCAACGCCACGCGCTGCATCAGCTCGCGCCAAGTGGCTTGCACGCGAGCACGCAAACGCAGGTCCGCGCCCACCATGACGCTATCGATAAATTCGTAGCGGTGCGCGGCATCCAAGTGCTCAAGCATGGGCAAACGGACCATGCCCGCCGCATCGCCAAGCAAGACAGGCGCCAGATACAACAGCAATTCGTCGACGCAGCCCGCGCCAACCAACGCGCCGCTCAGGCCGGCACCGGCCTCGACGTGCACTTCGTTGAACTCTGCTTGCGCGAACCAGCGCATCATGCCGCCAAGGTCCACGCGACCCGGCACGGCCCCCGGCATGAGGATGACGCGCGCGTTCTTGTCGGCCAGCCGTGAGGCCTTGGCGGCATCTTCGCGCGCGGTGAACAGAATCACTGGCCCCCCATCGAACAGGCGGGCATCTTCGGGAATGGCAAATTGGCCATCAACGACGGCTTTGCGCGGCTGGCGCGGTGTGTCGACGTCGCGCACGTTCAGCAGCGGATTGTCTTTCAACACGGTGCCCATCCCGGTCAGCACGACGCAGCTGCGCGCGCGCCACCGGTGGCCATCCGCCCGGGCTTGCGGCCCGGTAATCCATTGGGACATTCCGTTATGCAGCGCGCTGCGCCCATCCAGCGACGCCGCCATCTTCATCCAAACCCAGGGCAAGCCGCGGCTCATGCGCGAAATAAAACCGGCATTCAGCGCAAGCGCTTCTTGCTCGCACACCCCCGTCGTCACGTGGATGCCGGCGGTGCGCAAGCGCGCCAGCCCCTGCCCGTTGACCAGCGGGTTGGGGTCGCCGATGGCGACGACCACGCGCGCCGGCCGGGCCGCCAGCACGGCGTCAACACAAGGCGGTGTGCGCCCGAAATGGCTGCAGGGCTCAAGCGTGACGTAGATCGTGGCGCCTGTTACGTCGTGGCCACGCGCCTTGGCGTCACGCAACGCGCCGATTTCGGCATGAGGGCCGCCAGGAGGCTGCGTGGCGCCCTCTCCCAGCACTTGCCCATCGCGCACGATGACGCAGCCTACGCGCGGGTTCGGCGCGGTGGTGTAAAGCACGCTTTCGGCCAGCGCCAGGGCGCGGCGCATCCAGGAAATATCGTCGGATTCGCTTGGGTGTGTCATGGCGGAATTGTATGTCCGGCGACGCGCATGCGGTCGTTCCGGCAGGCCGCGGATAGGGGTAAGCTGCTGGCAGGGACCTCGCAACAGGAATGTCCGTTTTGGGCCGATAACGGGCCCGGGAATGGCTCGCCGGGCGCCGCAAGGCGTCGCAGAATACCGCTACCCCCTCAAAAACCCTAGGCCTGGAGGCCGGACCATGAAACAAGCACTGATCGTCATCGACGTCCAAGAGTCTTTTCGGCAACGTCCGTTTTGGGACGAAACCGAGTACCCCGCGTTCGTGACGCAGCTCCAGGGCCTGATCGATTCGGCGCGCGCCAAAGACATTCCGGTGCTGCAGGTGTTTCACAAAAGCCCGTCGGACGACGCCTCCAACCCCTTCTCGCTGGCTTCGGGACAAGTCAAAACGCTTGCCGAGCTCCGCGTTTCGCCCACGGCCGTTTTCCACAAAACCGTGCATTCGTCGCTGTTTGCGGTTGATGCCAACGGCGCAACGCTGCACGATTGGTTGCGTGAAAACGGGGTGGAAGGCGTCATCGTCAGCGGCATCCGCACTGAACAATGCTGCGAAACCACCTCGCGCCACGCCAGCGATGCGGGTTTCAAAGTGGTGTTTCCGACGGACGCCACGCTGACCTTCGCGATGCAAAGCCCTTCGGGCAAGCATTACAGCCCGGCCGAGATTCGCGACCATACCGAACTGGTACTGAACGGCCGCTTCGCGCGCATTGCGCGGGCAGCGGACGCGCTGGCGGGCTGAAACGAGGCCGGGCACCCATGATTCCGGTGTATTTCGTTCTACCGCGCGGCATTGTTCTCTTGGACCTGGCGGGGCCGGCGGAAGCGTTCCGCGTGGCCAACAAGCTGTGCCCGGGTACGTTCGAACAGCACTTTTGCGGACCCTCACCGGAAGTGGAAAGTGGGATTACGGGCTTGCATCTGGCCCGCATCCGGCCACTGCCGGCGACGCTGCCAGCCAATGCGATGGTCATTATTTCGGGCGTGGTCGGCCAACATACCCGTCTGGAGGACCCCGACGCGCACGCCATCATCAAGTGGCTGGCCGTCCGCCATCCCGCCGACGGCTTCACGCTGATGACGGTGTGCGCGGGCGCGCTGTTTGCGGCCTCGGCGGGGCTGACCCGCCAGCGCGACTGCACCACCCACCACTCATGCCTGGCGCAACTGAGCAGTATTGATCCCAGCGCCCGCGTGCATGACAACCGCATCTTCATCGAAGACGGCAACCTGGTCAGCAGCGCGGGCATCACCGCCGGCATCGACCTGGCGCTGCATATGGTCGCGCGTCACTGCGGGCCGCGCGTGGCCAGCGAGGTCGCGCGCGAGATGGTCGTCTACCAGCGCCGCGCGGGCACCGATACCGCGCTGTCGCCATGGCTGGAACACCGCAGCCACATGCACCCCACCGTGCACCTCGTGCAGGACGCGGTGATTCGCGATCCCGCCGCGCCATGGTCCGCGCAATCGTTGGCGGACCAGGCGTACACCAGCCCTCGGCACCTTACCCGGCTGTTCCGTGAGCATGCCGGCTGCACACCGATGGATTACCTGTACCAGATCCGGGTGGCGCTGGCGCGCGACTTGCTGCGTGAAACCCGGCTGGACCTGGAGCGCGTGGCCGAAAAATCCGGGTTCGGATCTGCCCAGCACATGCGCCGCGTTTGGCGCAAATTTCAGCCCCAATCCCCCAGCCTGGCGCGTTCGGCGCCCATGCAATAGCGGCGCCGAAGCGCCGCTGTTTCACCGCCATATCGGCACCGCCCGACAACGCCGGCCTCTGCGAACGTCGACTTATTCCTTGCGCAACTTGCCGGGCAGCAGTGGCCCCTGCATTTCACGGATGGCCTCGACGAATTCGCCGATGTCCTCGAAGCTTTTGTAGACCGAGGCAAAGCGAACGTACGCCACCTTATCCAGCTTGCGCAGCTCGTTCATGACCAGCTCGCCGATATGTTCCGACGGCACTTCGCGTAGCCCGCTGGCCAGCAATTGCTCTTCGATGCGTGCGACCGCGGCGTCCACGTCTTCAGTACTGACGGGTCGCTTGCGCAGGGCCAGGCTCAGGCTGGCGCGCAGCTTGACGGGATCGTAGTCGCTGCGGCTGCCATTGCGCTTCACGATGGAAGGCATGGCAAGTTCCACCCGCTCGTAGGTGGTGAATCGCTTGTCACAGGACAGGCAACGGCGGCGGCGACGGATGGCGTCGCCCTCTTCCGACACCCGGCTGTCGACGACCTGCGTTTCGGCATTGCCGCAAAATGGACACCGCATGTGTGTTCCCTATAGGCACGAATGGCAAAATTTGAGCATATTGTAACGACGCGCCCATGGGAAGCGCCGACAGGGATTAATTTGTCCCTAATATTTTCGCTGAATGGCGCGAGGATACCGCAGTGCCGCGCAAAGCAAAGGGACGGCGCCTTGCGGGGCCGTCCCTTAATCCGTCGCCCGCGCGGCGAACCGCGCAGGCTGACTGTTTACCGCGTATGGCTTAACGCTTGCCGTACACGGGCAGGCGCGAGGTCAACTCGTTGACGCGGGCACGCACGGCGGCGATGTTGGCTTCGTCGCGCGGGTTGTCCAGCACGTCGGCGATCAGGTTGGCGGTGAGTTCGGCGTCGGCTTCAGTGAAACCGCGCGTGGTCATGGCCGGGGTGCCCAGGCGGATGCCGCTGGTCACGAAGGGCTTTTCCGGGTCGTTCGGAATGGCGTTCTTGTTGACCGTGATGTGGGCCTGGCCCAGCACGGCTTCCGCTTCCTTGCCGGTGATGCCCTTGGAGCGCAGGTCAACCAACATGACGTGGCTTTCCGTACGGCCGGACACGATGCGCAATCCGCGCTTGACCAGCGTGTCGGCCAGCACCTTGGCGTTCTTGACCACTTGTTGCGCGTAGTCCTTGAAGCCGGGCTCCAGCGCTTCCTTGAAAGCCACGGCCTTGCCGGCGATGACGTGCATCAGCGGGCCGCCTTGAATGCCGGGGAAGATGGCCGAATTGACGATCTTCTCGTGCTCGGCCTTCATCATGATGACGCCGCCGCGCGGGCCGCGCAGCGACTTGTGCGTGGTCGACGTGACGAAGTCGGCATGGGGAACCGGATTGGGATAGGCGCCGCCGGCGACCAGACCCGCGTAGTGGGCGATGTCGACCATGAACAGCGCGCCGTTTTCGCGGGCGATGCGGGCCATGCGTTCGAAGTCGATGTGCAGGGCGTATGCCGACGCGCCGGCCACGATCAGCTTGGGCTTGTGTTCCTTGGCCAGCTGCTCGACTTGCGCGTAGTTCAGGACTTCGTTTTCGTCCAGGCCGTACGAGATGAAGTTGTACAGCTTGCCGGAAGCGTTGACCGACGCGCCGTGCGTCAGGTGGCCGCCTTCAGCCAGGCTCATGCCCAGCACGGTGTCGCCCGGCTTGAGCACGGCCATGTACACGCCCTGGTTCGCTTGCGAGCCCGAGTTCGGTTGTACGTTGGCGGCTTCAGCGCCAAAAATCTGCTTCAGGCGGTCGATAGCCAGTTGCTCGACCACATCCACGTATTCGCAACCGCCGTAGTAACGCTTGCCCGGGTAGCCTTCGGCGTACTTGTTCGTGAGCTGCGTGCCTTGGGCTTCCATGACGGCCGGGCTGGCGTAGTTCTCCGAAGCGATCAGCTCGATGTGCTGCTCTTGGCGAACGTCTTCCTTCTGGATGGCGGCCCAAACGTCCGGGTCAGCCTTGGACAAGGTAAGGTTGCGGTCAAACATGACGGGGGATTCCTGAGGCGGTAAGAGAGGAGAAAGCAGTGTCGGGTGGGTAAACCCGAAGAATTTGCGTAGTTTACCGCGTCAACCAGAATCAATTGCCGCCAAAATGCGCCGAAGGCAGGCAATTTTCGGCCGACGGGCGCGAAAACCACGGCACAGGCTGACGGCGGGAAATCGCGCTCATACCGACTTGAAGAAGATTCATGCAAGGCGCCGCATAAAAAAAGGGCCGCACTCAACGGCGGCCCTTTTGGTTTTTGCAACGGCGTCAGGTCGCTGACGTTGCGCCGATCTGTTTAGGCGCCAGCCGCGGGTTCAGCGTGTAGGTGCCCGTGACCGAAGCCTGCGCCAGCACGTGCTTTTGCATGGCGCGCAGCGCGTCTTCGCCGGTGAATGAACCGTTCAGGTTCAGGCTCTGGACGTCCAGCGCATACAGCGTGAACACGTAGCGGTGGACGATGGAATCGTTCCAGGGCGGGCACGGGCCGTCGTAGCCGAAGTAGTCGCCGCTCATGTCGTGGTCGTTGGCGAACCAGGACGAATACGAGTTGATGCCCTGGCGGGCGTCCATCGGCGCCAGCGGGCCGCCCTTTCCGCGCGGCGTGATCCCATTGGAGAACGCGCCTTCGTCGATTTCGCGAAGATCCGCCGGCAGGTCCACCAGCACCCAATGGAAGAAATCAACGCGGGGCAGGTCGGCGGGCACTTCGCGGCCTTCCTGGTTGACGTCATCGGGCTGCGACGGCACGTCCGGATCATGGCAGATCAACGCAAACGACTGCGTTCCCGCCGGGACGTCGTCCCACGAAAACTGCGGGTTGTGGTTGTCTGCCAGCGCGACGTGCGATTGCGCATCGACTTTGCCGAACGCATAACGCTCGGGAATCGACTCGTGATCGGAAAAAGACAAACTCGAAAGTTTCATGTCGTGCTCCTTGAAATGCCGCAAAGGCGTACCAGCCTTCGTCCGTACCCTCAGCGTATCAAAACTTCGCAATCATGGGTTCAAGTTAACACGCGCGAACTTGCGCTTGCCCACTTGCACCACGTAGGTGCCCGCCGGCAATTGCAACGATTTATCTTCCACCCGATCGCCATTGACGCGCACCCCGCCCTGCTCGACATTGCGCTGCGCCTCGGAACCGGACGCGACCAGGCCGGCCTCGCGCAGCAGCTTCAGGATGCCGACGGGCGCGCCGCCGATATTCACTTCGGGCATGTCTTCGGGGATGGCGCCGTCACGGAAGCGCGCCTCGAACGAGGCCAGCGCGTCGTCCGCCGCCTTGGCCGAATGAAAGCGCGTGATGATTTCCTGAGCCAGCATGACTTTGGCATCACGCGGGTTGCGCCCGCCATCCGTCTCTTGCTTGAGGGCGGCGATGTCTTCCAGCGAGCGGAACGACAGCAGTTCGAAGTAGCGCCACATCAGCGTGTCCGAAATGGACATCAGCTTGCCGAACATCGAATCGGGCGACTCTGAAATGCCGATGTAGTTGCCCTTGGACTTGGACATTTTCTCGACGCCGTCGGTACCGACCAGCAGCGGCATCGTCAAAATGCACTGGGGCTCCTGGCCATATTCCTTTTGCAGCTCGCGCCCGACCAGCAAGTTGAATTTCTGATCGGTGCCCCCCAGCTCCAGATCGGACTTCAGCGCCACGGAGTCATAGCCCTGCATCAGCGGATACAGGAATTCGTGCACCGAAATCGGGATGCCACCCTTGAAGCGCTTGGTGAAATCCTCGCGTTCCATCATGCGGGCAACCGTATAACGGGACGCCAGCTGGATCATGCCCCGAGCACCCAGCGGATCGCACCATTCGGAGTTGTAGCGGATCTCGGTACGCGCCGGGTCCAGCACCAGGCTGGCCTGCGCGTAATACGTCTTGGCGTTGGACTCGATCTGCTCTCGCGTGAGCGGCGGGCGGGTGCTGTTGCGGCCGCTGGGGTCGCCGATGGTCGAGGTGAAATCGCCGATCAGGAAGATGACGTTGTGGCCAAGGTCCTGCAACTGGCGCATCTTGTTCAGCACCACCGTGTGGCCCAGATGGATGTCGGGCGCGGTGGGGTCCAGCCCCAATTTGATGCGCAGCGGCACACCAGTGGCGCGGCTTTTTGCCAGCTTGCGCGCGAATTCGGATTCAACCAGCAGTTCGTCGCAACCGCGCTTGGCTATACGCAGATCAGCTTCGACTTCAGGAGTGATAGGGGCTTCAGAGGGAGACATGGCAGGGGGACCAAAGCGGCTTCAGCCGACAAAAAGGTGTAAAAAGTGACGAAAACTATCGAAAATTCTAGCCGAATCAGCTAGGATACCGCCCAATCATACGCAACTGCCATATATACGCAGTTGTGGTTCGGTCTACCACCCGTTGTTCACAAGATGCGCCCCGCGCCAGCCCTTGCCCCGGATATCGTGGCGCGCGGGGGCCGTTCGTGTCACGCACCCTGCGAGCTCATGCCACCTGAGAGGGTATCTTCACGATGAATCGTGGCCTCCACGAACTGGCGAGTAGCATCAAGCGCAAAGTTGCTGCCCTGTTTGCGCCCGTTGAGCCCAAGCCGCATCGCTCGGGACTTTTCCGTCGCACTGTTCTCGTCACCGCTATTGGTCTGTTTGCCGGCGCCGCCGCCCTGGGCATGGTGCAGCAACCCGACCGCTCCGAACTCCCCCCGTCCCGCATCATCCAGAGCGTTCTGCCGCTGACTGCCGAGCAGGTCGAAGTCAGCACGCCCAGCGCCGCGCCGTACATCAGCGAAACCCGCATTCGCTCCGGCGACACGCTGGCCGCGGTGTTGCAGCGCCTGGAGCTGGACGCGCCCAGCCTGCAAACGTTCCTGACGCATGACCCCAGCGCCCGCAGCATCTACAAGCTGTACCCGGGCCGCTCGGTGCAAGCCGCCACGGACGAACAGGGCAACCTGATCTGGCTGCGTTACATCCATACGCCGGGCAACGAGACCGACGGCCAGGTCGTCACGCGCATGCTGCACGTCGCCCCTGCCGGCGACACCTACAAGGCCGAGGAAGTCACCGAAAGCACCGAGCGCCAGACGCGCGTTGCCGTGGGCACGATCAAGTCGTCGCTCTTTGGCGCGACCGACTCCGCCGGCATTCCGGACTCGGTCACCATGCAGATGGCCGACATCCTCAGCGCCAAGATCGACTTCCTGCGAGACCTGCGCCAAGGCGACCAGTTCCGTGTGGTCTACGAAGTCCGCTCGCACGACGGCCGCTATGCCGGCGCGGGCCGCGTGCTGGCTCTGGAATTCATCAACGGCGGCAAGACCTACAACGCTGTCTGGTTCAGCCCTGACGAAAAATCCGGTTCGTACTACGACTTCGACGGCACCAGCCTGCGTGGCGCGTTCCTGCGCACCGCGTTGAAGTTCAGCCGTATCAGCTCGACCTTCGGCATGCGCATGCATCCCATCCACAAAACGTGGACGGGTCACAAGGGCGTGGACTACGCGGCGCCTTCGGGCACGCCGATCCACTCCACGGCGGATGGCACGGTCGAGTTCTCGGGCTGGCAGAACGGTTACGGCAACGTCGTCATCGTGAAGCACCACGGCAAGTATTCGACGCTGTACGCGCACCAGAGCCGCATCGCCGAGGGCATCACCAAGGGCGCCAAGATCTCGCAGGGGCAACTGCTGGGCTATGTCGGTTCTACCGGCTGGGCCACCGGCCCGCACCTGCACTACGAGTTCCGCGTGGACAACCAGCCGATCGACCCGCTGGCGGTGGACCTGCCCGTTGCTCGTGCCCTGGAACCGGCGGAAGTCCGTGCATTCAACAATGCCGTGGCGCCCTACAAGCAACAGATCCAGCTGCTGACGCAATTCCAGCAGACGCTGCCCGACGCGTTGACCAACGTGGCCAGCCGCTAGGCGGCCAGATCCGCAAACGTCCAGAAAGGCGGCCCGCGCAAACTCTGCCGGCCGCCTTTTTCTTTTTATCGAGGCGCCCGTGAACTCCACTTCAACCGCATCGCCCGCACACCAGGGGCTTTATATCGGCTTGATGTCCGGCACAAGCGTCGACGGCGTGGACGGCGTGCTGGTGCGCCTGGGCGAGTCCCAGGCCCCGCAGGTGCTGGCCAGCGCCAGCCTGCCCATGCCGGAAAACCTGCGGCGCGAGCTCTTGGCGCTGAACGTTTCCGGCAACGATGAGCTGGCTCGCGCCGCCTTGGCCGCCAATGCGCTTGCCCGCTTGTATGCGCAAGCGGTTTCCGCCCTGCTTCAGGACGCCGCAGCGGATGCCACCGACGTGATCGCCATCGGCTCGCACGGCCAGACCGTCAGGCACCGACCCGATAGCGGATATACGGTGCAATTGAATGCGCCCGCGCTGCTTGCTGAACTGACCGGGATCGACGTCGTAGCGGATTTTCGCAGCCGCGATGTGGCCGCCGGGGGCCAGGGCGCGCCGTTGGTACCCCCCTTTCACGCGGCGATCTTCGGCGCGCCGCATGGCCGTGCCGTCCTCAACCTGGGCGGTATCGCCAACGTCACCCTGCTTGTTCCGGGCCAGCCCGTGCGTGGCTTCGATACCGGCCCCGCGAACGTGTTTCTGGACGCCTGGTGCCAGCGTCACCTGGGCCAGCCGTACGACGCAGACGGCCGCTGGGCCGCCACCGGCCAGGTGGTGGCGCCGCTGCTGGAACAGTTGATCGCCAGCGAACCGTGGTTTGCGCTGCCCGCGCCCAAGTCCACCGGGCGCGACCTGTTCAACCTGCAATGGCTTGATGATCGTCTGGCGGCCTTTGACGGCCCCAAGCCCGCGCCCCAGGACGTGCAGGCCACGCTGCAACGCCTGACCGCCCGCACCGTGGCAAACGCCATCGATGCCGCGGCGGCGGGCACGCAGGACGTCTTCGTATGCGGAGGAGGCGCGCGCAACGCGGGCCTGATGCAAGAGCTGGCGTACTGCCTGCAACGGCCCGTACAGCCAACCGACGCGCTGGGCGTGCCGGCACAACAGGTCGAGGCATTGGCCTTTGCGTGGCTGGCGCAGGCGTTCGTGCAGCGGCGGCCGGCCGGGCATCCCGCCGTGACAGGTGCACGCGGGCCGCGTATTCTGGGGGCGCTGTATCCGGCCTGATCGCCCAATCACTGCAATGCAAAAAGCCCTTCGGCGTGCCGAAGGGCTTTTACTTTCCTGCCAGGGTTATTACACCGAGAACGAGGAACCGCAGCCGCACGTGGTGCTGGCGTTGGGATTGCGGATGACGAATTGCGCGCCTTCCAGGTCTTCCTTGTAGTCGATTTCGGCACCGACCAGGTATTGGAAGCTCATCGGGTCAACCAGCAGTTGGACGCCGGCCTTGTCCAGCACGGTGTCGTCTTCGTTGACGACTTCGTCAAACGTGAAGCCGTACTGGAAACCCGAACAGCCGCCACCTTGGACAAAGACGCGCAGCTTCAGGTCAGGGTTGCCTTCTTCGGCCAGCAAATCCTTCACTTTGGCGGCAGCCGAGTCGGTAAAGACCAAGCGCACAGGCGGGGCGGCCTGAAGATCGACGGTTTCGGTTACTGCATTCATGGTTCACTCCTGGCCGGGTCGGCCATATTTCGGTGAGCGGCAACGGCGCTCGCATAGTGTCACTATAGCGCAGGGCTTGACTAGACTCAAAGTTCCAGTTTGACACTTCGCGACGCGCGGACGGTTTCGCCTTCCAGGACGCTGACGGTCACGCTTTCGGGGACAAATCCCTCGGGTACGGCCAGGATGCCCTGGCTGCGTTGGTACTGATCGAACTGCAACGCCAGCGAGGCGGCCGTGGTGGTTTCGCCTGTAGTCGTTACCGGGCCGGTCTCGGCCTTGACCTGCATCGGCGCCAGGTCGACGGTAACGGTTTCGCCCTTGAGCACGCCCGTGGCTTGAAACCGCAACGCGCCCGCAAACGGCGTGCCGCCATTGCGGCCGCTGCGCATCAACAACACTTTGTAGCGCAGGCCGCCGCCTTCACGGTCGATCTGCACGCCCCGGATATCCACCGACCCTTCCGGGCCCGCAGGCAATAATTGTTCGTAGAACGCCAACTGGTCGCGCACCCGCCCGACCTCGGCCTGGGCGACGCGCAACTGCGTTTCAAGCTCTTGACGGGCCGACCGCTCAATGACGAGTTCGCCGTCCGCCGTATCCAGCTGGCTTTGCGTGTAGCGCAGCTGCGCGTTTTGCTGGCGCATGGCCTCTGCCTGCGCCTCGGCCTGTTGTGTACTGATCACCAAGGCGTCCGGCGGACGAGCCTGCCGCAGCGCATAGCCGTAACCGACGGTGCCTCCCAGCAGCACGCCGATCAGCAGCCCGGCAACGATGCGCAGCATCCCGCCTGCAGGGCGGGATGGCGAGTGGGAGGACGGGGCGTCGACGGGCATAAAGCGCGCAGGGCCGGCCACTTGCGCCGCCGGCCCGTGCAAAGCCTCAAGGCAGGATTGCCACCTGATCCAGGCCCGTGGATTCGGTAAACCCGAACATCAGGTTCATGTTCTGCACGGCCTGGCCGGCAGCGCCCTTGACCAGGTTGTCCTGCACGACCATGACGATCAGCAGGTCACCGTTGTCGGGGCGGCTAAGGGCGATGCGCAGGTTGTTGGACGCGCGCACCGACCGGGTCTCGGGCAGGCTGCCGGCGGGCATGACGTCAACAAAAGGCTCGTTGGCGTAACGCTCTTCGAACAGGGCCTGGAAGTCCGTGTCGCGCGCTTCGGGCAGGATGCGCGCGTACAACGTCGAGAACATGCCACGGATCATCGGCACCAGATGCGGCACGAAGGTCAGACCGACCTTGCCGCCGGAGATCTTTTCGAGCTGCGACGAAATTTCCGGGTGGTGACGGTGGCCCGACACGCCGTACGCCTTGAAGTTATCGGACGCTTCGGAGAACAGCGAGCCAACCTCGGCCTTGCGCCCGGCGCCCGACACGCCCGACTTGCAGTCGGCGATCAGGGATTGCGTGTCGACCAGGGCCTTGCCGCCTTCCAGCAACGGGGCCAGGCCCAGCAGCACGGTGGTCGGGTAGCAGCCGGGGTTGCCGATCACGCGCGCCTTGGCGATGGCTTCGCGGTTCAGCTCAACCAGGCCGTACTGGGCTTCAGCCAGAATTTCGGGGCACGTGTGGGGGATTTTGTACCAACGTTCGAACGTCGGGATGTCCTGCAGGCGGAAGTCCGCCGCCAGATCGATGATGCGGGTTCCGGCGGCCAGCAGCTCTTGCGCTTGCGCCATCGCCACCCCGTGCGGGGTCGCGAAGAACACCACGTCGCATTCGGTTAGCGACGCCTTTTCCGGTGCGGAGAAGGCCAGATTCACGCGACCGCGCAGGTTCGGATACATATCAGCGACCGGCAAGCCGTCTTCCTTGCGGGACGTGATGGCGGTCAATTCCACATTGGGATGCTGCGACAGCAAGCGCAGCAGCTCGACGCCGGTGTATCCGGTGCCGCCGACAATACCAACCTTGATACGGGTATTCGATGCTTGGGCCATGATAGGTATGAACTCTTCGTAGGACGAAAACAGATTGTATCGCCCGGAGAATACAGGGTTGCGCCGACGCGAGCATCGCGTGGAACGATCTGGACTCATCCGACCGAAAAAGGCGGCGCGGAGTTCCGCGTTGCAGAAGGCGGGCGGGACAAATCGGACACCCATCCGCCATCAATGCCCATAAACAAAAAACCCGCCGAAGCGGGTTTTTTGCAGCAACATTAACGCTTGCTGAACTGCTTGCGACGACGTGCCTTGCGGAAGCCGACCTTCTTACGTTCGACTTCACGGGCATCGCGGGTCACAAAGCCAGCTTGCGACAGTGCGGGCTTCAGGGTCGCGTCATAGTCGATCAGGGCACGCGTGATGCCGTGACGGACTGCGCCAGCCTGGCCGGTTTCGCCGCCGCCGTGGACGTTGACTTTGATGTCAAACGATTCCAGGTGGCCGGTCAGTTCCAGCGGTTGGCGCACGATCATGCGACCAGTTTCGCGGGCGAAGAAATCGTCAACGGGCTTGCCGTTGACAACGATCTTACCCGTGCCCTTCTTGATGAAAACGCGAGCCACCGAAGTTTTGCGACGGCCGGTTCCGTAATTCCAGTTACCGATCATGGCGTTTCCTTAGATATCCAGCGTCTTGGGCTGCTGGGCGGTGTGCGGGTGCTCGGCACCAGCATAGACCTTCAGCTTCTTGATCATGGCGTAGCCCAGAGGACCCTTGGGCAGCATGCCCTTGACGGCCTTCTGAATGGCGCGACCGGGAAAACGCTCTTGCATTTTCTCGAAGTTCGTTTCGCGGATACCGCCCGGGTACGTGGTGTGGCGGAAGTACTTCTTGTCCTTCGCCTTGGTACCGGTAACGACGATATCGGAAGCGTTGATGATGACGATGTAATCGCCAGTATCAACGTGCGGCGTGAATTCAGGTTTGTGCTTGCCACGCAGACGACGTGCGACTTCGCTGGCCACACGACCGAGGACTTTGCCCTTGGCGTCGATCACAAACCAGTCACGTTGGACTTCATGCGGCTTGGCCACAAAGGTCTTCATGATGGTTCCTAAGAATAAAAAGTTCTTGCTGACTAGAACGTCTAGCCAGTGTTCTTTCCCCAACTGGGCAAAAACCTGATGAACCGCAACCCAAGGATTCGGTTCGGGGTTTTGCCTTTATCGACGTCCCGCCTAAGCGTTATTACCCGCCCGTGCAATAGCCAAAATGAGGGAAAGCCTGAAATTCTAACACGGCTGCTCAAAGATTGGGCAAGCGAAAAGAAGTCAGGTGGCGGCTGGCCGCAAGCAACGTTGCAGCCAGCGCACAGAAAAATCCGGGGACAAATCGCCGGCGCCCGGGCCGGCCAGAGCCCGGCGCGCTCAGGCGCCCAGGTAGGCTTCCAGCACGCGCGGGTGGCCCAGCAGTTCGCGGCCCGTGCCGGTCAGCGCCATGGCGCCGTTTTCCAGCACATACCCGCTTTGCGCGATCTTCAGCGCCTGACGCACGTTCTGCTCCACCAGGAACAGGGTCAGCCCATCGCCGTTGATGGCGCGCAGGGAACGGAAAATTTCCTGCACGACGATCGGCGCCAGGCCCATGGACGGCTCGTCCAGCAGCAGCAGGCGCGGCTTGGCCATCAGGGCCCGGCCAATCGCCAGCATCTGTTGTTCGCCACCCGACAGGTTGCCGGCGATGCCCGTGATCCGTTCCTTCAGGCGCGGAAACAGGTTGAACACGTATTCCAGGTCGGAAGCCACGTTCTTCAGGCCACGGCGATACGCGCCCAACTCCAGGTTTTCCAGCACCGTCATGGTGGTCAGGATGGCGCGGCCTTCCGGCACCTGCACGATCCCGCGCGCCACCAGTTGGTGCGGCGCCAGGTTGGTGATGTCTTCGCCTTCGAACAGGACGCGGCCGCGCGCCTTGGGCAACAGGCCCGACAGCGCCAGCAGCGTGGTGGACTTGCCGGCGCCGTTGGCGCCGACCAGGGCGGTGATCTCGTTGGCGTTCAGGTCCAGGTCGATGCCGCGCACGGCTTCGATGTGGCCGTAGTTGACTTCGAGTCCGCGGACTTCAAGCATTGCGCTCATTGTGCAGCCTCCGCGCAACGCGCTACGGTATTCATCTTGGGAGCAGCCCGGCGACTCATTTGGCGGCCTCCACTTGTTCGGTGTCTTCGTCGTCTTCGCGGCCCAGATAGGCCTCGATGACCTGCTCGTTGTTGCGGATTTCGTCGGGGCCGCCGCAAGCGATGATCTTGCCAAAGTTCAGCACCGCGATGCGTTCGCACAGGCCCATGACGAAGCGCATGTCGTGTTCGATCATCAGGATGGTGTAGCCGCGATCCCGAATGGCCAGGATCTCGCGCATGAGCTCGGCGCGTTCGCCGGTATTCATGCCCGCGACCGGCTCGTCCAGCAGCAGCAGCTTGGGCTCGGTGGCCAGCGCGCGCGCCAGCTCCAGGCGGCGCTGTTCGCCGTAGGACAGGTTGTCGGCCAGATCGTTTGCCTTGTGATCCAGGCGCATCCACGTCAGCAATTCGTGCGCGCGCTCGCGGGCACGTTTTTCGTGTTCGCGGTAACCCGGCAGGCCCAGCAGCAAGCTGGGAAAGCCGTAGTTCATGTGCCGATAGGCGCCGACCACCACGTTTTCCAGCAACGTCATCTCTTTGAAGAGACGAATGTTCTGGAACGTGCGGGCGATGCCCATGCGCGTGATGCTGTGCGGCTTCTTGGACAGGACGCTTTGGCCGTTGAACGTGATGGTGCCGCCGCTGGGCGGCAACAGGCCGGTGATCAGGTTGAACACCGTGGTCTTGCCGGCGCCGTTCGGGCCGATCAAGCCGAAGATGGAACCCTCGGGCACCGACAGGTTGACGTCATGCAGCACATGCAGGCCGCCGAAGCTCTTGGAGACGGAAGAAAGCTCAAGCATGGCGCTTGCCCCCCTGGCCGCCCCGGCCTTGACGCATCCAGCGCTTGAAGCGCGCCGGATCCCAGATGCCCTGCGGCAGGAACAACACAATCACCACCAGAATCACTCCGTTGGCGACCAGGCGCAGATCCGCAAAACCGCGCAGCAGCTCGGGCAACACGGTAATGATGAAGCTGCCCAGCACGGGACCGGCCAAACCGCCGATGCCGCCCAGGATGGCCATGGTCAGGATTTCAACGCCACGGTCGAAACCGTATTCATTGGGACCGATGAAGAAGGTCAGGTGCGCGTTCAGGGCGCCAGCCAGACCCGCGATCATCGCGCCGGCCACGAAGGCCAGCATCTTGTTGGCGCGCACGTCGATGCCCATCAAGCCGGCCGCCGTTTCGTCGCCACGAATGGCGTCGAACGAGCGTCCGATCTTGGAGGCGCGCACGCGCCACAGCACGAACAGCACGATGACGACCGCCAGCACCACATGCCACCACTGCGTCAGCTGCGGGATGCCGTTCAGCCCCAGCGCGCCGCCGGTGATGGATTCGGTGTTCAGGATGGTGACGCGCACCACTTCGCCAAAGCCCAGCGTGGCCATGGCCAGGTAGACCCCGGACAGGCGCAAGGTTGGCAAACCGATCAACGCCGCCACCAGCGCGGGCGCGGCCATGCCCCCGGCCAGCGCAACCGAGAACGGCGCGTCGTAGTTCATGGTGAGCAGCGCGGCGGTGTACGCCCCGATGCCCATGAAGGCGGCGTTGGCCATGGCCAGCATGCCGCAGGCCAGGGTCAGCCAGATGGAGAGGGCCAGCAATGCGTTGGTGCCCAGCGTAAGCACCAGGTTGCCGTAAATGGCCCAGAAGTTTTCGAATCCGCTCATTCTTTAAGCCTTGCGTTGAACCACTTTGCCGAACAGACCTTGCGGGCGCACCAGCAGGATCAGGAACAGCAGGCCGAAAGCCACCGCGTCGCGCATGGTGGAGCCGATGTAGGCCACCGACAGCACCTCGGCGAATCCCAGGAACAGACCGCCCAGCATGGCGCCGCGTATGTCGCCCATGCCGCCCAGGATGATGACCGCGATGCCCTTGTGCAGCATCGGCTGGCCCATCAGCGGGAACAGCGCGTTCGAATACAGGCCGATCAGCACGCCGGCCACGCCACCCAGGGCGGCGGCGGCGAACGAGGTCGTGACGAACAGCTTTTCAACGTTGATGCCAAGCAGCCACGCGGCCTTGGGCGATTCGGCGATGGCGCGCAGCGCGCGGCCGAACTGCGTGCGGCGCATCACGTACATCAGCACGGCCATCAACGCGAACGACAGGAAGATGATGCCCAGCTCGATCACGGTCAGATGCAGGCCGGCGACCTCGATCACTTCCTCGGGCACGGTACCGTGCGGAAAGCGCAGGTTGCTGGCGCCAAAGATGCTCTGGGCGCCGTTATTCATGATGATGCCCACGCCAATCGTGGCGATCATGGGGATCAAGTGGGGTGCGTTGCGCTTGCGCAGCGGCTTGAGGACCAGGTAATCGATGATGACCCCGGTGAAGCCGGCCACAAAGAACGCGACCATCAGCGCCGCCCACAAGGGCAGGCCGAATTGCTGAACCACGAACAGTGCCGCGTAGGCGCCAATCATGAAGACGGCGCCATGCGCCAGGTTGATCACCCCGAGCACGCCGAAGATCAGCGTGAAGCCCAGCGCGAACAGTGCATACACACAGCCCAGCGACAAGGCATTGACGAATTGTTGTTCGAACATGATGGGACTTTCCAGATCTATGAGGGCCCCATGCAGCGCCCACTGCATGGCCTGACGCCGCCCGCGAAGACGGCATGGCTTTTATTGGGACGGCCCTGCGATAAAAAGCGCCTTGCGGCCAGCCTGTGGGCTACCCGCAAGG
>NZ_JCBAMR010000020.1:0-97489 GCF_059760425.1 Achromobacter sp. RT286_PF
GTTATTTATTGCCTGGCGCGCAAGCGCCCCGTGGGGCGCCTGGCCAAACAACCCGCCCTTAGACGGGCCCGGTCCACTCCGAGACGAACTCGCGGAAGTCCGGGCGGTTGGCCGGCGGCACGGCGCAACCCGGCGTGCCGATGGCCAGGTAACCCAGGAAGCGGTAGTCCAGCGAATCCAGGCCCAAGGCGTTCTGCACGTCTTCAACGTAGGTGCCCACGCCGGTGCTCCAGAACGCGGCGTAGCCCAGCATGTGCGTGGCGTTCAGGATGTTCATCACCGCGCAGCCGGTGGCCAGCAGCTGTTCGTGTTCGGGGATCTTGGTGTTGCCGTGGGCGATTTTCTGCGCCACGCCGATAAACAGCGGCACGCTGGCCATCCATTCGCGCACCGACTTTTCTTTCTCGGGCGTCATGCGCGGGTCGCCGCTGCGCTTGACGGCATCCAGCGCCACGTCCGCCAACTTGCCGATGGCCTCGCCTTGAATCACGACGAAGCGCCACGGGCGCAAGGCACCGTGATCGGGCGCCGACATGGCGGCTTGCAGGATCTGTTCCAGCTCGTCCGGCTTGGGAGCCGGCGCGCGCAGGAACTTAAAGGAACGGCGCGAGGTCAGCGCGTGCAGCGGGGTGGCGGTGGGGGTGGTGGCAGTCATTGAGTCGGGCGCTTTTGTAAAAAAGACAGATTCTCATATTAAGCGATGCCGTCCGGCCGATAGGGGTATCCCCTGACCGGCGGCAAGGGCATCGGCGCGAATGGGTGGCGGTCAGGCCGGGGATTCACCCGAGATGCGTATGCCGTTCCTGGCGCTCTTCCACCTGCATTTCGGACAAGCCGTGCAGGATGCCGCAATCGTCCGTATCCGGGCGCGCCGACAGGCAACGCTGGCGCAATTCGGTCAGTTGGGCTTTCAGTTGCAGAAGCTCGGCGATACGTTCATCCACATGCGAGATGTGTTCGTCGAACAGCTCATTAATAGGGCCACAACCCTTCTGGTGGTTGTCGGCCAGGGACAGGATCGCGCGGATTTCGTCCTGCGTCATGTCCAGCGCCCGGCAATTGCGGATCAGGCGCAGACGTTCCAAATGGGCCTGGCCGTAACTGCGGTAATTATTAAGCCCGCGGTCGGGCGCGGGCAGCAGGCCTTCTTTTTCGTAATAACGCACGGTTTCGACCGTAGTGCCGGCCGCCGTCGCCAATTCGCCGATTCGCATCACGCCTCCTGGAACGCATTCCGAGTGAAATTTTGGGCTTGACCCTATAGTAACTCCAAGGTGTGCAATGGCGTCATCCGTTTCAACAAGGCGCAGAAGATGGCTTTTCCTCCGATCAAATCGCACGATCACCGCGCTGGCGGGCAGGCCGACGCCTGCTGCAGCGGGCATGACCACGCCCACGGGGACCACGAGCACGACCACGCCACGCATGACCACGCCGCCCACGACCGCGGTCAGGGCGGCCATGACCATAGCCATGGCACGGGCGGGCACGATCACAGCAAGCGCCATAGCCATGGCTCGGACAAGCACGGGCACGATCACAGCCACGGCCATGAGCACAATCACGCCCCCGCCCCCACCGCCTGCTGCGGCCATGACCATGGCGGGCAGGCATTTACGGCGTCGGCCAGCGGCGCGGCGACGCTTACGGCCGGCCCCGGCCAGGCGCTGGCGCGGTTGCGCATCGGGCAGATGGACTGCCCCACCGAAGAAACCCTGATCCGCAAAAAGCTCGACGGCCTGGACGTCGTGCACGCGCTGGACTTCAACCTGATGCAACGGGTGCTGACGGTGGTGCACGCCGAGGGCGCGCTGGACCGGGTCATCGCGGCCATCAAGTCGCTGGACATGACGCCGGAACCCCTGGCGGACGGCACCGCGGGCACCCCCGCCGCCGCCAGCCGCGTGAACTGGTGGCTGATCGGCGGGGCCGGCGTGCTGGCCGCGCTGTCCGAGTTTTCGCATTTCGCGGGCTGGCACTGGGGCGTCACGGCAGCGCTGGCCGTGGCAGCCATCCTGGCTTGCGGCGTCACCACCTACCGCAAGGGCTGGATCGCCGTGCGCAACGGCAACCTGAACATCAACGCGCTGATGAGCATCGCCGTGACCGGCGCGGTGCTGATCGGCCAGTGGCCCGAAGCCGCCATGGTGATGTTCCTGTTCAACGTGGCCGAGCTGATCGAAGCCCGTTCGCTGGACCGCGCCCGCAACGCCGTGCGCGGCCTGCTGGACCTGGCACCCGAAACCGCCACCGTGCGTCAGGCCGATGGCGCCTGGCTTGAGGTGCCGGCCGCGCAACTGGGCGTGGGCGATGTGGTGCGCGTACGCCCCGGCGAACGCATTGCGGCCGACGGCATCATCGTCAGCGGCCGTTCCACCGTGGACCAATCGCCGATCACCGGCGAAAGCCTGCCCGTGGAAAAGGCGCAGGACGACCCCGTCTACGCAGCCACCGTGAACGCCGCGGGCTCGTTCGAATACCGCGTCACCGCCGCAGCCGGCAACACCACGCTGGCCCGCATCATCCATGCCGTCGAGCAGGCGCAGGGCGCTCGCGCCCCCACGCAACGCTTCATCGACCGCTTCTCGCGCATCTACACGCCCGCCGTGGTGGCGGTGGCGCTGCTGGTGGCAACCGTGCCCCCGCTGCTGTGGGGCCAACCCTGGTTTGACGCGATCTACCGCGCATTGGCGCTGCTGATCATTGCCTGCCCCTGCGCCTTGGTGATCTCGACGCCGGTCAGCATTGTCAGCGGCCTGACGGCGGCCTCGCGCCGTGGCATCCTGATCAAGGGTGGCGTGTATCTGGAAGAAGGCCGCAACCTGAAGTGGCTGGCGCTGGACAAGACCGGCACGCTGACCCACGGCAAACCGGTGCAGACCGACCTGCAAGACTGGGACGTGTCCGACGCCACCCGCCACCCCGCCACGTTGATCGCGGCCAGCCTGGCGGCGCGCTCGGACCACCCCGTGTCGCTGGCCGTGGCGAACGCGGCACGCGAGGCCGGCAAGACGCTGCTGGACGTGGACGCCTTCACCGCCCTGCCCGGCCGTGGCGTCAGCGCGCGGATCGATGGCGTGACCTTCCAATTGGGCAACCGCCGCCTGATGCGCGACGCGGGCGTGTCCAGCCCCAAGCTGGAAGCCCGCATGGACGAATTGGAACGCCAGGGCAAAAGCGCCATCGCATTGACCGACGGGCAGCGCGTGCTGGCGTTGGCCGCTGTGGCCGACACGGTCAAACCCAGCAGCGCCGAGGCCATCGCGGACCTGCACGCGCTGGGGGTGCGCACGCTGATGCTGACCGGCGACAACACGCCCACCGCGCAAGCCATCGCGCAGCAGGTGGGCATAGACGAAGCGCGGGGAGATCAGTTGCCGGAAGACAAGCTGACCGCCATCGAAAGCAAGCTGGCGGCCAACGAGGCAAGCGCCGGCAAGGTGGGCATGGTGGGCGACGGCATCAACGATGCCCCCGCACTGGCGCGCGCCGACATCGGTTTTGCGATGGGCGCGGCCGGCACGGGAACGGCAATTGAAACGGCGGACGTCGCCCTGATGGACGATGACCTGCGCAAGATCGGAACATTTTTGCGCCTGTCACGCGCCACCCACCGCGTGCTGATCCAGAACATCGTGCTGGCGCTGGGTATCAAGGTGGTGTTCCTGGCGCTGGCCATGACGGGCAACGCCACGCTGTGGATGGCCGTGTTCGCCGATGTGGGCGCCAGCCTGCTGGTGGTGGCCAACGGCCTGCGCCTGCTGCGCGCGGCGCAGTGATGCGGGCGCGGCAGTGATGTAGTGACGCAGTGATGCAGTGACGCGTTGGCGGGACGGGCTTGCTTAGCCCGTCTGCTCTTCCTGCGGCCAGTCGCGCAGCACCGGTGCATCGGGTGCACCGGGGCCGACGTCGCGCAGGTGTTCGTGTTGCAGCAGCGCCATACGGTAGGCGTCGCGATAGGCGCCGTTGGAAAAGAACTCTTCTTTCATCAGCCCTTCGATCTGGAAGCCGCAGCGTTCGTAGACGTGCACGGCGGCGGTATTGTCCTTGTCGACCACCAGATAAACCTTGTGCATGTTCAGCACGCGAAACGCATAGCCCACGGCGATGCGAGTGGCCGCCTTGGCGTAACCCCGGCCCTGGTAGCTGGGCGCAATGATGATCTGGAATTCGGCACGGCGGTGGATGTAGTCGATTTCAACCAGTTCGACCAGGCCGGCGGGCTGCCCGGTATCGTGCTCGATGATGAAGCGCCGTTCGTTTTGATCGTGCAGGTGGCGATCATAGAGTGCGACCAGTTCGTCATAGGCCTCGTAGGGCTCTTCGAACCAGTACCGCATGATGACGTCGTTGTTGTTGATCTTGTGCACGAAGTGCAGATCGCCGCGCTCTAGGGGGCGAATTTTGATATCGGATATGACCGACATAAGAACCTCCGAAAGTGTCGCCATTGTATTCCGATTCGCCTCGAAACGACCGTCTTATGGGAATTTCAGAAATTTCTTGAACGTTCATGCGGCTTTCCAGCCATTTTTGCCTGGAAAGCATTGTCGTTACTGCCTTTAAATATCAAGACTTTCTAAAAACACCTTGCACGCCGGTCTGGCCCGGCGGCCAGGCCCCGCAGGCGGCGCGGCCCGGTTTTGCGCTATTGCCAAACCCTGGTACGTCTCCAATAATCGTCCCGTCGGCAACGGCTACGCCGCAAGACCACGACACACATTCAAAAATCCAAGAGGAAAAAACATGCACATCCTGGTGGCTGGATTCCAGCACGAGACCAATACCTTTGCGCCCTCCAAGGCCGGGTATGACAACTTTGTCCGCGGCGAAGGCTTTCCCGCGATGGTGCGCGGCCAGGACATGCTGGCGCTGCGTTCGGTCAACATTCCCGCCGGCGGCTTCATCAACGCCATCCAGGCGGCCGGGCACACCGTGCATCCGGTGATCTGGGCCGGCGCCAGCCCATCCGCGCACGTGACGCGTGACGCCTTCGAACGCATCGCCGGTGAAATCCTGGACGCCGCGCGCGCCCGCCCCTACGACGCCGTCTACCTGGACCTGCACGGCGCGATGGTGACCGAACACCTGGACGACGGCGAAGGCGAACTGCTGGCGCGCCTGCGCCAGATTGTCGGCCCCGCCGTGCCCGTGGTCGCCAGCCTGGACCTGCACGCCAACGTTACCGCGCAGATGCTGCAACAGGCCGATGCGCTGGTCGCCTTTCGCACCTATCCGCACGTGGACATGGCCGACACGGGCGAACACGCGGCCCGCCTCTTGCTGGCGCGCATTGCGGCGGGCGACCACTGGACGATGCACGTGCGCCGCCTGCCCTTCCTGATCCCGATCAACGGCATGTGCACCATGCTGCAACCGTCCAAAGGCGTGTACGACGCGCTGGCGCACCTGGAGCAAACGGCGGGCGTCACATCGATATCGTTCGCGCCGGGTTTTCCGGCAGCGGACTTTCCGGAATGCGGCCCCGTGGTGTGGGCGTACGGCACCGACGCGGCGGCCGTGGAACAGGTCACTGAAACGCTGTACCGGCAGGTGCTTGAGCTGGAACCGCAATGGTCGCCCGACTTCCTGGAACCGGCCGATGCCGTGCGGCGCGCCCAGGAGCTGGCCGCGGGCGCGTCTCGCCCCATCGTGATCGCGGATACGCAGGACAACCCCGGCGCGGGTGGCGACGCCAATACCACCGGCATGCTGCGCGCGCTGGTCGAGGCGGACGCGCAGAATGCCGCGCTGGGCTTGCTGTACGACCCGGACGCCGTGCGCGCCGCCACCGCCGCCGGCATCGGCCAGACCGTCACGTTAAGCCTGGGCGGGCAGTCCGGCGTTGCGGGCGATTCCCCGTTTACGGGGGACTTCGTCGTGGAAACGCTGTCGCCCGGCAAGCTTCGTTTTGATGGCCCGATGATGCACGGCATGGACGTGGACCTGGGCGCCGTGGCGGGCTTGCGTATCGGCGGCGTGCGCGTGGTGGTCAGCGCCAGCAAGGCGCAGATGCTGGACCGCAACCTGTTCCGCGTGGGCGGTGTGCAGCCTGAGGAAATGGGGATATTGGTCGTGAAAAGCTCGGTGCACTTTCGCGCCGACTTCCAGCCGATTGCGCACGACGTGCTGGTGGCCAAGGCGCCCGGCCCGATGCAGGCCGACCCGGCGGACCTGCCTTGGACGCGCTTGCAACCGGGTATGCGCGTACGCCCCGAGGGACGGCCCTTCGGGCAATAACGCTGGGGGATAAACCGTCCGGGGTACGCGCCCCGGACGCGTTATTTCAGCTTGCCCCGCGGGCTGACAAAGTCTTCCAGTGTCAGCCCCTTTTCCTTCAGGATGGCTTCCAGCAGCGGTTGCAGCTTGCCCAGGCTTTCCTGCACCGTTTCGCGCACGGTATCGACCACGACCTGCGTGCTGCGCTCGATTTCAATGTTGACGAAGTCGCCCACCTGCTTGTCTTCGAACACCGTCATGCGGCGCGTTTCGGGAATCAGCCACACTTCAAACCAGCCTTCGGCGCGGTTCACTTCCGACACAGTCAGGCTGGCGCCGTTGATGGCGATATAGCCCTTGGCGAACACGTATTTGCGGAAAGCTTCGGGAATGCTGAAACGCATCAGGCGATTGGTGTCGGACGACTTCACCATGATGACTTCAGACGTGAAATCGACGTGCCCCGACAGCGGATGCCCGCCGATCTCGGCCCCGTCCTTGGCAGCGCGCTCGACGTTGGCGCGGTCGCCTTCGGCGTAGCTGCCCAGCGTGGTGATGGCCAGGCTTTGCAGCATCACGTCGAACGTGGCCTGGTTGTCGGATAGCAGTTCAGTGACGGTCAGGCAGACGCCGTCCGTCGATACGCTGGCGCCGATGGCCAGGTCTACACAGAAACCAGGGGGGAAATCCAGCGTGAAGGTGCGCAGGCCTTCGCGGTCCGCGATCTTTGCGATCGTCGCGGTGCCTTGAACAATACCGGTGAACATACAGATCCTGAATACGGGGCGGCGGGCCCCAGAAGCAAAACATCAACGTTAACCGATATTTTGCTCCGGACCGCCGCGCCGCATGCGGGTACCTGGCGTCACCCGCCAGCCATCAATGACGGATGGCGATGGTCTTGAGCGTGGTGAAGCCGTACAGCGCTTCAAAGCCCTTTTCGCGGCCATAGCCCGACTGGCGCGAGCCACCAAACGGCAGTTCCACGCCGCCGCCGGCGCCATAGTTATTGATGAAGACCTGGCCGGCGCGCAGTTGGCGGGCCAGACGCATCTGGCGGGCCCCGTCGCGCGTCCACACGCCCGCCACCAGGCCGTACAGCGTGCCATTGGCGATTTCCAGCGCTTCTTGCTCGGTGTCGAACACCATGGCGGCCAGCACCGGGCCAAACACTTCTTCCTGCGCCAGGCGGCTGTTGGGCGGCACGTCGCGGAACAGCACGGGCGGCTGGTAGTAGCCCGACTCGGGCGCGCCGTCCTGGAGCTGGCCGCGCGCGGCAACCTTCAAGCCTTCCGCTTGCGCTTCGGCCAGGAAACCGCGCACGCGATCGTGCTGGCGGCCGCTGATCAGCGGACCCACGTCCAGGTCCTTTGCGGCCGGGCCGGTAACGGTTGCGGCGAAGGCGTCCGACAGGCGCTTGAGCACCGTTTCGTACACGCCACGCTGAATCAATACGCGGCTGCCCGCCGAGCACGTCTGGCCGGCGTTCTGGATGATGGCGGCCAGCAGCACCGGCATGGCAGCGTCCAGGTCGGCGTCATCGAACACGATCTGGGGCGACTTGCCGCCCAGTTCCAGCGTCACCGGCACGTGGTTATCGGCGGCGGCATGGGCCACCATCTTGCCGGTCTGCGGCGAACCCGTGAACGAGATATGGTCGATGCCGGGATGCGCCGACAGCGCCGCGCCCGCTTCATGGCCGTAGCCGGTGACGATGTTCAGCGCGCCCGCGGGCAGGCCGACTTCAGCGGCAATCTCGGCCAGCTTCAGCAGCGACAGGCACGCGTCCTCGGCGGGCTTGACCACGCAGGCGTTGCCGGCGGCCAGCGCCGCGCCAACGCTGCGGCCAAAGATCTGTAGCGGGTAGTTCCAGGGCACGATGTGGCCCGTCACGCCATGCGCTTCGCGCACGGTCAGCACGGTGAAGCCCGGGGTGTAGGGAATGGTCTCGCCATGCAGCTTGTCGACGGCGCCGGCATAGAACTCGAAATAACGCGCCACGGCGGCGGCGTCGGCGCGCGCCTGCTTGATGGGCTTGCCGGTATCGGCGGATTCCAGTTGAGCCAGCTCTTCCTGGCGGTCCAGCAGGGCAAACGCAATCTTCATCAGCAGGCGGCTGCGCACGGCGGGCGCCATCTGGCCCCACTCGCCTTCAAACGCCTGGCGCGCGGCCTGCACGGCGCGGTCTACGTCCGCCTCGCCGGATCGGGCAATCGCCTCGAAGGGCTTGCCATCGGACGGGTTCACGACGGCAATGGTTTCACCGGTGGCAGAGGCCACCCATTGATTGGCGATAAAGTTCTTCTGAGTCACGGTGTGCGGAGTAAAGTAGCGGCCGAACGGCCAGTTGCGGAAAAGGCGCCGACGCGCGCGCAACGTTCCCGGCACGATAAAAAGTGCAAGGTAGCGGTAGGTGTGCGGCAGCCCATATTGGCGGTGGTCGTGTTGTCTCGGATGCGGCCAGGCGGGCATTCCGGGTTTGCCGGTTCTTGCCGATGGCCGGGCGCCACGGGAAAGCCCGTGTCGCCGTCCGCGCGTCAGCGGCGCGGGCGATGTCGTTTGTGGCAAATTACGGGAGGCCGGCATAACTTGTCAATTGAATTGACAGCTTTCTATCCAAGGCTCGGAATTTTTGACTGAGGATTCGGGTAATCCCTTATCTATCAGACGGTTACTGATCTGTGCCTACCCTGGAATTTTTCCCGGATACCGCGATGTTGTCATGGCGACTGACAAACTTCCACTTTCTTCACGCTATTCACTTTGAGGAACGCGCCAATGAGCAACGAGCGTGACCCGCAGCTGGACGCATTACTGGAATCCGCTTCCCGTCCCCGCCCCGAATTGGATGTGCTGGCGGACGTGGCCTCTGGCCTGGGCTATGTCCGCGCCGAGCGCTTTGCCGAACGCGTCTACGAAAGCCTGTTCTACGCCATCGCCACCGGCAAGATCGCGCCGGGCAACAAGCTGCCCACTGAATTGGAATTGGCCGCGCTGTTCGAGGTGTCGCGCCCGGTGGTCCGACAAGCGCTGGACCGCCTGCGCGAAGACCGGTTGGTGGACTCGATCCGAGGCTCCGGCACCTACGTGCGCGCCAAGCCAGACTTGATGGGCGGCATGCCCGCCGTTGACCCGGCGCGCCGCGTCGGCCACATCCTGGAAGGCCTGGAACTACGCATGGTGATCGAGCCCGAATGCGCCTACCTGGCCGCCCTGCGCCGCAGCAGCGACGACTTGCACGACATGGACCGCATGCTGACGGGCTACGAAGAAGCCGACGCCTCCGGCGCCATCGCGCATCACTACGACTACGGCTTTCACCAGGCCATCGCCGCCGCCACCAGCAACCAGCGCTTCGTGCAAGTGCTCAAGTCACTGGAATACGACGTCAGCCACGCCGTCAACGTCATGCGCCACCTGGTCCACAGCGAACCCTGGAAACGCACCCGCGCCGCCATCGACGAACACCGCCACCTGTACCGCTTGATCCAGGCCCAAGACGCCGACGGCGCCCGCAACGTCATGCGCTCCCATATCGAAAAGGCCAAGAGCCGGATGCTCAATAGCGGGTCTGAGCATTGATCAAGGCGAAGACGGCTGGAATGGGTTTAGGATGGGAACGTCGAAATGAACGAAGTCGCCAACGTTTCGGGTCACCACGATCATCCTGGCGAGTTTCGCGGTCGCGGCGATCATCGCATCTTCGTTCAGCGTGTCAGAGCGGCGGTGAATCAACCTGGCCCACAGGCGAAAGGCCCTGCCATGCATGGGCAGGACGTTATAGACGTCCTGCAAGGCGTCCAACCAGCGTGAAAGGTCTTCCGCTTTGGCTTGATCCTGAGCCCGCGTCCTCTCAATTCCGATCTGAATTTCGCCGACCGTTACCGCGGACAGGTGCAACCTGCTGTCATCCACCGATTGCAACCAGGCGACGACGCCGGCATGCGGCCGGGGACGACGCAGTTCGGAAACAACGTTGGTGTCCAGCAAGTACATAATTTCATCGGCGCGTAGAAGAAGCGAAAGTGGGAAGCGCCAGGCGCTTCTGGTTCCTTGCAGGCGTCAACTGTTCGGTACGCGCGAAGTCGCTCAATAAAAGGGCTTTTAACGTCGGCTTCCTAGCGGGATCCGAAGTTGCGCCGAGCTCTATGGACGATCTGCCGGATTTGGCGGAAGGCGCGCACGGGCGCGGCCCCGCCCATTTGGGCGCAGCCTGTTCAAGACCACGTGAGATCGGTCGGGGCGACCTGGTTCCAAAAAATTCGTCAGGCATGTCAATAAGCTGGGCTTGGTCGTCCTGCGCAGGCGAGGTTTTCATGGGCGGCTCCCAGAAGAAGTATTGCAACAGTCTAGGCAGTAAAGCGTGTTTTGACATGCATATCGGCAAAATGTAGGACAAGTTCCTACTCCGGCGCGCCCGGAAGCAGCGACGTCCCCGTGTTGGTCCACTGCAGCGAACGGCCAAGCCGCCACGGTATCATCTGGCCTTATCTCTGGCGCGCGCCTGGCATGGGCGCACGCTCGGCCAACTATGCCCGCGCACGGTTGGACAGCCGACGCCGCCCTTCAGAAACCCAACGACAACCAGAACCGCATCCACAAACGGTCTACAAAAATCATGAAATTAGCTACCTGGAACGTGAACTCCCTGAATGTACGCCTGCAGCAGGTGCTGGATTGGCTGGCTGCCAATCCCGTCGATGTGCTGTGCATCCAGGAACTGAAGCTGACCGACGACAAGTTTCCGGAGGCGGCGTTCAAGGAAGCCGGTTACCACGCGGTTTGGGCGGGGCAGAAAACGTATAACGGCGTGGCGATTGTGTCGCGCGTGCCGGGTACGTCGATGGTGCGCAATATTCCCGGCTACGAAGATCCGCAGCAACGCGTGCTGGCGCTGACGTTTCCCAGCCCCGAAGGCGACGTGCGTGTCGTTTGTGCGTACTGCCCCAATGGTCAGGCGGTGGATTCGGACAAGTATTTGTACAAGCTGGCCTGGTTTGACGCCATGCGCAACTGGCTGGCGGAGGAAATCAAGCAGTATCCGCGCTTGGCGGTACTGGGTGACTACAACGTCGCCCCCGCCGATGAAGACGTGCACAACCCCGAGAAATGGGAAGGCCAGGTGCTGGTGTCTGAACCGGAACGCGCGGCTTTGCGCAGCCTGATGGAGCTGGGCCTGACCGATTCGTTCCGCCTGTTCGAGCAGCCCGAAAAGTCGTTTTCGTGGTGGGATTACCGGCAATTCGCCTTCCGTCGCAATGCCGGCCTGCGGATCGACCACGTGTTGTTGTCGGCCCCGCTGGTCAAGCGCTGCGTGGCCTGCGTCATCGACAAAGAGCCGCGCCGCAACGAGCAGCCGTCGGACCACGCGCCGGTGGTGGCCACCCTGGAATTCGTCTGAAAATAATTGCGCCGCGCCGTATTGCGCGGCGCTTTATTGTTCAGGTATAGTTTTGCTCTTGCTTCATTGGGGCGGTAGCTCAGCTGGGAGAGCGTCGCGTTCGCAATGCGAAGGTCGGGAGTTCGATCCTCCTCCGCTCCACCAATATTCCAGACAAGAAAGCCTTGGACACCGCAACGGGTTCCAAGGCTTTTTTGTTTTGGCTGGCGGCGCGGGATCGGGCCGGAATTCAGGCCGGAATTCCGGCCATATTTCAAGCCACCATCAGGCCGGGTCCTTGTCCAAACGGCGCACCGCCGCGCTCAGTGTCGACAGATCAAACTCCTCGACGCCGCGACGCATCCCGCGCATCAACACGGTGACCAGCACCGGGACAAAGGCGGCCAGCAGGAACGATTCGAGCAGAAACGTAGGCTTGTCGCCCGGCGCCGGAAAGAAGAACAGTCCGGCCGCCAGCCCCGCGACCGTCGCGGTCGTTGCGGTGGCGCCATCGTGCTTGCGGCTGAACAGGCCATAGAACACCGGAAACGCGGCGGCCGAGCACAGCAGGTCGGCCAGCAGGAACAGATACAGCACGCTATAGCCCTGCGAGGCCACGATCATCACCGGAATCGCCAGCAGCAACACCGCCCAGCGCGCCAGACGCTTCATGTCCATGCCGGTGGCGCGCGGCATCAGGCGGCGCATATCCACCGCCACGATGCTGGACACGGCGCTGATGGCGGTGTCGGCCGTGCTCATGACCAACGACAGGCCCAACGGGATCAGCGCGATCACGAACCAGGCGGGCGCGTGCGGCATGATGACGCTGAACAGCGCGATGGAACTATCGCCCTGCGGCGCCAGCCCGACAAACGCAAGGCCGAACAAACCCATCAGGAAGATGAACGGCGCGGCCAGGATGCCCCCCAGCAAAAAACCATTGCGCATTGACCGCGTGTCTTTGGCGGCATAGATGCGCTGCCAGTTGCCCTGGTGGAAGATGCCGGTCAGCAAAATCGCCACGAAGAAGGTCAGGCCGGCCTTCACACCCACGGGATCGGTCAGATCCAGCAGCTGTGGCGCCTTGGCGCGTAAAGCCTCGATCGTCGGCAAGGCCCCGCCCGCCGCCTGCCAGCCCACCACGCAAAGAATCACCAGCAGCGGCACGATGACCATCATCTGCACCTGATCGGTGAAGATCGATGATCGCAAGCCACCATACGTGGTGTAGAGCAGCGTCGTGCCCATCACGATGGCGGCGGTGGCCCACAGCGGCACCGGCGCCAGCATGGTGACCAGCTTGGCAATGGCCGTGACCTCGGCCGACAGCGCGATGAACAGGTAGAACAGCATGATGAACAGCGCCAGCCCGTACATGGGCCGTCCGTACCGTGCCATCAGGAATTCCGTCAGCGTGTGACCGTGCGGGATCAGTTCGCGCATGCGCCGGCCCAACGGAATCATGACCAGACGCGGCGACATGGACCCCAGCGCGTAGCCGATAACCGCCGCCAAGCCGCCCCAGGTGGCGGCCTGCGCCGGCGAAAACAGAATCCACGCGCCCAGCGTGGACGCCATCAGCGTCAGGATGGTGCCAAAAGCGCCCTGGCTGTTGCGCGCCACGATGTAGTCTTCCAGCGTGCCGCGCTTGCGTCGCGTATACAGCACGCTGGCGGCGGCAAAGCCACCCGAAAAGAGCAGCAGCCACATCAAGGCGGTGGTTTGGGTCAGCATGGAAAGCGGTCCTCCCTGGCCCGGCAAACGGCCGGACGCGCGTTGCGGCCCCGTCCGCAAGGCGGGCCGCTGATGGATCAAAGCACTAGGGAGGGCGCGCGAATGGCGCGATGTCCTTCCCTTCGCCGGCATTACCCGGATCAGGTTCAAAGGGTTACCGCGACAACGCGGAATCTCAGCCAAACAGGCTCCCCCAGGAATTGCCGCAAGATTAGGGTCGCGGCAAGCCAATGTCAACGCATCGATTTATGCTAAGTTCGCCCGCTTGCGGCACCTGATTGCACGCGTGCCGGTGAACCGACGAGCCCACCATGCCCATTGCCCACCCCGCCCCCGCCTTGAATGAACAACTGGTAATCGTGACGGGAGGCGCCCGCGGATTGGGTGCGCACATCACACGGGCCTTTTTGCGGGAAGGCGCAAAGGTGGTGATCAATTATCTGAACAGCGCCCAGGCCGCGCAGGCGCTGGCCGCCACCGCGCCGCAACGGACGCTGGCGGTTCAGGCCGACGTGCGCGACGCAACCGCCGTCGCCGCCATGATCGCACAGGCGCAAAGCCACTTCGGCATGCCCGTCACCACGGTGGTCAACAACGCCCTGCCCGCCTTCGCCTTCAACGGCGACGCGCGCCCCCATGCCGACACGCTGACCTGGGACCACTTGAATCAGCAGATCGAAGGCAGCGTGCGCGGCGCGCTGAACACGACGCAAGCCGCCCTGCCCGGCATGCGCCAGGCTGGGGTGGGCCGCATCATCAACATCGGCACCAACCTGGTCCAGAACCCGGTGGTGCCGTATCACGACTACACCGCCGCCAAGGCCGCGCTGCTGTCGTTCACGCGCACGCTGTCGCAGGACCTGGGGCCCGACGGCATCACGGTCAACATGGTGTCCGGCGGCCTCTTGCGCACCACTGACGCGTCGGCCGCCACGCCAGAAGCCGTGTTCGACCTGATCGCCGCCAGCACGCCGCTGCGCGCCGTCACCACGCCGGAACAGTTCGCCGATGCCGTGCTGTTCTTTGCCAGCCCCTGGTCGCGCAGCGTCACCGGCCAGAACCTGGTCGTGGACGGCGGCCTCGTGAAGAACTGATCTCCATGTTGCACCTGAACCTGTTCATCTTCGGCTGCGGCCACCACCGCGCCGCCTGGCGACATCCGGACTCGGCTGCTGAACGCCTGGGCGATATCCGCTATTACGAATCGCTGGCGCGCACGGCGGAACGCGGCAAGCTGGACGCCATTTTTTTCGCCGACGGCCAGTCCACCGACAACATCGGCGACGGCCCGCGCTGGTACCTGGAGCCGCTGACGACCATGGCCGCCATCGCGCGCGCCACCACGCACATCGGCTTGATCAGCACCGTGTCCAGCACCTTTTTCACGCCGTTCCACGCGGCGCGCATGGTGGCGTCGCTGGACCACATATCGGGCGGACGCATGGGCTGGAACGTCGTCACGTCGATGTTCGACGCCGAAGCCCGCAACCACGGCTTTGAAGCCATGCCGGGGCACGACTGGCGCTACGCGCGCGCCGAAGAATTCGTGGACGTAGCGTTGCGCTTGTTCGATTCATGGAAGGACGATGCCCTGGCCATCGACCGCAACGGCGTCTATGGCGTGCCCGAGCGCGTGCGCCCGATCCACCATCACGGCGACCACTTCCTGGTGGACGGCCCGCTGACCGTGCCACGCCCGCCCCAAGGCCACCCCGTTCTGTTCCAGGCCGGTGCATCCGACCAAGGCCGCGACCTGGCCGCCCGGCGAGCCGAGGCGATCTACGCCGTGGCCTATGACTTGCCGGCCGCGCAATCGTATTACCGCGACATCAAGCAACGCGTACGCGACGCAGGGCGCACCGCCTTCGTGCCCATCATGCCGGGGCTGGTTACGTACGTGGGGTCAACCGAAGCCGAAGCCCGTGCCAAACAGCGCGAGCTGGACGTGTTGCTGCCCAGCGACGCATCGCTACGGCAGTTGGGCACCTTCGTGCTGCAAGATTGCAGCACCTGGGAGCTGGACGCTCCCGTGCCGGCGCTGGTGCCGCTGCATGAATTCAAGGGCCCCAAGGGCCGCTACGCCACCATTTTGCGCATCATTGAAACCGAGCAACCCACCGTGCGACAACTGCTGGGCCGCCTGGCGGCGGGTGGCGGCCACTGCACGATGGTGGGCACGCCCGAGCAAATCGCAGACCGGATGGAACACTGGTTCCGTAACGAAGGCGCCGACGGCTTCAACCTGATGCCGCCGTCGTTGCCGGGCGGCATCGATGACTTCGTGGACCAGGTGGTGCCGGTGTTGCAGCGGCGCGGCTTGTTTCGTACGGAATACGAACACACTACGCTGCGGGGGCATCTGGGGCTGGAGCGGCCGGCGGGATAGACGCGATAGACGCTGAAGCAACATGCGCGGACGTCCGCGCAAGCGCCTTCAAGCGACGAGCAACTAGCCGACAGAAGGCGCAGGTGCCGGATGCGTGTGCGCGTGCGTGGGCAATTGCGCAAGACGCCGCCGCTCTTGGGCAGCCGCTTTTCGGTTGACTTGGCGCGTTGCCAGCCAGTCGTACAACACAATGCCCGGATGACGGGACAGCACGGCGCCGACGGCGACCGCGAGAATGAAGGTAATAACCAGCGTCAGCCAAAGCATCTGACGCACTCCTTAAAAACCTACCGGTTCGGATACCGGATGAAAGATCGCGTTCAGAAAACTAACATCTGCCGCAGCTGGAAGGTAATTTACTGCACAAGCGTGAAATTGGCGTGAAATGCTCACTGGAAAACACTGTTCCGTAATTGCGAGAAACAGGTGTATACCGCTGGGCCGAAAACGCCACCGTGCTGCCGTTCAGCGCCGAATACGCCTCGAAAACGCCACCGGATCTTCCTCCGGCGTCGTCACCGCCCCCACCGCCGCCCGCTTGCGGAGCGCGTCCAGCGGCACACTGGGGTCCAGGCCGCCCTGTTCATACAGGTATTCGGGCAGGTAGCCCGACAGCAGCAGGCGGTAATCCAGTGGCAGGCCGGGCACGATGGCGTTGACCATGTGATAGACCAGCGTGGTGCAGTTGGCGGTGACCGTGTGATAGAAGCGCGGCGTGGTGGTCAGGGCGTTGGCCGTGTCCACGTAGGACACGAACAGCCGGCGCATGGCGTCCGGCGGCATGTGGACCGGGTACAGGTAGACGTTTTCGCCACGCGGCCCGGCACGGACATACAGGATGTCGCGTTCTTCGGCGGCCACGACGCTGAGTTCGAACTGCTTGAAGAAGCCGCCGATTTCCGAGAATTGCTCGCTGCGTTCTTTGCGGATTTCAACCGAGAAAACAACGTGGCGGCCGTCGGCAAAGCCGAAGGACACCAGCGTATGGGCAATGGCCGGGCCGTCCCAGTACGACAGCACCATGTCAACGGACACGAGCTGGTCCAGATCGTATTGGCGCGTTTCCCAGCGGACGGTGTAGTCGTCGTCCGCGCGCCAATCGAAATTACGGACGTTTTGCAGGGTGACGACGGAACCTTGCACGGACCCGCGCAACATGCGGGCCACGTCGTCGGCCCAGATGCGGTCGTTGGAGGGTGCCAGCGTTTGCCACCAGGCGCACAGCAACGCCAGCCCGACTACGTAGCCCCAGCCCGCGCGCCGTCGCCACGGTGCTGCCCGCCACACGGCCACCATCGCCACCACGCAAAGCGCCGTCCATGCGACGCCCGCAGCGCCCTTGCCCCAGTTGCCGCCGGGCGCCTGATAGGCCAGCGCCAGGCATCCCCACAACGCTGACCCCGCCAACAGCAAGGACAGCAACACACGTCCCGCCATGGCCGCCGCCCTGCGCACCGCCCTCTTAGCCACCGGCATGAACGCCCACGATTTCCATAACGCCGTTGATGACGAATTGCACGCCCATGCACACCAGCAAAAAGCCCATGACGCGCGAAATGGCCTCAACGCCGCTTTGCCCGATCACGGCGACGATACGGCCCGCTGATCGCAGGCACACCCAGAACAACAGGCCCAGCAGCGCGAACACGATGACCGGCGTCACGGCAACGACCCACGGCGCGTATTGCGGCGTGATGGTTGCGTCCACCGAGGCCGCGCCGCTGATGATCATGGCGATGGTGCCGGGCCCCGCCGTGCCCGGCAAGGCCAGCGGCACGAAGGCGATGTTGGGCGTTTGCCGTGTCTGTGCGTCGGCAGCGGCTTCGGCGGCCAGCGTGCGCGGCTCAGCGGGCGGAAACAGCATGCTGAAGCCGATACTGACCACGATCAGGCCGCCCGCGATGCGCAGTCCGGGAATCGAAATTCCAAAGGTATGCATGATCCACGCGCCGGCGTAGTAGGTGACCAGCATCACGCCCACCACGTAAAACGCCGCTTGCGTAACCTGGCGTTCGCGTTCCTTGTAGGGAATCTGCGCGCCCAGCGACAGCAGCAGCGTCATGGAAGTCAGCGGATTGGCCAACGGCAGCATCAGCGCCAGACCCAGGCTGATCAGCTTGCCCAGTTGGATCAGGTCATCAATCATGGAACTCCCGATAAAAGGACGCGCAATTCGCGACAGGCGCCTTGCCGGGCGCGACGGTTCAATCATGCAGTGCCCGCTACCTTACACACTTCCGGCCGCGTTCGGCGCGATGCCGGGCGCGATGCCTGGCGCAACGCCGGGCGCAATGCCGGGCGCAATGGCAGCCCGCCTCACACCGATCTGCTTCACGACTTTCTGATTATCAACGTCTATTAAACTGCTGCAATTGTCGCGGTGGCGTGCGTTGCCCAGGATACAGGCGCTAAACAGGCGCGAAACACATGGGCTGAACACAGGCGCTGAACACAGGCGCAACGCAAGGGCGCCACATCAAAGCGCCCTACATATAGGCGCCACACCGCGGCCGACGCATTTGCCGCACCTTTATTTTGTGACCCCGGAGTTTTCCCTTGAGCGATCTTTTCCATTTCAGCCGTGGCACCGCCCCGCTGCTGATCTCCATTCCCCACCTTGGCAGCCAGATTCCCGACGCGCAGCGCCCGCAGATGACGCCGCTGGCCTTGCAGTCCGGCGACACCGACTGGCATCTGGACACGTTGTACCAATTTGCCCAGGCGCTGGGTGCGTCGGTGCTGGGCGCGCGTTATTCGCGCTACGTGGTGGACCTGAACCGCCCGCCCAACGATGAAAGCCTGTATCCCGGCCAGACCAAAACCGGCCTGTGCCCGACGCAGACCTTTCGCGGCGAAGCGCTGTACCAGAACGAAGGCGTGCTGACCGACGCCGAACGCGCACACCGCCTGCAAGCCTATTGGCAGCCGTATCACGCCCAGCTGCGCAGCGAGCTGGATCGCATCAAGGCCGAGCACGGCACCGTGCTGCTGTGGGAAGCGCATTCCATCGCCAGCGTGCTGCCGCGCCTGTTCGAAGGCAAGCTGCCCGACCTGAACATCGGCACGTCCGATGGCGCGGCCTGCGCGCCCGACATCCTGGCCGCCGTGCAGGCGCAACTGGACACCTGCAAGGACTACACCTGGGCGGTGAACGGCCGCTTCAAGGGCGGGTACATCACGCGCCACTACGGTTCGCCGGCCGACAACGTGCATGCCATTCAACTGGAAATGTGCCAGTCCACCTACATGGACGAAACGTACCCCTACGGCTACCGCCCGGATCTAGCCGACAAGGTCATCCCGGTGGTGCAGGCGATGGTCGGCGCTGCGCTCAAGCAGACGACGGCGCGCCGGGGATGAGCCCCAAGAGCCCTACCAACTAAAGCAGCGCAATCAGCCCCGGCCCGCGCGCCTGGCCGGCGTGCGCAGCCGGCCCATCCCATGCACGGGATGTGGCGCCGCGGGCTGCGCGCGCCTGACGCCGACGTCGGACAGGCGTTAGGGGCTTTTGCGGACGATGCCGACGCTGACGTTGAAGCCGGGAATCTGGTCCCACTGTGCGCGCGGCAAGCGTGGCGTTTCGACGCCCATGCCGATGTCGTAGGCGACGCCGCCGGGTCCCGCGCGCCAGGCAAACGGCGCCGGGCTGGCCCAGCCGCAGCAGACGTATTCCAGCGCGGGCATGCCGAATGCCTGCATCAGATAGGCCTCCAGTTTGACGGCGGATGAACCGCTGACGCGGTAGTTCGCCCGCATCGGCTGGATGTAGGAATCGTCGTCCTGCTCGCAGCCCAGGTATTCAAGATAGTCGGGCTTTCTGCCCAGGGTTTGCAGAAAGTCCTGGCACGGCGTGTCGGGCGGCGCGATGCCGGCAGCCCGGTCATCGGCTTCCCACCGTGCCAGCGTGGCCCCGGAAGCCCCCGCGGTCGACGCTGCGGCAGCCGACGCTGCGGCAGACGTCACCCCCGCAGCCATTGCCCCGCCAGCCGCAACGCTCAGCCATAACCCCAGACACACGCCTGCCACACCCGCGCGACCCGGCCCGGTCCCATACCCAATCCATCTCATCGTCATGTCCTTGCGGCGTCCGCCACATCCCCCGCGCGCAAGCCGGGCGGAACACCATGATTCTGCGCGTCGACCTTGCCGCGCCCTTCCTCGGCCAGGAATTCCACCAGCGCGGGTAGCGATGCGTCCATGGGACGGTTGGCGTGCACGCGCATGACATAGCCCCACGACCCCGGCATCCGCAATTGCGGCACCAGCGGCACCAGCCGGCCACTGGCCAGGTCTTCGTCGATCAGCGGCGCGCGTCCCAAGGCGATGCCCACGCCCGCGGCGGCGGCGGCCACGACGGTGCTCAGCCCGCTTAGCACCATCGGTTCCTGCCAATCGGAGTCAGCCAGCCCCAGGCGCGGACTCCAGGTTCGCCAGTCCGTTTCCGGGCTATCGATGTGCTTTTCCTCCAGCCAGCGATGCCGCAGGAACACGCGCGGGTCGTTGCGGTCGGCTTCGGGGATCAGGGCCGGGCTGCACACGGGCACCACGGTTTCGGTCATCAGCGCGATGTCGCCGGCCTCGGCCACATGCGGGCCGCCGGTGCGCACGTGTAGAAAAGCCAGGTCGATATCCTGGCTTTTCCAGGCGGGATCCTGGCTGGCGTGCAGATAGACCTGCACGCCGATGTCCGGGTGCAGTTCGATGAAGCGGCCGATGCGCGGCGCGAGCCACAGCGCCGCCAGCGACGGGTTGGCCGACACGTTCAGCGTGTAGCGGCGCTTGCCTCGCGCCGTGGCGCGAACCTGGCGGCAGGCGGAGTCCAATAGGGTCAAGGCCTGTTGTACGGAAACCAGAAGCTCGCTGCCCGCCGGGGTGGTTTCAGCACGGCGCACGGTGCCACCCCGTCGCAACAGCGGCACGCCCAGATCCGCCTCCAACGACCGCAGCTGATGGCTGACCGCGCTCTTGGTGACATGCAGTTCGGCGGCGGCGCGGCTCAGGCTGCCCAGGCGGGCAACGGCTTCAAAGGCGCGCAGGGCCGCCAGGGGTGGCGTGTGGCTGGGCTGATCGGGCATCGGTTGAGTTTATCTCAACCCATGATTGAAAAACACTCGCTATCGCGAAGCCGTCGGATCAGCGACCATGCTGGCTCTGGATGGAGCACTGATATGTATTTCGACTCTCGATTGTGGCGAATGACGGCGGGGTTGCGCGCCGGCATGGCGGGCGGCATCTTCCTGGGCCTGTTGGCGCTGGGCGCGGGCATTGCCCGTTATGTCTTCCTGGGCCAGCTGCTGGCCCGCGTGTTCAACGGCGCCCCTTGGCAAGACTGGATCACGCCCGCGCTGTGCGTGGGCGCGATGGTGCTGCTGCGCGCGCTGTTCGACCACTGGCGCACCGTGCAGGCCAACCACACATCGGCCCAGATCCAGCAAAGCCTGCGCGGCAAGCTGTATGACCGTATCGTCGCGCTCGGACCCGCGTGGTTTGCCAACCAGCGCACCGGCGGCGTCATGCTGACGGTGGTCGATGGCGTCGAGCAGCTGCAAACGTTTTTCGGCCAGTACCTGCCGCAAGTGGCCATCGCGGCCGTCGCACCCTTCGCGATCTTTGCCGTGATTGCATTCTGGGACGTGCCCACGGCGCTGGTGTTTCTGGCGGCGGCGCTGTTCGCCCTGTTCGGCCCCATGGCCGTGCACATGCTGGACCGGCGCGCCAGCCAGGCGCGCACCCGCGCGCTGAATGCGTTCGGCGAAGACTTCCTGGATGCGGTGCAAGGCCTGCCCACCTTGAAGTCCTATGGTCAGGGCAAGGCGTGGGGCCGGCGTTTGGCCGCGCGCGCCCGCAGCTTGTCCGACAACACATTCTGGGTGTTGTCCGTCAGCTTGCTGACGCGCGGCATCAGCGATCTGGGCGTGGCGCTGGGCGCCGCGCTGGCGCTGACCCTGGGCGCGTGGCGCGTGGCCGCTGGCGACATGAGCGTGGAAGCGCTGCTGATCGTGCTGATGGCCGGCACCGAGATCTTCCGGCCGTTGCGTGACCTGCGCTCGGTCTTGCATCGCGGCATGCTGGGCCAATCCGCCGCCGTCAGCATCCATGCGCTGATGGATGCGCAACCGCTTACGCCCGTGCCTGTGTCCGTGCCTGTGTCCGTGCCTGTGTCCGTGTCGGCTTCCGTGCCCGCGTCCGTGGCCCGAGACGGCGCGCAAGGTGGCCACCCTGTTGCCGCGCCGCCCACATCCGGCAAGCTGGCGCCCACCATCGAATTCGACAACGTGGCGTTTGCCTACACGCCCGAACGCCCCGCGCATCAGGGGCTGGCGTTCACCATCGCGGCCGGCGAACGCGTTGGCGTGGTCGGCCCAAGCGGCGCGGGCAAGTCCACTATCGTGCGCCTGCTGCTGCGCGAATGCGTGCCGCAGACGGGCGTTATCCGCGTCGGCGGGCACGACGTGAACACGCTGGACACGCAAACGCTGCTGTCGCAGATCGCGCTGGTCAGCCAGGACATCACGCTGTTTCACGGCACCATCGACGACAACCTGCGGCTGGGTCGGCCGGACGCCACGCATGAACAGGTGCGCGCCGCCGCCCGCGCCGCCAATATCGATGACTTCATCATGGCGCTGCCCGCCGGATATGCCACGCGCATCGGCGAGCGCGGCCTGCAATTGTCGGGCGGCCAGCGCCAGCGCGTGGCCATTGCCCGCGCCCTGCTGCGCGACGCGCCCATCCTGATCCTGGACGAAGCGCTGTCGTCGGTGGACACCGAAAACGAAGCGCTGATCCAACAGGCGCTGGACCGCCTGATGGCGGGCCGCACCACGCTGATCCTGGCGCATCGGCTGGCCAGCGTGATCGGGGCCGATCGCAACCTGGTGCTAGACCACGGGCGCATTGTCGAAGCCGGCCCGCACGCGCAGTTGATGCAGCAGCGCGGGCTGTATTACCGGCTGATGCACGAACAGGCCGAAGCGCATGAGAGTCCTTCGGCCGGGGTGGCGGTGGCATCGATCAACACGCCCCTCAACGCGCTGAACGACGCGTCCGTCAACGCAACCGCTGACGCCCCCGTCGACACCGCCAACACCCGCACGGCCGACGCCGCCAAATCCCTGCAAGACAACGACGACCGCGCCCAGGGCCCTGCCCTGCGCCCGCTGGACGCCGACGCCGAACAGGTCGGCTGGCGCGCCACGCTGGGCACCTTGTTGGCCGTGGTCCGGCCATGGCGTGGCACCTTGACCGCCACCATCTTGCTGGGCGTGGCGCGCGTGGCGGCCTTTATCGGCGTTGGCGTATTCAGCGCCCTGATCGTGGCCGCTATCCGCGATGGCCGCGATATTGGCGGCCTGGTCGCCGGCCTGCTGGTCTGCGCGCCGCTGGCCGCGCTGTTCCACTGGCTGGAGTCGTGGTTGGCGCATGCGATGGCGTATCAGTTGCTGGCCGACATGCGCGTCAAGCTTTTCGACAAGCTGGAACGGCTGGCGCCCGCCTATCTGTTGCAGCGCCGTTCTGGCGACCTGGTAGCGCTGGCGACGCAGGACGTCGAAATGGTCGAGTACTTCTACGCGCACACCATCGCCCCGGCCATCGTGTCGGTGCTGGTGCCGCTGTCGGTGCTGGGCTTTTTGGCCGTCTACAGCTGGCCCGTGGCGCTGGCGCTGCTGCCCTTTCTGGCGTACGCGCTGGTCTCGCCGGTGCGCGGCCGCCGTCATGTGGACGCCCTGGGCGACAAGGCGCGCCAGGCCTTGGGCGAAATGAGCGCGCACGCCACGGACACCATCCAGGGTCTGGCCGACCTGACCGCATTCCAGGCCACCGGCCGCCGCCGTGGAGAGTTCCTGAAAGTGGCCGACGCCTACCGCGTCCGCCGCCTTGCCATCCTGCGGGACCTGTCAAAGCAGAACGCCTGGTTTGAAGTGGCGATGGGCCTGGGCGGGTTGGCGGTGGCGGTGGTGGGCGCATTACAGGTGTCAGCCGGCGCCTTGTCGGCCGGGATGCTGCCCCTGCTGGTGCTGATCGCCATGGCGACCTTCCTGCCCGTTTCCGAAATTTCGCAAGTCAGCCGCCAGTTGGCGGACACCATCGCGGCCACGCGCCGGCTGCATGTGGTCAGCAACGAACCCGAGCCCGTGACCGACGGACCGCTGTCGCCGCCCGTGGCCACGCACGGTCTGGCGCTGGCGTTTGAACACGTGACCTTCGCGTATCCGGGCAAAGAGGAAGACACGCTGAAGGACCTTAGCTTCAAGGTGCCGGCCGGCGCCACGGTCGCCATCGTGGGCGCATCGGGCGCGGGCAAAAGCACGGTGGCCAGCCTGTTGCTGCGCTTCTGGGACCCCCGCCTGGGCGCGGTCAAGCTGGACGGCATGGACGTGCGCCAACTGCAACTGGACGGTCTGCGCGACCGCGTGGCGCTGGTCACGCAGGACACGTATCTGTTTAACGACACGCTGGAGGCAAACATCCGGCTGGCGCGCCCCGAGGCCACGCCCGACGAGGTAGCGCGCGCGCTGGACCAGGCGGCGCTGACCGACTTCGTGAAGCAACTGCCCGACGGCCTGGCAACGCCCGTCGGCGAGCGCGGCATGCAGTTATCCGGCGGCCAGCGCCAGCGCATCTCGATTGCGCGCGCCTTTCTGAAAAATGCGCCCGTGCTGATTCTGGACGAAGCGACCTCGCACCTGGACACCTTGTCCGAGCTACAGGTGCGAGGCGCGCTGGATGCGCTGATGCAGCACCGCACAACACTGGTCATTGCGCACCGCCTGTCCACCATCCGCAATGCCGACCTGATCCTGGTACTGGACCGGGGCACGCTGGCCGAGGCCGGCACGCACGACCAATTGCTTGCCAGGCAAGGGGCTTATGCGCGCCTGGCAAGCCACCAGGGCGGCTACGCGGTCAGTAGCGCAACGTCTCTACCGACTTAGCGTTGGCGCGCACTTCGGCGGGCGTGAACCAGACACGCTTGCTGCCGAAGTCCCGGTACATGTCGAACTGGTCGCGCGAGTGGACGGACGCTGTGCCGTCCGGGGCGACAAAGCCGCTTTGCCCCGGCGCCACCACATCCACCGCGCGCACGCCCTTGCCGTCGAACACCGTCATGTTGTTCTCGGTGCCCCGGTTCTGGGTGGACGGAAAGCTCAGCACCGCCTTGTCGTCCGCCTGCGGCACGCCCAGGAAGTTCTTGGGCGCAAACACCATCGGCGCGGCCGGAATGCGCCACGCGGCCGGGTCCTGGCCATAGGTCTTTTGCAAGGTGGCCAGGGCATCGTCCAGCGCGGCCAGCGTGACGGATTCGGGGCGCTTGCCGTTGAAGAAGTCGTACGTTTGCGGCACGCCGGCATCGGGGCCGGCCAGCGCGTTGAACAACACCTTCACGCCCACCGTCAGGTTCAGCGAACCCACGGCCGGCGCGGCCGGTGTGGGATAGCCGGTGGCGCCGTACCACTTGAAGAAATCGGCCGGCATGTCGTCGGCCAAGGTCGCGCGCAGCATGGCGCGCAGCCACGCGTCCATCACCGCCGGGCCGACGTTGTCGTAGTAACCCGGCTGCTTATCGCTGGTGCCCATGCCGTCCCAGGCGGTCAGCCCTGCCACCAGTTTGGCGCGGGCATCATCGGCCGGCAGGCCCGCCACCGCGCGTTGCAGGAATGGCAGGAAATGGCGGCGGTTCACGTCGGCGTAGCTGGTGGTGCGGATCAGGTCCCACATCTGCTGCGCGCTGACCTTGCCGCCGTTGGCCGTCATGGCCTTCAGACGCGTTTCGATTTCGGCGTAGCGGTCGGCCTGGCCCCACACGATGGCGAACAAGTCGGTGGACGGATAGCCGCGCATGGGCTGGTTGTTCCAGTTGCCGATGAAGCCTTGGCGCGGGTTGTAGACCTGCGGATTGGTGGCAAACGGCAGCATGCCGTCCCAGTCCATTTCGCCGGTGCCCGGTACGGGCAGGCGCGGGTCGTGGCCGGGTTTGCGCTTGGGATAAAAGCCGGTGTGGGCGTAGCCGATATTGCCGCGATCGTCGGCGTAGTACCAGTTGATGGTCAACGCGTGGCGCGCGGCCTGCTGCTTCCATTCGCCCCAGTTGCGCACCTGCGCCTTGTGCGTCCAGGCCATCAGCGATTGCAGCTCGTAACCTTCCCACGCGCGCGCCTTGGCGTAGGCCACATGCTGCTTGTCGTCGAACTTGGTGACGATGCCGTGCACCGTGCGGTACACGTCCATCAGCACCGGTTGGCCACCCTTGACCGGGATCAGCTCGGTGCGCTTTTCCATCGTCTTCCATTGGCCGTCATGGAAATAACGGGTGCGGTCGGCGGGGTCGAGCTTTTCGGCGTAGATGTCCACGTCGTCGCCAAAGCCGGCCGTCGAGCCCCAGGTGACATGGGCGTTGTGGCCGAACAGGATGCTGGGATAGGCGAACGGGGTGTTGCCCACCACGTCGAACCCGGCGCCGTGCAGGCCGATGCCGTAGGTGTAGGCGGGGTTCCACCAGCCGAATTGCGGGCCGTTCAGCAAGATGGACCTGGCGTCCTTGGCGTGCTCGCGACCCACGATCCACATATTGCTGGTGGTGGGAAAGCCGGCGATGCCGGGTTGGCCTGATTCGGCGAACTGCGCCAGCATGCGGGCAGGTGCATCGGCGGCGGGGTCGGTGGCGTTGTCGGTGTGCGTATCGGACAGCACACCGCGCGTCTGCGGGTCGCGCGCCACGCGTTCGAGCATGGGCGGTGTGCCGTCGTAGCGCGGCAAGGCATACGACAGCTTGGCCGGTGCCGGCGCCGCGGCCGACGGGGCTCCCGGCTGATACACGCCCTCTTCTTCGGGCACGGTCGTGGGCGCGCGGCTATCGGTCATCCAGCGCAGCTGGTTGAAGATCTGCATCGCGCGCGCCTCGCCGTGCCTGTCCTTCAAGGCGGTCAGCAGGGCCAGGTTGTCGACCTCGCTGTTGGCATCCGAGAACCGGTTGGCCATGGTGCCCACGAACACCATGGCCACGTCATAGGCTGTCCAGTTGATCGGCTGAAATTGCAGGTCGTTGAATTCCTTGGGCATCAGCGTGTCGGGCTGGGCGCGCACGCGCGCGATCCACGCGTTCATGCCGGCGGCATAGCCGTCCAGAATCTGGCGTTCGGAATCGGGCAGCGCGGCCAGCTGGCGCTGGATGCGTTCGGGCGAAAAATTGCCGCGTATGGACTTGTCGAACGCCACCATTTTTTCGCCCAGCACATCAGCAACCTGCCCCTGCGTGCTGCGGCGCGCCATCTCCATCTGGAACAAGCGGTCTTGCGCCACCGCGTAGCCGTAGCCATAGAACAGGCCGTAGACCGTGTCGGCGTACACGTGCGGCATGCCGTAGCCATCGCGGCGGATGGTGACGGCCTTGGATGCAGCGTGGGACGCCTGGCCGCCGGTGGCGGATACGGGCGCCGAGCCTTGCATGGCAGGCTGGGCGGAATTCGCGTTCCGGGATGTTTCCAAGGCCAGGGCCGGGGCCGCGCCCACGCTGGCGCAGGCCGCCAGGATGGCGGCCGACAACAAATGCTGCTTCATTGAATCTGTCTCCGAATTGATAAGCCGCGCCCATCGTGCGAGTGCCCAGGCGCGGGATGCGGCGCCTCTGTCGGGCGCCGTCGGGGACCATGATAAGAAGGCATTACTTATAATGCCAATGCATTTATGTCATGACTTTGATGCGGAAAGGTTATGGATTTTCAAAAGCTTAAACACCTGCTGGCGGTGGTGGAATACGGCACTTTTTCGTTGGCGGCGCAAAAGGTGAACTTGTCGCAGCCCGCATTAAGCCGCAGCATCCAGGCGCTGGAGGCCGAGTTGGGCTTGCCGCTACTGGACCGGGGCACCCGCCAGGTCCACCTGACGCCCTATGGCGCTTGCGTGGCCGAACGCGCGCGTCGCATGCGCTTCGAAGAAGCCGAGCTGCAACGCGAACTCAAGGCGCTGCACAGTGGCGATTCCGGCACGTTGACCATCGGCCTGAGCCCCACGCCGGCCTCGTTGCTGCTGTCGCCTTTTCTGGCGCACATGGCCGCCAATCGCCCCCAGGTGCGCGTCGGCGTCGAACTGGGCGCCACCGCCGCGTTGCTGGACATGCTGCGGGCGGAACGCATCGACGCCATGGTGTGCGATGCGCGCATGCTGTATGACGCCGCCGACATCGACGCGCGCCCGCTGGCGCCGCTGCGCGCGGGCATGGTGTGCCGCCCCGGCCACCCCATCCTGGCGCACAAGCAGGTTGGTATCGAGCACGTGCGGCAGTACCCGGTGGCGTCCAGCACGTTGAGCCCCGAGGTCTCGCTGCGGCTAGCCGAGACGCTGGGTCCGGGTGGCGCGCCCGAGCAGATGGTCACCTTGCGTTGCGAAAACCTGGACCCGCTGGTGGATCTGGCGCTGCATACCGACACGCTGCTGCTGGGCGTGATCTGCGTGACGCAGCGCGAACAAGAGGCCGGGCGGCTTGTCGAAGTGCCCTTGCCGCCCGACCCGCAGCGCCAAGGCCATTACGTGCTGGCGCGCCTGGCCGGGCGCACGCCGTTGACGGCGCAAGATGCGCTGTACGACTTCACGCAGCAATGCTGGGCCGGCTTCGCCGCCTTCCGGCCACGCAGCCGCCCGCGTTGAAAAAAACCCACATCGGCGGCCCGCGCGCGCGGCGCCCCGTTGATTCCCTTAACTCATCTCTATAGAATCAGCAATTCGGGCGTTTGCCCATTTCTTTTTCACTCACTTCACTTACCGCCAGGGAGGCCGCATGATGAATCACCCCATGCCGTACGCCGTCCCGCGCGTGTCCCCGCGACGCCATTAAGTCGTCGCCCGCGCGGACCCATCGCTAGACCGTTACCTAGCGACTGGTCCTCCGTGCCCGCCCCAAAAACATAAACGCAGTCGCCGGCGCTCATTGCGCCCGGCATGTCATCCCCGCTTTCATCACAAGGACATCCTGGCGTGTCTTGTGCCGCCAGGCCATTGTTATGGCTAGAAAAAAAATCGACTTACGAGGACAGGCCTTCAAGGACGTCCTGGGCTTTACCTTTCGGCATTGGGCCTTCCAGCCGTGGCGCACGCTCGTCATCGTGCTGCTGGCCTTGCTGTCGGCCGTCGCCGACATCCTGACGCCGATGTATGCCGGCCGCCTGGTCGACGCCGTGGCGTCCGGCTCGTCCGGCGATGCGCTGGCCTGGAGCGCCGCCATCACCGCCTTCTGGCTGCTGGTGGCGCTGGGCGTGGGCGGCACGCTGCTGCGTCAGGCGGTGTTCCAGAACATCATCACGTTTACGTTGAAGATGATGAACGGCATCGTGTCCAACGCCTTTTATCGGGTGCAGCGCTTCTCGACGGATTGGCACGCCAACAGCTTCGCGGGTTCCACCGTGCGCAAGATCACGCGCGGCATGTGGGCCGTGGACATCCTGAACGACACGCTGCTGATCGCGCTGTTGCCGTCGGTGGTGATGCTGGTGGGGGCAACGGCGTTGCTGGGCGCGCACTGGCCGGTGATGGGGCTGGTGGTTGGGCTGGGCTCGGTGCTGTACATCGCCGTTACCGTGGCGCTGTCGTTGGGCTATGTGGCGCCGGCCGCGCGCCTGGGCAACGCCTGGGACACGCGCATGGGCGGCGCGCTGGCGGACGCCGTCAGCTGCAACGCGGTGGTCAAGGCATTCGGCGCCGAAACGCGCGAAGAAGTACGCCTGGACCGCGTGGTGAACAAGTGGCGCAACCGCACGCGCCGCACCTGGGTACGCGCCACGCTGAACGGCGGCATCCAGGGCGCGATGCTGGTGGCGATGCAGGCGGCCATCCTGGGCGCTTCCTTGCTGCTGTGGTCGCGCAACCAGGCCACGGTGGGCGACATCACGTTCACGCTCACGATGTTCTTCGTGCTGCAAGGCTATCTGCGCGACGTGGGCATGCACATCCGCAACCTGCAACGCTCGGTCAACGACATGGAAGAACTGGTGGCGATGGAACGCCAGCCCCTGGGCGTGGCCGACCGGCCGGGCGCGGGCGCCATCCGCGTCAGCGCGGGCGAGATCCGCTTTGAAGATGTGACGTTCCGCTATGGCGCGCACAACACGCCGCTGTACGACAAGTTCTCGGCGCGCATCGCGCCGGGTGAACGCGTCGGGCTGGTGGGGCATTCCGGGTCGGGCAAGACCACGTTCATCAAGCTGATCCAGCGCCTGTATGACGTCAACGAAGGCCGCATCACGATCGACGGGCAAGACATTGCCCAGGTGAAGCAGGCGTCGCTGCGCAGCCAGATCGCGATCGTGCAGCAGGACCCGGTACTGTTTCACCGCACGTTGGCGGAGAACATCGCCTATGCCCGTCCGGGCGCCACGCAGGCCGAGATCGAGAAGGCCGCCCGCTTGGCCAGCGCGCATGATTTCATCATGTCGCTGCCCAAGGGTTACGACACGCTGGTGGGCGAGCGCGGCGTGAAGCTGTCGGGTGGCGAGCGCCAGCGCGTGGCCATTGCGCGGGCCTTCCTGGCGGATTCGCCCATCCTGATCCTGGACGAAGCCACCTCCAGCCTGGATAGCGAAAGCGAGGTACTGATCCAGCAGGCCATGGACCGCCTGATGGTGGGCCGCACCACGCTGGTGGTGGCGCACCGGTTGTCGACGGTGCGCGCGCTGGACCGACTGCTGGTGATGGATCATGGCCGCATCATTGAAGAAGGCAGCCATGATCAGTTGATCCGCTTGAAGGGTGGCCTGTACCGGCGCCTGTTCGAACGCCAGGCCCTGGAACTGACCAAGGGCATGACGCCGGCCGAAATGCTGCAAGACGGCGCCACGCCCCCACCCGTGAAAGAGCAGGTGGACAACGACGACGTGGACGCCGGGGAGTTTGCGTTCGGCAAGTAAACGAGCAGGACGCGGCGTGCGGTTGGGGATGGGCGTCTGGCCAATGCCTGGCGTCCGCCCCTGCCGGCATCACGCCGGGCGCTGCGCGAAGGTCAGGCGCAGGCCGAAGGCGATCAGCGCCGTGCCGAAGACCACGCTTTGCACTTTCTGGGCGCGGGGGCTGGCAGACATCCAGCGCCCCACCGCCCCGCCCGCCAAGGCGCAGATCACATCGAACGTCAGCCCCAAGCTGACGAGAATGACGCCCAGCACCGCAAACTGTTGCCCGATGGCCCCCTGCGCGGGCGACACGAATTGCGGCAACAGCACCGAGCAAAACAGCAGGGCCTTCGGGTTGAGCACATTGGTCAACACGCCGCTTAGCAAGGCGGCGCCCAGGCCCTTGCCGCGCGCCGCCTGCCCGCCAGTGGCGTCAAGCACGACCGGCTTGGCCCGCAACAGCTTCACGCCCAACCACATGAGATAACACCCACCCACCGTGCGCGCGGCGTCGAAGGCCCAGGGATGGGTCTTGAACAAGGCCGCCAGCCCCAGCGCGGCCAAGGTAACGTGGGCGGCGCGTGCAATGGCCAGCCCGACCGCCACCGCCAGCGCCTGCCCGCGCCCGCGCAGCACGCCGGTTTCCAGCAACAGGATCATGTCCGGGCCGGGCACCACGTATACAACCAGCAAAGCCCCAAGAAACAACGCCATATCGGCCATATCCGCGCTCCCACGCATGCTCTTTAATGCGGTGATTCTAGGGAAATCGGGCTGGCATGTGCTTGCGATTCATGCCAAGGGAACTATGATTATTGGCACATCAAGCCAATACATCCTCCAATTTCCATCACCTATGCCAAAACACGAACTGGATGCCTACGATCGCCGCATTCTAGAGGCCTTGCAGAAGAACGGCCGCCTGACCAATGTAGAGCTGGCCGAGCAGATTGGCCTGTCGCCATCGCCCTGCCTGCGGCGCGTGCGCATGCTGGAAGAATCGGGCGTCATCCAGGGCTACGAAGCGCGGCTGGCGCCTGATGAAGTGGGCCTGGGCCTGACGGTGTTCGTCGGGGTGAAGGTCGAGCGACACCACGAGCGCGACGCCGAGCAGTTCCGCAAGGAAGTCAGCGCCCTGCCCGAAGTCATTGCGGCGCACCTGGTATCGGGCGAGTCCGACTTCCTGCTGCAAGTGGTGGTGCCGGACCTGCGCGGCTACGAGCGCTTTTTGCTGGGCACGCTATTGAAGCTGACCGGCGTGAAAGACATCCGCAGCAACTTCGCCATTCAAACCGTTAAACCGCAAAGCCCGCTTCCGCTGGACCACCTGAGCAAGTAGCCCCGCCTGTTTTCACGGCGGCATGTTCGCCGCCGCCTGATCCACGCGCGCGGCGCGACGGTCAAAGCGCGCCTGCGACATCGACAAATAACGCTGGACCACGGCGGGCTCGGAGGTGGCCGGCGTGCCGCCGGGAAACGGCGGCTTGGGGTCGTACTCGATTTGCAACTGGATCAGCTTGGCGACGTCTTCGCCGCATAGCGCCGCCACCACCTTCAAGCCCATGTCGATGCCCGACGTGACGCCACCGGCCGTATAGGTGTTGCCGTCCACGCACAGACGTTCTTCGCTGGGGACTGCGCCAAACCGCGACAGCAGTTCGCGCGCGCGCCAATGGCTGGACGCCCGCTTGCCGCGCAGCAACCCCGCCGCGCCCAGCAACAACGAACCGGTGCAGATGCCGAATACATAGCGCGCCGCCAAGCCCTGCTGCCGCGTGAAGGCCACCCAATCGGCGTCCACGATGGCATCATCCGTGCCCGGCCCGCCCGGCACCACCAGCAGGTCGCATTGCCGCGCCGACGCCAGCGTTTGCGTGGGCACGAACTGCAAGCCGCGATCGCACCGTACCGGATCACGCGTTTTTGCGACAAAATCCACCGTGAAGCCCGGCGCGTTCGCCAAGACCTCGTAGGGCCCGGTCATATCCAGCTGGGTCAGCCCTTCGAACAAGAGAAAATTCACATGCATGACGATGCTCCCTTGAAAACGCCAGCGTCCAGCATAGGCGGACGCGCCCGCGCCGGTGCGCCAGAAGCGGATGAATTTGCGCCACAACGCGTGTTGTTCCTGCTGTACGACGGCTTTCAGCCGCTGGACCTGGCCGGCCCGTGGCAGGCATTCACGTCCGCCAACGAAGAGGCCGGCAAACCGCTCTACCAACTGCGCACCATCGCGGCAACGCCGGTGGTCGCCACCTGGGAACAGGGGCTGCGCATGCAGGTGGATGGCACCTTCGAACACGATGCCGATGCACCGATCGACATGATGTTCGTGCCGGGCGGCCCGGGGGTGGACCGCGCCAGCGCCCACGCCGAAACCATGGCCTGGCTGCGACGCCGCGACGCCCTTGCCCCGCGTACGTGCAGCGTTTGCACGGGCGCCTTCGTGCTGGCCGCCGCCGGCCTGCTCAATGGCCGCGCGGTCACCACGCATTGGCGATCCGCGGACCGACTCCGGCTGATGTACCCGGCGTTGCGCGTGCAAGACGACCGCATCTTTATCGAAAGCGGCAAGTACTGGACGTCGGCGGGGGTGACGGCGGGTATCGACTTGGCGCTGGCGCTGATCGAACGCGACTTTGGCGCGGCGCTATCGCAGCAAGTGGCCCGCCGCCTGGTCGTCTTCATGCGGCGCGATGGCGATCAGCGCCAATACAGCCAGACGCTGCGCTTGCAGGACCGCGTGTCCGCGCCGTTCCGGGACCTGGTCGAGAAGATCGAGGCAAAGCTGTCGGCGCGCTGGACGGTGGACGACATGGCCGATGCCTGCCATATGTCGCGCCGCACGTTCCAGCGAAAATTTGCCGCGCACTTCGGCGTGGCGCCCACCGAAGTGCTGCGGCGGCTGCGCCAAGAGCGCGCCGGCGCGTTGCAGGCGACCGGTAAGATGTCGAAAAAATCGGTCCGACGATTTGTCGGGCCACTCCACAACAGGCCCGCTCCATGACCACACCCGCTGTCCCTTGCAAGCCCTTGCGCCGTGCCCTTGCGCTGTTGGCCGTGGGCCTTGCCCTGCCGCTGCTGGCCGGTTGCGACGACCCCGCCGGCCCGCCCAAGCTGACCCTGGAACAGCGCCTGTTCAAAGACCTGACGCCCAACCGCGAGTTCAAGGGCGACCTTAACGGCCAGCCGGTGCACCTGATCGTCAATGATTGCGAGGTCTACCTGAACGAAGCCGATCCGGAAAGTACATCCGGCGCGCGCCGCTGGACCAAGGTGCTGGAACCCGAGTTCTACCCATCGTTCATGGACTGCCAGCGGCAGTCGTTAAGCCGCGTGGGCAAGATGGTGGAAGCCGAGATCGGCGAAATGGCGATGGGCGCGGGCGGATGCTGCGCCACCGGCGGCCGGTTCCGTTCCACGGATGGCCGCGTATGGAAGCCGCAATAGGCTGCGCGCACCGCTGCCGGATACCGCGCAGCGTCGCGACCCCGACGGCCCCGACGTCCCGACCCGCGTCAGCCCGCCAGGCCCACCGACATCCCGCCACAGACATACAGCAGTTGCCCGGTCATGAACCCCGCCTGCCGGTCCAGGAACATCGCGACGCTGTGCGCGACCTCTTCCGGCTGACCCACCCGCTGCACGGGAATGGAGGCTTCCAGGGCCAGCGTCTTCGGCGCCCCCGGGGGGTTGGACTGGTTGAACAATTCGGTGGCGATCGGCCCGGGCGCCACCGTGTTGACCGTGATGCCGTCGGCCGCCAGCTCCAGTGCCCAGGTGCGCGTCATGCCGGCCAGCCCGGCCTTGGACGCGCCATAGACCGTGCGCCCGCCCTTGCCCAGCGCCGCGCGGCTGCCGATATTGACCACGCGCCCGTACTTGGCCTGGCGCATCGCGGGCAGCAGCGCCTGTAGCAGCAGCACGGGCGCGGTCAGGTTCAAGGCCAGGGTGCGCTGGAGATCGGCCTCGGTCACGTCCGCGATATCCGCCACCTGGATCATGCCGGCGTTGTTCACCAGGTGCAGCACACGGCGCTCGGCCGCCAGCGCTTGCGCGGCCTGGCGGGTGGCGGCCGCATCGCCCAGGTCGACCGAACGGAAGGTCTCGCCCGGCAGCACGGCGTCGGGCGGACGGCGGCTGAAATTGACGACCTGATAGCCGTCATTAAGGAGGCGGGCGACGATGGCGCGGCCGATGCCGCGGCTACCGCCGGTGACAAGTGCGATGGGCGTGTTCATTGCGCGGTGATTCCTTGGTCTTTGATAAGCCCGCCCCATTTCTTGCGCTCGGCGCGTTCGAAGGCGGCCAGGTCGGGGCCGAAAAGCGTACCGGGTTTTGCGCCCATGGTGGCGAAATTGGTAGCCACGGCCGCGCTTTGCAAACCGCTGCGCGCGGCCTCGATCAGCTGCTTGACCACCGGCGCCGGTGTGTCGCGCGGGGCATACAAGGCGAACCACGCCGTCACGTCGAAACCGGGCAGGCCGGATTCGGCAACGGTCGGCAGATCAGGCACCGACGCGTCGCGTTCGGCCGACGTCACGGCCACGCCGCGCACCAGGTTGCCGTCCTTGATCTGCGCCAGCGCGCCGGGCAGGTTGTCGAACAGCAGGTCCACCTGCCCGCCCGCCACGGCCGGCAGCGACGCCGACGTGCCCTTGAACGGCACGTGCAACATCTTCACGCCCGCCATCGCTTCGAAGTACGCGCCGGTCAGGTGCACCGACGAGCCGATGCCCGGCGATGCGTAGGTCAGTTTTTTGTCGGGCGATTGCTTGGCGGCGCGGATGATGTCGGCCACCGTCTTGTAGGGCGACTTTGCGCTGACGGCAATCACATTGGGCGTAGTGGACACCAGGGCAATCGGCACCAGGTCGCGCTCGGGATCGAACGCCATGTTGCTGTACAGGAACTGGTTGATGGTCTGCGTGCCGATGGTGCCAAGCCCCAACGTGTAGCCGTCTGGCTTGGCGCGCGCCACATGAGCCATGCCGATGTTGCCGCCCGCGCCGGGCTTGTTTTCCACCAGCACTGTCTGCTTCAGCCCGGGCTGCAAGGCGTTGGCGATGGCCCGGCCGAAGATATCGGCGCCGCCGCCCGGGGGATACGGCACCACCACGGTCACGGGGTGGTCGGGATAGCCGGCGGCATGCGCCACGGGCAACGCCAACAACGCCAGGGCGGCCAGCGTCAGCCGGCGCCGCCCGGCGCGCGGGGAAACGGATTGGGTCATGAACTTGTCTCCTGTCGAACCCGCTGTTTGCGGATTTCTTTTGAATTGAACGGCGGCGAAAACGGCAGCTAGTGACGGCGCCTGCTCAAAGTACGTAAATACGTACTATAGTTATAAAAACATAGAAATCGGATAGGAGACAAGCAATGAAACGTTGGACGCAACGCCCGGAAGGATCCACCTGGGGCGACTTCGGCCCGGACGACGAGTTGGGCCGGCTGAACCTGCTGACCGAGGAAAAGGTCTTGCAGGCGGTGCGCGAAGTGCGCGCGGGCAAGGTGTTCTGCCTGTCGCTGCCGCTGGACCTGCCCGGCGGCAACGTGCTCAATCCCCGCCGCCATGCGCCCACGCTGAAACCCACGTTCCGTGAAGGCACGCCGTACCTGAACTTTGCGATGTCGCAGTTGCAGCCCGAGGCCGTCGACGTGCTGTCCGACGACCAGGTCACGCTGTCGATGCAATATTCCACGCAGTGGGATGGCCTGTGCCACGTCGGCGCCTTGTTCGACATCCAGGGCGACGGCGAAGCGCGCCGCGTCTACTACAACGGCTACGCTGCGGGCGTGGACGTGTTTGGCGGCGCTGACCCGGATACCGCTACCGATGCCTGCTGCCCGCCGGGCGGCTCGTTTGCGCGCAAGCTCAGCGTCAGCCGCTATGCCGAAAAGGGCATGCAGGGGCGTGGCGTGCTGGTGGACCTGCAACGCGCGTTCGGCCCAGGTCGCACCTTGGTCGGCCATGAGCAGCTGCAAGCGGCCATGCGCGAACAAAAGGTGCAGGTGGAAACGGGCGACATGCTGGTGCTGCGCACCGGTTTTGCCGACCGTTTAATCGAGATGAACGGCCAGCCCGACCCGCACGCGCTGGAACAGACCGGCGCGGTGCTGGACGGCGCCGACAGCGCCTTGCTGGACTGGATCAGCGGCAGCGGCGTAGCCGCCATCTGCGCCGACAACTACGCGGTGGAATCGTATCCGGCGCGCACGTCCGGCCCCGGCCATTCCATCCTGCCGCTGCATCACCATTGCCTCTTCAAGCTTGGCGTACCGCTGGCCGAGCTCTGGTACTTGAAGGACCTGGCCGACTGGCTGCACGCCAACGGGCGCAACCGTTTCCTGCTGACCGCCCCGCCGCTGCGCATGCCCGGCGCGGTGGGCTCGCCGGTAACGCCCATTGCCACGGTGTAAGCCATGACGCCGCCTTTTTCGACCTTTGCCGAGCACCTGGACGCGCTGGTTGGCAGCCGCCCCGAGTCCCCGCTGCTGATCGACCAGAACGTGCCGATCAGCGCGCGCCAGCTACGCGATCAAAGCCGCGCGTTGGCGGCGGGCTTGGCGCATATCGGCGTGCGCCCCGGCCACCGCGTGGCGGTGTGGTTGCCCAACTGCGCCGCCTGGGTGGAGTCCTTTTTGGCGTGCGCGCATCTGGGCGCGCTGGTGCTGGCCGTCAACACGCGCTTTCGCGCGCTGGAAGTGGCCGACATATTGGGACGAGGCCAGGCCGACTGGCTGGTGTTCTGGCCGGGATTCAAGGGCATCGATTTCGCGGGCATTCTGGCCGATGTGCCCCCACAGGAATTGACGCGCCTGCAAGGGGTCGTGGCCATTGCCGAATCCGACGCGGGCGCCCGCTCCGCGTCCCTGCACGGCAAGCCCGCGCATCGCTATGCCGACCTGCTCGCCACCCAGGCCCCGTTCCCTTCCCCGCACGGCAACGCCGGGGTGCTTTGCTTCACCACGTCCGGCACCACGTCCAAACCCAAATTTGTTTTGCACGACCAGCAAACGTTGCTGCGCCACGGCGCGACGGTGGCCGACGCTTTCGAATACGACGACGACAGCTGCATCCTGGCCAGCGCACCGTTCTGCGGCGCGTTCGGTTTTGCCACGCTGGTGGGCGGCCTGGCGCGCGGCGTGCCGGTCGTGTGCGCGCCCGTGTTCAACGCAGCCGAATCGGCCGACGCCATCGCGCGCCATGCCGTCACGCACACCTATGCCAACAACGAGGCGCTGGTGGGCATGATGCAGGCGGCGCCGGCCAGCGCTTTCACGTCCGCGCGGCTGTTCGGCTTTGCCAGCTTTACCCCCGCGCTGGACAACATGCTGGACCTGGCGCGCCAGGCGGGCGTGCCGCTGACCGGCCTGTACGGCTCCAGCGAGCTGATCGCGCTGGTGGCGGGCCAGCCCCGCGATCCGGCCGAAGGCGACGTGGCCGCGCGGCATCAGCCCGGCGGCACCCTGATCTATCGGGACGCCCGCGTGCGCGCCCGCGACCCCGACAGCGGCCAAGTGTTGCCGCACGGCCAATCGGGCGAGATCGAAATCCTGTCGCCCAGCCTGATGCAAGGCTATCTGGACAACCCGGATGCAACGCGCAACGCCGTCACCGCCGACGGCTATTTCAAGACGGGCGACCTGGGCTACACCCTGACCGAGCGCCAGTTTGTGTTCCAGACCCGCATGGGCGATTCGCTGCGGCTATCGGGCTTTCTGGTGAACCCGGTGGAAATCGAACAGGTGGTTGAAACGCTGCCCGGCGTGCGCGCCTGCCAGGTGGTGGGCGCCACGCGCCACGGCAAATTCGTGCCCTACGCCTTTGTGCTGCTGCAAGACGGCGCGCACGCCGATCCCGCCGCCTGGACCGCTGCCTGCAAGGCGGCGATGGCCGGCTTCAAGGTGCCGGTGGGCTACACGGTGCTGGACGCCTTTCCCTCGGTGGAAAGCGCCAATTCGGTCAAGATCCAGAAACATCGGCTGCGCGACATGGCAAACGCTATGCTCTCGGATCCTTCCTCACCGCCCGCGCCCTGACCCCATGCCCGCCCGCAAGCTTTTTTCGCGCAGCCCCCAGCCGCTTTACCTGCAAGCGGCGGCGCTGTTTCGCAGCCATATCCAGAATCGAACCTGGCGGCCGGGCCAACAGATTCCACCGCTGGAATCGCTGATGGAAACCTATGGCATTTCGCGGGCGACCATCCGGCAGGCGTTCGGCCTGCTGGAGCAGGACGGGTTGATCCGGCGTTCACGCGGCTCGGGCACTTTCGTCAACGCCGAACTACCGGAAACGCCCACGCTGCTGATACCCAAGACCTGGGCCGAAACCGTGGAACTGAGCAACCAGCTGGGCACGGTGTCGCTGGTGGAATCCAGCGCCGACTCGCCACTGCCCGACACGCTGGGCATGCCTTGCGAGGCCGACCGCGGCGGGTTGTTCCAGTATTTGCGGCGCGTGCACACGACGGATGCCGGCCCCTTTTGCTACAGCGAAGTGTTCCTGGAAAGCGGACTGTTTCGCAAGCATCGCACCCGCATTCAGAAAAGCACCGTGGCGCCCGTGCTGGACCAGTTCTACGGCACTCGCATCACCGAAGCGCGCCAGGTGTTGAACGTGATTGAAGCCGGCCAGGAGTCGGCCGAATCCTTGCAGATTCCCGTGTCGTCTCCGGTGGCGGAGCTGCGTCGCTACGCCTGCATCGACGGTCGCGTGGTGTATTTCGCGCGGCTGGAATTTCCGTTTCGCAAGGTGCGGATGGAATTCGATTTGCTGGCCCAGCGCTGACGGGTCAACGCCCCCACGCCCCCCCCCGCCCCCGCCCCCATCGCCCAAGGAGCCCATCCCCGTCCACGCCACTTTCGCGGCCCGCCCCAAAAAGCCAGAGCGCCATCAAGGCGCCAGCAGGTTTTCACATGATCCGGCACAAGAGGAGACAAACCATGGCTTACGCCAAGATGCCCCGGATTTCCATGCAATGCCGCAGCACGATTACCCGTTTATTTGCCGCTTCCGCCCTGGCGGCGGCCGCCGCCACCCCGGCCTGGGCGCAGCAGCCGGCCGCCATCTCTGACGATATCGTCAGGCTGGGCCTGATCCTGGACATGAGCGGCGTCTACGCCGACGTGACCGGCAAGGGCAGCGCCACCGCCGCCCAGATGGCCATCGACGACTTCGGTGGCACGGTGCTGGGCAAAAAGATCGACCTGATGGTGGTAGACCACCAGAACAAGGCCGACATCGCCGCCGCCAAGGCGCGCGAGTGGTACGACACGCAGAAAATGGACGCCATCATGGACGTGGCGGGGTCCGCGCCCGCGTTGGCGGTGCTGGAAGTGGCCCGGGAAAAGAAGAAGATCGTGGTGTTCAGCGGCCCGGGCACCGAACGCATCACCAACGATTTGTGCTCGCCCTATTCGGTGCACTACACCTACGACACCTGGTCGCTGGCCAACACCACGGCGCGCGCCACTGTCGAGAAAGGCGGCAAGAGCTGGTACTTTCTGACGGCCGACTACGCCTTCGGCCACACGCTGCAAGCGTCCGCCACCGAGGTGGTCAAGGCCAACGGCGGCACGGTCCTGGGCGCGTCACGCCACCCCTTGGGCTCCAGCGATTTTGCGTCGTATCTGCTGCAAGCGCAGGCCAGCAAGGCACAGGTGATCGGGCTGGCGAACGCGGGCGGCGACACGGTCAACGCCATCAAGGCGGCCAGCGAATTCGGCCTGACCAAGGGCGGCCAGAAAATGGCCGGCCTGCTGCTGTACATCAACGACATCCACGCCATCGGCCTGGACGCCGCCGCCGGCCTGACCCTGACCGAGGCGTTCTACTGGGACATGAACGACCAGACACGCGCCTGGTCGCAGCGCTATTACGACAAGCTCAAGAAGATGCCCAACATGAGCCAGGCGGGCACGTATTCGTCGGTGATGCACTACCTGAAGGCAGTGCAGGCGGCCGGCACCGACGCGCCGCAAGCCGTGATGAAGCAGATGAAGTCCATGCCCATCAACGACTTCTTCGCCACCAATGGCCGCATCCGCGAGGACGGGCGAATGGTGCACGACATGTACTTGTTCGAGGTCAAGCAGCCGTCGGAATCCAAGCGGCCGTGGGACTACTACAAGCTGGTCGCAACGCTGCCGGGCGACCAGGCGTTCATGCCCTTGTCGAAGTCGACCTGCCCGCTGGTGAAAAAGTAGCAAACGAAGTAGCAAACGAAGTAGCACACCCGCTCCAGGCGGTGCCGCGTCCGAATACGCTAGGATGAGCGCCACCGCTTGGAGATTTCCGCATGCCCACCGCCGCGCCGCCCCCCGACTTCCCTTCCAACGCCGCCCCGCCTTCATCCGCTGCCAAGCGTGCAAGCGCGGCCTCGGAGTCATCCACGGCGACCACGCCATCCGATCCCGCCGCGGCTGCGCCCGAGCCGGCGCGCGGCCCGATCGCCGCCACCATCGCCGCCGTCATCCGAGATGGCCACGTGCTGCTGGTGCGCCGCGCCAACCCGCCCGACGAAAATTGCTGGGCTTTCCCCGGCGGCAAGATCCACGCCGGCGAGCCATTGGAAATCGCCACCGCCCGCGAACTGCTGGAAGAAACCGGCGTGGTGGCCGAGCCGCTGCACGTGTTCGACGCCGTCGACGTCTTCGATCGCGACGATGCCGGCGTGCTGCGCCGCCATTTCATTTTGATCGCCATGCTGTGCCGCTGGCAGTCCGGCGAACCTGTCGCCGGCGACGACGCACGCGACGCGCGCTGGGTCCCGCTGTCGGACCTGGAAGGCCACCGCCTGGCCACCAGCTTCGGCGTGGCGCGGCTGGCGCGCAACGCGGCGGCATTGATGTCTATGTTGTGACCCCCAGGGAATCCATGCCGATGTTTGAATCTTATCTGTCTCGCTGGAATCTGGTGCCTGACGGTGCCCCCATCCAGACCCATGCGGCGCGCTTGCTGCCCGTCACCCATCAGGGCGCGCCCGCCATGCTGAAAATTGCCGAACAGGAAGACGAGCGGCAAGGTGGCGTGTTGATGCGATGGTGGAACGGGCAAGGCGCGGCCCGCGTGCTGGCGCACGACGAAGACGCCATCCTGCTTGAGCGCGCGATGGGATCGCAATCGCTGTCCGCCTATGCCCGCACGGGCCGCGACGACGAGGCCACGCGCATCTTGTGCAATGTCTTGAAGGCGCTGCACGCGCCGAGAGCACAGCCGCTACCCCCCCTGCGCGGGCTTGAAGAGTGGTTTGTGGACCTGTGGCCGATGGCGCGCGCGCATGGCGGCATCCTGGCCCAAAGCGCCCTCCATGCGCGCGCCTTGCTGGATGACCCGCGTGAGGTCACCGTGCTGCACGGCGACATGCATCACGACAACGTGCTGGATTTTGGCGAACGCGGGTGGCTCGTCATCGACCCCAAGCGCCTGACCGGCGAGCGCGCCTTCGACTACGCCAATATTTTCTGCAACCCCGACCTGTCCGACCCGGTGCCGCCCGTGGCTACGGTTCCGGGCCGCTTCGAACGCCGGTTGCAGATCATCGTTGAAGAGTCCGGGCTGGACCGGCGCCGCTTGCTGCAATGGGTGGTGGCGTGGTGCGGCTTGTCTGCCGCGTGGTATCTGGCCGACGGTGACGACGCGGCGGTCGACCTGAACATCGCCCACCAGGCCCACGCGCTGCTGCGCGCCTGAACCGCGCCCGCGTCACATGCCGGCCGGGATGATCGGGTAAGGTGTATGCCCTTCACCCCTTATCTCTTCATTCCTGGAGTCCTGAATGACCGGATTGTTTATCGTGGTGGCGGCGCTGGCGTTTCTGATGCTGGCGGCGTATCGAGGCTATAGCGTCATTTTGTGCGCGCCCATCGCGGCCATGGGCGCGGTGCTGTTGACCGACCCTTCCGCGCTGGCCCCGGTGTTTTCGGGCATCTTCATGGAGCGCATGGCGGGGTTTGCCAAGCTGTATTTCCCCGTGTTCCTGCTGGGCGCGGTGTTCGGCAAGCTGATCGAACTCTCTGGCTTTTCGCGCGCCATCGTGCAGGCCGTGCTGCGCATGATCGGGGCCGAACGCGCCATCATTGCCATCGTGCTGGTCTGCGCGGTGCTGACCTACGGCGGCGTCTCGCTGTTTGTGGTGGTGTTTGCCGTTTACCCGTTCGCGGCCGAGATGTTCCGCCAGGGCGGCATCCCCAAGCGCCTGATGCCGGGCGCCATCGCGCTGGGCGCGTTCACCTTTACGATGACCGCGCTGCCGGGCACGCCGCAGATCCAGAACATCATTCCCACCACCTTCTTTGAAACCACGACGTGGGCCGCGCCATGGCTGGGGCTGATCGGCGCTGCCTTCACGCTGACGGTGGGCGTGACGTATCTGGAATGGCGCCGCAAGCGCGCGGCGGCGGCCGGGGAAACCTATGGCACCGACCTGCGCAACGAACCCGCCACCCCGGCCACGGAACGCAACCACCACCCGCTGATCGCGTTGCTGCCGCTGGTGGTCGTGGGGGTGATGAACTTCCTGCTGACGCGCTGGATTCCGGGCTGGTATCCCGCCGGTTCCGAAGTGGACCTGCCCGGCCTGGCCAAGCCCATGCCCGTCAACGCCGACGACCAGGTGGCGCTGTGGGCCGTCATGGGTGCGCTGATAGCCGGCATTGCCACCATCCTGCTGTTCTCGTTTTCGACCATCAAGGCGCATTTTGCCGAAGGCAGCAAAAGCGCCGTGTCCGGCGCGCTGCTGGCGTCCATGAACACGGCCGCCGAATACGGCTTTGGTGGCGTCATCGCGGCGCTGCCGGGTTTCTTGCTGGTGGCCGATGCGCTCAAGGCCATCCCCGATCCGCTGGTGGGCGAAGCCGTGGCGGTGACGTCGCTGGCGGGCATCACCGGGTCCGCCTCGGGGGGCATGAGCATCGCGCTGGCCGCCATGGCGCAGACGTTTATCGACGGCGCGGTGGCCGCCGGCATCCCCATGGACGTGCTGCATCGCGTTGCCGCAATGGCCAGCGGCGGCATGGACACCTTGCCGCACAACGGCGCCGTGATCACGTTGCTGGCGGTTACCGGCCTGACGCACCGCCAGTCGTACGGCGACATCTTCGCCATCACGCTGATATCTACGATGTCGGTGTTCGTGGTGATTGCGGTGTACTACCTGACCGGCATCGTCTGATCGAACGCGGTGGCGAACACCTGGACCAGCCACTGCGTGAAGACGCGCACCCGCGCGGAAACCTGCCGGTTCTGCGGATACAGCACCGACACCGGCATGGGCGCGGGCGGCAGATGCGGCAGCACGATGCGCAGATGGCCGGCCGCCAGTTCGCGCTCGACGCGATAGCGCGGCACCTGCACCAGGCCCAGCCCGGCCAGCGCCGCGCTGGTGTAGAGCTCGGCACCCGTCACACTGACCACCGACGCCGGGCGCGCCGTGACGCGGCGCCCGTCCACCATGAAATCCAGCGCAATGGCCCGCCCGCTGGCGCTGGACACGTAATCCACCGCGCGGTGGTGCGCCAGATCGTCCAGGCGGGCGGGTGTGCCAAAGCGCGCCAGGTAGGCCGGGCTGGCCACGGTTACCTGCGGCATCAGCGCAATCTGGCGCCCCGCCAGCGAAGAATCCTGCAAGGCGCCCGCGCGCAGTACGCAGTCCACGCCTTCGCGCACCAAGTCCACCAGCCGGTCGTCTTCGCCCAGGTGCAGGACGATATCGGGATAGCGTTCCAGAAAGCCGGGTAGCCCCGGCATCACGAAATACTTGGCCAGCGTGCCCTGTGCATTGACCCGCAGCAAGCCCTTGGGCGCGGTGTTCAGGAACGCGCCGTCGGCCTCTTCCAGGTCGGCCAACAGGCGCACGCAACGCTGGTAGTAGGCCTCGCCGTCGTGCGTCAGCCGGACCTGCCGCGTGGTGCGTTCCAGCAGCCGCGCGCCCAGCCGCTGTTCCATGCGCTTGATCAGGTTGGTGACGGTGGCACGCGGGATGCGCAGGTCTTCGGCCGCCTGTGAAAAGCTGCGCCGCTCGGCGATGCGCACGAACACCTGCATTTCCTGGAATCGGTCCATGTCTTGGCGGGGATTATTAATGCAAATGAAATGATGTTAGCGATTATCGGGTAATTATTTTCGGTTTGGAATAGTTCATGATTCGTCTCAAGCCGTACGCCCTGCGGCCTGCGCCCTACGCCCTTTTTGAACCGGAGATTCCCAATGAACAAGCAAGCCCCCGAACAAGCATCGCAACGCGTCGCCCTGGTTACTGGCGGGTCGCGCGGCATTGGCGCCGCCATCGTGCGCCGCCTGGCCGCCGACGGGTACGCCGTGGCCGTCAACTATGCCTCCAGCGCGGCGCACGCCGACACCCTGGTCAGCGAGATTCGCCAGGCCGGCGGACGCGCGTTGGCGGTGCAGGCGGACGTGGCGCGCGCCGACCAGGTGCGCGCGATGTACGACAAAGTGGAAGCCGAGCTGGGCACAGTACACGCGCTGGTCAATTGCGCCGGGGTGTTGATGGTGCAGCCGCTGGCGGAAACCACCGACGAGGCCTACGACCAGACGTTCGACATCAACACGCGCGGCACCTTCAACACGCTGCGCGAAGCCGCCACGCGGTTGGCGGACGGCGGCAGCGTCATCAACGTGTCCAGCACCACCGTGGCAACCAACCTGCCGGGTTACGCCATCTACATCGCCAGCAAGGCGGCAGTCGAAAGCCTGACGCGCGTGTTCTCCAAGGAACTGCGCGGCCGCCGCATCACGGTCAACGCCGTGGCCCCCGGCCCCGTTGCCACCGAGCTGTTCCTGAAAGGCAAAAGCCCCGAATTGATCGAGCACTTTGCCAAGATGCCGCCGCTGGAACGGCTGGGCCAGCCGGACGACATTTCAGGCATCGTGTCGTTCCTGGCCAGCCCGGATAGCGGCTGGATCAACGGGCAGGTGCTGCGCGCCAACGGCGGGCTGGCATAGCGATGCACCGGCGCGGGCGGTGGTCAGGCGCGTGCATCGTCATGATGCGCGCGCCGCGACATGGCCGCCCTGCCCCGCGCCAACCGTGCCTTTTCAGAACCGTGCCTTTTTCAGAACCGTGCCTTTCAGAACCGACACTGCGCGGTCGCGACCGTCGGCCGGCTTGTAGGTCAGGAACGCGCTGCCGTTGCGCCGCGCCACGTTGCTGACGCGGTTTCTGCACATTTTCGACCTTGCGCCGTCTGGGCTAGGGCCTGCGGCAAGGCGGATGACAGGGCTAAGGCAAGTGCCCAGGATAGGCGGCGGGGATAAACGGCGGATACATCGCAAAGCCCTTGATCGATTCAGGTTGACGAAAGCCGATACTGTCGAGCATCGATTTCATTTACCAATAAGAATTATTTTCCGTTGCCCAAGGGCAACCAGCTCATCCGTCTGCATGACGCACGACGCCGACACGCCCCCGCCCCGCACCGCCCGGAACGTCGCGAATTTGCGAGCTTGCTCATCCGTTGCGGCGATGCGGGGCCTCGCCCGTGAGGGCGAGACCAGCCATGCGTTGTTGTGGATTTTTCTTTCTTCACTCGGGATTTCGACCTACGGCCAAGTCTGGCCAGCCGGACGAGATTTGCATGAGACGGCACCCGGAAGGTCTGGTTTAGGCTGACCCGGCAGTACTCCGACTCACCTTGATCGATTGGACGAAAGCAAATGAATCAACTCATTCATACAGACTGCCATCCCTTCACCGCCGCGGGAAACATGAAGCAGATATCCGCCTTTTATGAGGAGGGACGCCGAGTCATGTGGATGATGCTGCGTGCGCAACCGCGGCCGTGCTTCAACCACGAACTTATCGACGAAATCATGACCCTGGCGCGCGCCGCCAAGGATTCCGGGCTGCCGATCGACTTCTGGGTCACGGGCTCGCTGGTGCCGCAGATCTACAACGTGGGCGGCGACCTGAACTTCTTTGCCGAGGCCATCCGCACCGGCAAGCGCGAAGCGCTGCGTGCCTACGCCCGAGCCTGCGTGGACTGCGTACACGCCGCCTCGCGCGGTTTCGACACCGGCGCGATCTCGCTGGCCATGATCGAAGGCACGGCGCTTGGCGGTGGCTTTGAAGCCGCGCTGGCGCACCACTTTGTGCTGGCGCAGAACAATGCGCGCATGGGCTTTCCAGAAATGGCGTTCAACCTGTTCCCGGGCATGGGTGGCTATTCGCTGGTGGCGCGCCGGTCCGGCATGAAGCTGGCCGAAGAGCTGATCAGTTCGGGCGAATCGCACACGGCGGAATGGTTCCACGGCAAGGGGCTGGTGGACACGCTGTTCGAGCCGGGCGAGGCGTATCGCGCCACCCGCACGTTCATCGATGTGATGCGACCCAAGCTGAACGGCATGCGCGCCATGTTGCGCGCCCGCCAGCGCGTGCTGAACCTGTCGCGTTCCGAATTGATGGACATTACCGAAGACTGGGTCGAAGCCGCATTCTCGATCGACCCGAAGGACCGTGCCTACATGGAACGCCTGGTGCTGGCGCAGAACCGTCGCAGCGCCGTCAGCAGCGACGCCGCGCAGGAAGCCACCATGCACTAAGCGCGGCTGCCCACGGATCCGGCAAGCCTGCTCCCGGCGCGGGCAGCATCAGGCGATCAGATGCAGCCGGCGCCGTTGGGCCAGCCAGGTGACGAATTCGGTCGCGGGCATGGGCTTGGCGTACAGATAGCCCTGCTTGGCGTCCACGCCCAGCGTGTCCAGGAAACCGGCCTCTTCGGCGGTTTCCACGCCTTCGGCGATCACCTTCAGTTCCAGCGTGCGCGCCACCGCCACGATGGCGCGCGCCAACGCCTGCGACACCGGGTTTTCGTTCACGCCGCGCACAAAGCTGGCGTCCAGCTTGATGGCATCAAGCGGTATGCGCGCCAGCTGCGACAGCGACGAATAGCCCGTGCCGAAGTCGTCCAGGTGCACGCGCGCGCCCAGTTGCCGGAACTGCTTGATCAGGTCGATGGCGGCGCCCTCGTCTTCGATCAGGCAGCTTTCGGTAAGCTCGATATCCAGCATGCACGGGTCCAGCCCCGCGTCGCCGATCGCGCGCATGAAGTCGCTGACCACGCCCTTGTCATCCAGCTGGCGGGCCGACATGTTGATGGCGATGCGGATGTTCAAGCCGTCGCGTTTCCACGCCGCGGCCTGACGCGCCGCTTCGCGCATCACCCACACGCCCAACGGCGAGATCAAGCCGGATTCCTCGGCGTAAGGGATGAAGGTGCCCGGGCAGACCATGCCGCGCTCGGGCGAGCGCCAGCGCAGCAAGGCTTCAACGCTGTGCACTTCGCCGGTGCGGCCGACCAGCTTGGGCTGGTAGTACAGCATCAGATGATTTTCGGCCAAGGCCTTGCGCAGGTTGGTGTCCAGCCACACGTAGTCGGCGTTGCGCCGGTCCATGTCGGGTTGGAACACACGGTAGGTGTGGCGCCCCGCTTCCTTGGCCACGTACATGGCGATGTCGGCGCTGCGCACCACGCTGTCCAGGTCAGCGCCGTGGTCCGGGTACATCGCGATACCGATCGAGCAGCTGGTGTAGACCTCGATCAGGCCTTGCCGGAAGGGCTCGCGCAAGCGTTCGATGATGCGCTCGGCGGTGGATTCCAGTTCCCAGGCCTGCGCCTGTTCCTGCAACACGATGAACTCGTCGCCCCCCAGCCGGGCCAGCGTCTGGCCGGGTGACAGGCAGGTGGAAATCGCCACCGATACGGCCTTGAGCAGGCGGTCGCCAAAGCCATGGCCGTAGTGGTCGTTGATACGCTTGAAGTTATCCAGGTCCAGGAACAGCACGCCGCCACGCCCCTCCTGCCCCGCCGCCAACGCCGCCTTCAGGCGCGCGGTGATCGCGTGGCGGTTGGGCAGGTTGGTCAGCATGTCGGTGTTGGCCAGCACGCGCAGGCGTTCCTGCGCCGCGCGTTCTTCGGTGATGTCGGTGCCCGAGCAGATCAGGTAGACGCGTTTTTCACCGCTGCCGCTGGTGACGAATTTATTGCGGAACAGGAACAGGCGCGGACCCTTGACCGTGTTGATCAGGCGTTCCACTTCGTAGGACTGGCCGCGCTTGTAGAACTCGGCGATATTGCGACGCGAGGCAATGGCCTCTTCGCGCGTCATGAACATTTCGAACACGCTGCGTCCGACGATGTCCTGTTCGCGCTTGCCCGTGTATTCCTCGCTAAGCTTGTTAAAGCGCTGCACGCGGCCGTTCTGGTCCACGATGACGATCACCGAATTGGCCTCGGACACCACGGTTTCGGCAAACGACAAGCCTTCGACCAGGTCCTTGGCCACCGATTCAGTATCGGAATGGGCGGACGCGGTACCGGCCCATTCATTCGGATTGATCTTGCGGCCCACCAGGTGCAGGCGCAGCACGTCGCCATACAGGGCGATGTCGATGCGCACGCTGGAGGTAATGCCCGTCATCGTTCGAATAATGTCAGCCTGATCCGGCCTGAGCGCCATCGCGACATTCGTCGCCCCCTTGATGGCGGCCAATTCCATGGCGTCGCTATCGGCCGACAAGCGCCAATAAGGGCTGTGCGTACCGAAGTGCGTGTACAGGATCGACTTTTCGTCTTGATTCTCTGTCATCGTGGTATCCCCCCACTGTCCTAGGCTGGACCGCAAAGAACATTACGGCCTAGTCCGAACAGGGTCAATACCCGGGTGCAGCGCACAAATCCTGTATTGCGAATTATTGCATCGGCTTTTCCGGCGGCCCGACGCACGAAGGACTTCCCGCCCGGAATTAATGCGTGGTTTCGCCCTTCCACGAACGTGTTGTTGCGCGAGGCCCCGTGGCGTTGCACAAAAAATTTCGCCGAAGATTCGCGAGAATCTTCGGCGTGCGATCAAAAACAATAAGGCGACACCAGGTCAATGTCCCGGTCTATGAAGCGGGATCAGTCCCCCTTCACACCTGCCTCGTCGATGACCTTGGTCCAGCGGGCCAGTTCGGCCGAGATCCGGGCCCCGGCATCGGCCGGCGTGGTCCAGGTGGCGATGGCGCCCTGGTTCAGCAACGAGGCCTGCACCTGCGGCTTGGCCAGGATCTTCTTCAGTTCGCCATTCAGGCGGTCGATGACCGGCGCCGGCGTATTGGCGGGCGCGACAATGCCGAACATGGAACTGACTTCGAAGTCCTTCAAGCCGGCTTCAGCGGCGGTCGGCACGTCGGGCAGCGCGTCCACGCGCTTGGGCGAGGTCACCGCCAACGCGCGCAGCTTGCCCGCCTTGATGTTGGCCTGCGCGGCGGGCACGGTTTCGATCATGCTCAGCACCTGCCCGCCCATCAGGTCGGTCATGGCGGGGCCGCTGCCCTTGTACGGCACGTGCAGAATGTCGACGCCCGCTGTGCGCTTGAACATTTCGCCGGCCAGATGCTGCGGCGATCCGTTACCCGCCGAGGCCATGGTGATGTAGCCGGACTTGGACTTGGCCAGCGCGATGAATTCGGGCAGCGTCTTGGCCTGCACCGACGGGTTCACCACGAACACCAGCGGCACGGTGCCCACGATGGACACCGGCGCAAAGCTCTTTTCCACGTCATACGTGACGCGGCCGCGATACAGCGCGGCATTGATGGAGTGGCTGGTCAGCGCGCCCATCAGCAGCGTGTAGCCGTCGGGTTGCGCCTTGGCAACCTGGTCCGCGCCGATGTTGCCCGCCGCGCCCGCGCGGTTTTCCACGATGACCGATTGGCCCAGCGCGCCCGTCAGTTCCTGCGCCAGCACGCGGCCGATCACGTCGGTGGCGCCTCCGGGCGGGTACGGCACGATCAGGCGGATGGGCTTGTCGGGATAGGCATCGGCGGACAGAGCCGGGGCGGACACGCCGGCGCACAGAGCCAGCAGGGAAAACAGGACGGCACGGCGCGGCCGCAGACGCAGGTCTGACATATAGGTCTCTCCAGCCGGGATGAGTATAGGAATGGACGGACGCCCGGCTCGTCAACCGCGCCAGTGTAGGAGCCGAAACTTGATTGAAGAATCAGAATTTTTCTATCGACTGATCGGTAATAACGATCAATATTCGTCAGCGCGAAAACCGCTTGCAGCCCCTTTCAAAGGCTGGCTATGATCTTGGACCTGGATTATCAATAATATTATCGGGACTGAAAATGACGGACGAGACCAAGGGCGCCAAGCCCGTGATGGGCCCTTTTGACAGCGACAGCGCCACCGCGCAGGGCGTGGCGCGCGGGCTCACCAACTACGGCGACAAGGGTTTCTCGCTGTTCTTGCGCAAGGCCTTCATCAAGGGCGCCGGCCTGTCGGATGACGCGCTGGCTCGTCCCATCATCGGCATCGTCAACACGGGCAGCAGCTACAACCCGTGCCACGGCAACGCCCCGCAACTGATCGAAGCCGTCAAGCGCGGCGTCATGCTGGCGGGCGGCCTGCCGATGGACTTCCCGACCATCTCGGTCCACGAGAGCTTCTCGCAGCCCACCAGCATGTACCTGCGCAACCTGATGTCGATGGACACCGAGGAAATGATCCGCGCGCAGCCCATGGACGCCGTGGTGCTGATCGGCGGCTGCGACAAGACCGTGCCCGCGCAGCTGATGGGCGCGGCCTCGGCCGGCGTGCCCGCCATTCAATTGGTCACGGGGTCGATGCTGACCGGCTCGCACCGTGGCGAACGGGTCGGCGCCTGCACCGACTGCCGCCGCTACTGGGGCCGCTACCGCGCCGACGAGATCGACGCGCCGGAAATCGCCGACGTCAACAATCAGCTGGTGGCCAGTGTGGGCACCTGTTCCGTAATGGGCACGGCCAGCACCATGGCCTGCATCACCGAAGCGCTGGGCATGATGGTGGCGGGCGGCGCGTCGGCCCCCGCCGTGACCGCCGACCGCGTACGCGTGGCGGAACGCACCGGCGCCACCGCCGTGGCCATGGCTGCGTCGCGCCTGACGCCCGACCAGATCATCAACGGCAAGTCCATCGAAAACGCGTTGCGCGTGCTGCTGTCGATCGGCGGGTCCACCAACGGCATCGTGCACCTGACCGCCATCGCCGGCCGCCTGGGTATCGACATCGACCTGGCCGGGCTGGACCGCATCAGCCGCGAAACCCCCGTGCTGGTCGACCTGAAGCCGTCGGGCCAGCACTATATGGAAGACTTCCACGACGCCGGCGGCATGCTGGCGCTGCTGCGCGAGCTGCGTCCATTCCTGCACCTGGACGTGATGACGGTATCCGGCCGCACGCTGGGCCAGGAACTGGATGACGCGCCGGCGCCCTTCAAGCAGGACGTGATCCGCACGGCCGCCGCCCCCATCTACCCGGTGGGCGGCCTGGCCGTGCTGCGCGGCAACCTGGCCCCGGGCGGCGCCATCATCAAGCAGTCGGCCGCCAACCCCAAGCTGATGGAACACGAAGGCCGCGCCGTGGTGTTCGAAGACGCCGAGGACATGGCGCGCCGCATCGACGACGACGCGCTGGACGTGACCGCCGACGACATCCTGGTGCTCAAGCGCATTGGGCCCACCGGCGCGCCGGGCATGCCGGAAGCCGGCTACATGCCGATCCCCAAGAAGCTGGCGCGCGCCGGCGTCAAAGACATGGTGCGCATTTCGGACGGCCGCATGAGCGGCACGGCGGCCGGCACCATCGTGTTGCACGTCACGCCCGAATCCGCGATCGGCGGCCCGCTGGCTTACGTGCAAAATGGCGACCGCATCCGCCTGTCGGTGGCCAACCGCGAAATTGCGCTGCTGGTGGACGATGCCGAACTGGCGCGCCGCGCGGCGGAAAAGCCCATCACCCGGCCCACCGCCGACCGAGGCTACCGCAAGCTGTTCCTGCAAACCGTAACGCAGGCCGACCAGGGCGTGGATTTCGACTTCCTGCGCGCTGGTGTTACGCATGACACCGTGCCGAAGAAATAAGTGGGCCCGGCGTCAATACCTGGCTTGAAACCCCTGGCGTAGATCGCCGTAAAGCAAACCGACCCGGCAACCTTCCGACATGAACGCCATCACGCCCGACGCCCTGCAAGCAGAGGCCCCCGACGCCACGCAATCCGCGGTGGCAGCCCTGGAAGAAGACATCGTCTTCGGCCGGCTGCACCCGCGCGAACGCCTGACCGAAGACGAGCTGATGGCGCGCTTTTCCATGAAGCGCCATGCGGTGCGCCAGGTGCTCACCGAGCTGGAACTGTTGGGCGTGGTCGAAAAAAAGCGCAACGTCGGCGCCGTGGTGCGGACATTTTCCGCACGTGAAGTCATGGAGCTGTACGCGTTGCGCGAGGTGCTGGAAGTCCACGCCGCCAGCCAGATGCCGCTACCCGTTCCCGAAGCGCGGCTGGCGGCTTTGATCACGGTCCAACGCGAACACGACGCCGCCGTGGCCGACGGCGACGCACGCCGCGTGTTCCGCAGCAACCAACGCTTTCACCGCGAATTCTTCGGCCTGCTGGACAACGCGGTGCTGGGCCAGGCCATCGAGGAATACGCCCGCCGCACCCACCCGATCCGCTTCGGCACCCTGGTCGCCCCCGGCCCTCGCGAACGCGCCAGACAAGAACACTGGGCCATGATCCACGCACTGCGCGACGGCGACCGCGAGGCCTTGATGACAGTCTGCCGGGACCATTTGCTGCCCTCGCGCGATGCGTATCTGGCGTCGGAACAAACGCGGCTGCGGGCGTGATGCGCGCCGCAGGCAGGGCCGATGCGGCAAAAGCCCCGGGTTCGGCCAAGACGCACGGCCTGACTGTTACCCAATTTGGCACTCGCATCGCAAGCCCTCCTTGAATATACGGATAAGAAGCCTATCCATGATGCCCAAGGGTAAGGTTCAGAAGCCAGTCCTCTGACTTTCCTATTCGCCCTATAGCCACTGTCTGAAAGGCAAAGCGCTTTTCATAATCTTCCTATAGCCCTGCCCCGGCGATGTGGCCGACCATGTCGGCATCTCGCGTCCCGGGGGGGCTATCGTGACTCATCTGTGCGACCTGCGCTTTACCTTTGGCGTCGTTGGCGGCTTGGATTTCGAGCTTGTCGAGTTCACGTTTGACGAGGCGCTTTCCGAACCGTTTCGCCTGGAGCTGGAACTGGCCAGCGCCGATGCGTCGATCGACTTTGCCCGAATCCTGGATCAACCCGCGCTGCTGACCATTTGGCGCGACGATGCCCCGTTGCGGTACATCCACGGCGTCGTGTCCCGTTTCGAACAAGGCACGACCGGCTTTCGCCGCACGCGCTACCGCGCCACCGTGGAACCGCAGCTGGCCCGCGCGGGCCTGTGTTCCGATTGGCGCATCTTCCAGCACCTGTCCGTGCCCGAGATTCTGCAAAGCGTCCTGAAAGAGCACGGCATCCTTGATTACGAGCAGACGATCACGCACGAGCACCTGACACGTGAATACTGCGTGCAGGCCGGCGACACGGACCTGCACTTTGTTGAACGTCTGGCCCGAGAAGAAGGATTCTTCTACACCTTTCACCACCACGCCAAGGGTCACCGGCTGATACACAGCGACCGCCTGCACATACACGGCCGTATCGACGGGGATCCCGTGCTTTATCAACCGGCACCCGGGGGTGACCAAACTGAACCCGCGCTGCGCCGGTTCTCTTATGCCGAACAGGTCCGTACCGCCCGGCAAACCCAGCGCGACTACACCTACACCCATCCGCGATACGCCCAGGAACACAGTCACGACGGCAGCGACCTGCAACATCAGCACGCCCATTACGAACGCTACGACTACCCCGGTCGCTACAAGCGCGACGAAGCGGGCAAACCCTACACAGAAAACCGGTTGCGCGGCCTGCGGCGTGACGCGCGCGTCGCAACTGTCGAGGGCGACGACCCTCGCCTGGAGCCAGGACTTTCGTTCGAACTGGTCGGCCATCCGCGCAACGACTTGAACCAAGGCTGGCGTCCGATACGCATGCGCCATCATGGCGTCCAGCACACCAGCCAACAAGAAGACGGCGCCGATGCGCAACGCGGCACGCAATACCGCTACACCGCGGAACTCGTGTCAAAGCACGCCGAATGGCGAGCCGAACCGTTGCCCAAGCCTCGGATCGACGGGCCGCAGGTCGCCACGGTGACGGGCCCCGCGGGCGAGGAGATCTATTGCGACAACTACGGACGGGTCAAGGTGCAATTCCCCTGGGACCGCCTGGGCAAACATGACGAGCACAGCTCATGCTGGATCCGGGTATCGCAAAACTGGGCGGGCGCCACGTGGGGTCACATGGCAATACCCAGGATCGGACAGGAAGTCATCGTGAACTATCTGGACGGCGATGCGGACCAGCCGGTCATCACCGGCAGAACGCACATGGCGCTGCAGCTGCCGCCGTATGAGCTGCCCCGCCACAAGACACGCATGACGATCAAGAGCCAGACCCACAAGGGCCAGGGCTACAACGAACTGCGATTTGAAGATGAGCGGGACCAAGAAGAGATATACGTCCACGCGCAGAAGGACCAGAACATTCACGTCAACCACGACGAGAACACGTTTGTCGGCCATGACCGCAGCGAAAAAGTGGAAAACGACGAAACCATCGTGATCGGCCATGACCGCGAGGAAACGGTGGGCAACGATGAACGCGCCGACATTGGCCGGGATCGCCGGCACCGGATCGGCCAGGACGAGGTGCTGGAAGTCGTACGGGACCACAGCATCATCACTGGCAAGGACCGAACAGACGAAGTGGGGAACAATCGTCGCGACAAGACGTTCGCCCATCACTGGATTGAAACCGGCGGTCACGTCGAACACCGGATTCAAGGGCATCACCGCATCGAAGCCGGACAGGCGATTGAACGCGCCACCACCGTCTACCGCCTTCAAACCCGCGAGCGGATCGTATTGCAAAGCCCCGGTGGCTCGATCACGCTTGATGAAGGCGGCATCACGCTGGACGGTGTCGCCGTCAATATCAAGGGCCCGCTTAATCAGCGAGGCTCGGGCGCGGGCGTCGCGCTCAACATTGACGGCACGCCAAACGCCGACGAACCCATCTGCCTAAGCTGCTGGCTCAAGGCGGCGAAAGAGCGCACCGCGCTGATGAAGGTGAGCCCATGATTCCGTCCCAACTGCAACGGGCTCTGGCGGAAGACATACACGGCGCTCCGCCCGGGCAAGCGCGTTATTCGATGGTGTTGATCGATATGGCCGCGTTATCCGACGCGCAACGCGACAAGGTCCAGCGCGCCATGGCTGGCAAGCTCCATCCGCTGTTGCTGGACCCTGAGTTCGCGATCTTACGGCCGCTGGGCGCGATGCTGGCTGGCCCGGGCGAAGGCGGTCTTTCTTCGCTGAACGGTTTGGTATCAATAGCGAGCCCCTACGACACCGACATCGCCCAAGCCTGGATCACCAGCACCCTCAGTCCGGCCGACCTGGCCGTCCATTTAAGCCAGGCCAGTTTCGCGGTGGATCAAAACGGCGAACGTTACCTGCTGCGCTTCTACGACCCGTTGATCACCCCCGTTTTGCACAGGCAAGCCGACGCTGCCTGGGTAGACGGCGTGTTTGCACCCATCATTTCATGGTGGTTTACCGGTGCCGATCTCAAGCATCCGCAATGGCACCGCATTCCGGGCGGTGCAAATGCCCAATGCCGTCCGCCCACGCCCCTGGTGTTGACGGAGGCGCTGTGGACGGCCCTGGCGGCGAATCCGCTTGAGCACCGCTTGCTTGACGCGCTCGAACGAGCCTCGGCCGACCTGTTCTCTTCCCCGTGCCGCGGGGTGCGTTTGGCGCATATTCGGACCCATCTTGCGTCGGCCCATCAGATCGGGCTGCGCCGCCATGACGATTTGATCGCCTTCGTATTCACGGCCTTGTCGCGGCCGGCCGCCAGCCTTCAGGCCGACCGCGCATGGCAGCAGGCGCTGCAGCATGCCGTCGCTGGCGGAACACCCCTAGCCGTCGCCACCTCGATCCCTACTCCGCGCAACAGGACTTCCCGATGACGATGCCGACCCTTGAATCCCTGGTGCCGGAAATTCTCCGCATCGCTGATCAGACGCGCTGCGACGCGGGCCCCAGCGCCGTGGTCGCGTGCAAGAGCGAAGTCGCCATCTTGCCCCTGCGCTATGCCGTTGTGACCGACGCCGGCCCGGGCCTGGATACCTTGGCGCCTGCGCTACCGCCCCACCTTGTCGCCGATTTTCCGCCGCTACAGGGCAAGCACGCGCGCTATGCCGTACGCACGATGCGCAGAGGCTATCTGTACCTGTTCACGAAGCGCTACACGAAGGACTGGTTCTGCGAAAGTGCCTATCGCACCTATGACACCGGTCTGTTCAAGCGTGTCTTTCCCTATGCGCCCCAGCATCACGCTCTTGAGCCGATCCATGAACCCACAGCCCGTGTGCACGATCTGCACGGCCCGGCCGAAAGCGGCCCCGGTGCCTGGACCGTGTGCCTGAAAGCCCCCGAAGACATCGAAGAACTTCGCGCGCTGTTCACGCCCGATCCCTTGACCAAGCGCATGCTGGACTTGATATCCAGCAGCCCGCTACGCAATCAACTACAGAACTTCGATATCCGCAAGCTGCTGATGTCGTGCTCGCGTACGCCGGACGTGCTGGACCCCAGCATCATCGACGACACGCTGGCGGACGCCATCGCGCAAGATCAGCCTGACACCGCGTCCGTCCTGGCAGGCCAGCTTTATTCCGATCCCGAGAACCGCTACGCGCGCCAAATCGTCGCCATGGATCTGAAGGAAAGCGCACGCCGTGCTCGCGGCTTTGGCATCGTGCTGCACGACGCCATCGGGATCACGCAGCAGCTCAATAGCTGGCGCAACGACGCCTATGAAGCCGTGCAGCGGCACTTGGACAAGAAGGACGGCAAAGGCGTCGAGAACCAGCGCAAGGTCTTGGTGGCCCAGGCATTTCTCGACGTCAAGCAGCAGTTCGAAACCCGCTCGGCGGCGCTGGAAGCCCAACATTTCATCGACATTGAGCGAGCCAGGGTTTACGACCCCGGCATGGCGGTGGGCCGCAACTGGGTCTTGAACGACGACGAGCGTGAACGCTGGGACAGCGAGGCAGACCAATACATCACCCAGTTCGAAGACACGATGCGCGCCAAGGTCCAGGCGAAGCTGGACAGCGGTGAGTACCGGCGCAGGTTCGACAGCAAATATCTGTCTCCGGCAAAACCGGGGCAGGCGGTGCGCGTGGCAGACATGGACGTGGAGTTAACGACGTTCGACGCCGTGTCGGCGGCCGCCGAAAACGTCGGTGCCAAGCGCGCCAAGGATCACGAACGCTGGCTCACCAGCGAACAACTGCTGAGCGCGCTGGACGTCTACGACGACCGGGATCTGACAAGCGGCTGGCGCTTCGCGGGCCAGACGGGCTTGTGCGTGCTGGGCGCGGACGGGTGCGCGAGCACGGCGGATCTGATCGAACAATGGTGGACGGGAAACCCGACCGACCGCGCCAACCTGGCGATGCGCGGCTTTGCGCTGAACCAAACAGAGATTCAGGCGGAATTGCAACGCACGCTGGACGCAGCACGCCTTCAAGCGCAAACCCAGGCGCGTGATCCTATTCTGTCTAACGACAGGATGATCCAGCAGGTTCAGGCCGGGTTCGTCGCCGTTCAACATCTGGCTGATCTATTCGACAAGGCGAACGGATTGTTCGAAGCCTTGTCGGCGGCTGGCGAAACAAACCTGGCGGGTGGCGCCCTGGCCTGGTACTCCAGCCTGGGCCGCCAATCCCTGCGCTACGGCTCGACCGGCAAGGAATGGGCCTTCCATGGCATCACCCGAAGCTGGCTGGCGGCCAGCGTCAGCAAGCGGGCCACGAACTTGCGTATCGACGAACTGACCAAACTAGGGCGTAGCGCGGATCCCAAGCAGTTGCGCGCACAGATTGGCCGGAACACCAGATTCGCATTTGCCACCGAACTTGTGGACGCCCATCGCAGCGACTTTTACAAGCTGCGCGCCAGCAGTTGGTTGCTGTTCTTTGAAGCGGCGTTGATTGCAATGCGGGTGCGGGATATGCCGGACGATGAACGCGGCGCGGGGGAGTTGATCGCCCATGGGCTGCTTGCGGGTGCTGCGGGTACGGAAATACTGGCGGCCGGAACGGAGTTGGTATTGCAGCATTACAGCGCCGCCAGCGTCACCGGAACGGGAGCGACGGTCTTTTTGGGGCAGCTGAAGCTGGTCGGTGGCGCGTTGGCGGCGGTGGGTGGGGTGGTGTTGATGGGGTATGACTGGAAGGACGCAGACAAATCACGGCAAGAAGCAAAAAAAAGGTTGACGTCTGCGTACTACCTCAGATTTGCCGCGGCCTTTGCGATGGTGGGCAGCCAATCCAGCATTGCCTTCGCCGCCGCCGGTCCGATGCTGAAGACCCTGGCAGAGCGAGGAGGAAAATCATACGCGTTGACCTCGCTCCTTCTCGTGGCGGCAAGGGCTTCCTCATTCCTGGGAAGGCCCGCCATGCTCGCACTATTGCGTAGTCTGCTTCTGCGCAGCACGCTGATTGGGATTGCCGCCACCTTGGCTATAGCCGTTTTTGATGACGACGCGCTAGAAAAATGGTGCAAGCGCTCTACCTATCGCGGCGTCGAGTACCAAGGCAACAGCCCGCACAACGCACTAGAGAATGAGTTAGCCGATTTGTACAGCGCCTTGCTGGAGATAATCTGATGTACCTGATGGAATGGATTTTGTGGCTTTCCGTCATCAAATCCGATGCCTGGCTGCAGGAACAGGCGGATGAGAATCCGAACGACCTTGCCAGCAGGCCTTTGGAACCGGTTTATGAGGATCTACTCGTCGCGGAATATGCACGATTGCGTGCCGCGCGATCTGACCACGCCGAATCCAGAAGCCCGGTATATGCCTGCGACAATACCATCCTCGAGATGCGTTGCGGCGCTATGGAAGAAAAGCGGGGATTCATCACATTAATATCAGCATTCTTCTCGCTGCCGACGATCGCGGGCATCGACCTCATGTGCTTGTCATTTTCGCTATCGACATGGGAAACCTGGGATTTCGACGACACGATTCTTCTGATCATTTTATTGATCGGTAGCCTCGGTGCACCCTACGTCTACTTCAAATACCTCTTCCGCTTCACCCGCCTGGAATCCCTTACGTCCCGCCACCTGCTCATCCGATTCAACCGCATCACCCGCCAGGTCTACCTGCACCGCCCACCCAGTTGCGGCGGTATCGCCGTACTGCCTTGGGACGACATCCATCACGATGCAGTCCCCGGCGTGAACCTTGTCGTTGGCTGGTACCCGCCCTATTCCCCGCTGCCTTTTCCCAACATGGTTTTCGTCGGCAAGAAAAGCGTCAGCGAATTCGATATGAAAGCCGAATGGGAGTACATCCGCCGCTACATGGATGAAGGCGGTCTGGATGCGGTATCCCCGCCGCGCCTGAGTTCGCACCTGCCTTTGCCTTGGCCCGCCTTCGCGGCGCAGTTTGAGGCGTTGGGTCCGTACCTGCGTCACAGCGGCCCACTGACGTGGCTTGGAATGCTATTGATATCTCCGGCCCTGCTGGTTATCGGCCTCGGGCATTGGGTGTCGCTCATATTGTGCTGGCGTCCGCGTTGGCCAAAGATCATTCGGGAAGCCGGCTTGCCCGGCAAGCCGACCCCGCCGTTGACCACCATCGACGACTACCCGCCGAAGGTTCGTGCGGCGCTGCTGGAAAACGCACATCGATGGGTCGTGCGACCGGGTTCGCCGCCACCACGACCCAAGCGATTTTCCTTCAAGGGAAGCTGGGAGAACCGCAAGCGCTGACTGCCAGTCGCTTGCCGCTAACGACCAGCAGCCGACGTTGACGCGGCCCCATGAGTGCCCATAAACGCCCCTATCAACGCCCCGTCAACGCCCCATCAACGCCAGATCAACGACTGAGCAACGACTGAGCAACGACTGAGCAACGACTGAGCAACGCCCCATCACCTCCCCTGCAACGCCAAATATTCCTTCAACGTCCCCACCAACGCCGCCGCCGCTGGCGACAGACTGCGGTTGCGTGACGTGACCAGGCCAATCGACCTTTCCGCCACCGGCCCGATCAGCGGGCGTTGCACGATCCCTGTCTGCGACACCGCGCCGGCGGCGATCTCGGGCAGGGCCGCCACGCCGAAACCGCATTCCACCATCGCCACGATGGTCGTCAGGTGTTCGGCTTCGAACGCCGGCGTGAAGCGGATGCGGTTTTGCAGGAAGGCCCATTCCGTGTATTGCCGCACGCTGCTGGGCTGCACCATCGATACGTGCGCGGCGATGGCGGTGTCGGCCCAGCGCAGCGGGCCACTTGATCTTGCCAAGGCGTGCGACTCGGGAATCAGCAGCAAAAAGCTGTCGGACATCAGCGGCACGTAGTGCAGGTCGGCGTGCTGGGGGTCGGCGGCGGTCAGCGCGAAGTCCACCTCGCCTGCGCGCACAAGGTCGAACGCGGGGCCGGACAAGGTGTCGCGCACCTTCAGGGCGACGTTGGGGTGTTCCTGTCGATACGCCATCAGCACGCGCGGCAGCAGGCGCGCGGCCAGCGACGGCAAGGCGGCGACCGACACCTGGCCCTGCTCGGCGCTGGTGACGCCGCTGACGGCGGCAATGGCGTCGCGGAACGCAACCTGCAAGGTGGCGGCCTGCTGCATGAAGACCTCGCCCGCCGCCGTCAGCCGCACCGTGCGCGTCGTGCGGTCGAACAGCCTTACGCCCAGCGCTTCTTCAATGCGTTGTATCTGCGTGGACAGCGCCGACTGCGACAGATGCAGTTGCGCCGCCGCCTGCCGGAAGTTCAGCGTGCGGCCCAGCACTAGCGTGGTATCGATGTCGCGCATCGAAAGATTGATCTGCATGTCCCCAAAACCTCGGTTTGTATTGATCTGGTTTATCGATCATTCTATCCAAAAAATCTGATTCATCTATCAAACCGGCTTCTCTACACTCGCCCCCAACGACGATGCAATAACAGGAGCAAACCATGCAGACGGACGCAACTGCGCTGCCCAACCCGGGCGCGGCGCATGCAGTGGTGGTGGGTGGCGGCACGATGGGCGCGGACGTGGCGGTGGTGCTGACGCGCGCCGCCTGCCGCACCACCGTGATCGAATCGAACGCCGAACGCGCGGCGGGCCTGCCCGCGCGCGTGGCCGAAAACCTGAAAACGATCGGGCGCGAGGCCAACGCCCCGCTGCTGGCCACGGCTGCCAGCCTGGATGACGTGGACTGGTCCACCGTGGACCTGGTGATCGAGTGCATACCCGAACGGCTGGACATCAAGCAGGCGCTGTTTGCCGACCTGGCGCGGCGCGCGCGCCCGGACGCCATCCTGGCCAGCAACAGCTCCAGCTTTCCGATCAGCGCCATCAGCCAAGGCCTGGACACGCGTGGCCGCATGTTGGGCCTGCATTTCTTCATGCCCGCGCACCTGGTGCCGCTGGTGGAAGTGGTGCTGGGCGAGGCCAGCGATAACGCCTGCGCCGATTCGTTGATTGCGTTCATGCGCCGTTGCGGCAGCGTGCCGGTCAAGGTCAAGCAAGACCTGCCCGGCTTTCTGGCCAACCGCTTGCAGCACGCGCTGTCGCGCGAGGCGTTTGACCTGATCGACCGCGGCATCGCGTCGCCGGAAGATGTGGACGCCGCCGTGCGCTTCGGTTTCGGCTTTCGCTTCCTGGCGGCCGGCCCCGTCATGCAGCGCGATCACGCCGGCATCGACGTACACGCAGCCGCCGGCGCCACGATGTACCCCACGTTCTGCAACGCCGACCACCCCGCGCGCTGCCTGACCGAACGCGCCGCCGATGGCCGCCACGGCATGAAGGCGGGCGAAGGCTTCTACGCCTGGACGCCCGAAACCATTGCCGCCGAGCGTGCCCGCTACGACCGTTTGCTGCGCGCCGGCCTAGACCTCATCAACCCGGAACTGCCGGAGATCCAGCCTTGAACACCCCTGCCTTGCCGCGCGCCGCGCTGGCCGAATCCCCCGTCATCATCACCGTGGCGCCCAACGGCGCCTACAAGAAAGCCGCCGACCATCCGGCCGTGCCGCTGACCGCCGACGACCTGGCGCGCGAAGCACGCGCCTGCCTGGATGCCGGCGCGGGCATGATGCACATGCACGTCCGCAAGCCGGACGGCAGCCATCTGCTGGACGCCACCGCCTATCGCGACGCCCTGGCCGCCGTGGAACGCGCGGTGGGTCGCGAGTTGCTGGTGCAGGTCACCAGTGAAGCCGCCGGCGTGTACAAGGCGGCCGAGCAGATTGCGTTGGTGCGCGAACTGCAACCCGAAGCCGTATCGATCGGGCTGCGCGAAATCGCCGTGCCGGACATTCCCGAAGCCGAGCTTGCGGCGTTTCTGGCGTGGCTGGCCGAGCGCCGCATCATGACGCAGATCATCCTGTACGACGAAGGCGACGTGCGGCGCTGGTTGTCGTTGCGCGCGCGCGGGTTGGTGCCGCCCGGCGCGTGGTCGGTGCTGTTTGTGCTGGGCCGCTACAGCGCCGGGCAGACCTCGTCGGCGTATGACCTGCTGCCATTTCTGGGCACGTACGATCAGTCCTTGCCCTGGGCGGTGTGCGCGTTTGGCCCCGAGGAAAATGCCTGCGTCACAACGGCGGCGGCGTTTGGCGGCCACATGCGCGTGGGCTTTGAAAACAATTTGAAGCTGCGCGACGGCGGCATCGCGCCGGACAACGCCGCGCTGGTGCGTCAGGCAGCAGACGGCGCACGCGCGCTGGGCCGCCCGATCGCCACCGCCGCCGACGCGCGCCGCATCTACGGGGCCATTGCCTGAACCCGTAGACGTATCCCCGCCGCTGCCGGATTGTGGATGGCGGATCGCGTGCCTGATGCCTCGCCGGATCAATCCGGCCAGCGCGTCCGGCACGCTTTTTTTATCGCCCGGCAATCGCGCGTGCGTCGCCGCGCCATTGCCGCGTTCTCGCCTGCCCCCGCCGCGATAGCGCCGCGCCGGGCTTGCTTATTGCAGCGCCGCAAAAGTGTTTCGCCGTCATGCAACATTGACGCAATGTAAAAGCACTGCTAAAAACTTCGACATCCGCACGTTCAATGCAATACCCCAACTTTTCAAGTGAGGTGGTGTGTGCAAAACGAGTCTTATGGCTACACCAAGCCTCAGGAGCTGCGAAGTTTTCTGTTCCTGACGGCTGTCATGGCCCCCGTCCTTACGGTCATCATCGTGGCGGGCTACGGGTTCATCGTCTGGTTCTATCAGCTGATCGCCGGCCCCCCGGGCAGCTGATGCCACGCGACGGAAACCCCTCCATGTCCGCGTTCCCCCCCAATGCGCCGCCCCCGGCGCCGCCCGAGCTGCACATCGCCAGTCTGGTTGTGCATGCCCTGCCCCACCGCTTGCCCGACGTGCGCGCCGCCATCCTGGCGATAGCGGGCTCGGACATCCACGGCGCGTCCGACACCGGCAAGCTGGTCGTCACGCTGGAAGCGCCCACCACCGACGACATGATGGCGCGGATCTCCGAGATCCAGCGCCTGGATGGCGTACTGGCTTCGGCGCTGGTCTACCAGCATGCCGACACGCTGGCCGCGATGAACGAGGAGATTGGCGATGTCCATGGCTCGTAGAGATTTCATCAAGCAATCCGCCGCCGCAGCCGCGGCCACCGTGGCGGGCATTCCCATCGTCGGCATGACGCAAAACATCGTGACCGAATCCGAAGCGGCCAAGCTGAAATGGTCGAAGGCGCCCTGTAGGTTCTGCGGGACCGGCTGCGGCGTGAACGTCGCGGTCAAGGACAACCAGGTCGTGGCCACGCACGGCGATTTCAATGCCGACGTGAACAAGGGGCTGAATTGCGTCAAGGGCTATTTTCTGTCGAAGATCATGTACGGCAACGACCGGCTGACCACGCCGCTGTTGCGCATGAAAGACGGCAAGTACGCCAAGGACGGCGAGTTTGCCCCCGTGTCCTGGGACCAGGCCTTTGACGTGATGGCCGAACAGTTCAAGCGCGTCCTGAAAGACAAGGGACCGACTGCGGTTGGCATGTTCGGCTCGGGCCAATGGACCATCTGGGAAGGCTATGCGGCACTCAAGCTCATGAAGGCGGGGTTCCGGTCCAACAACCTGGACCCGAACGCGCGCCACTGCATGGCGTCGGCGGCGGTGGGTTTCATGCGCACCTTCGGCGCCGACGAACCCATGGGCTGTTATGACGACATCGAGAACGCCGACGCCTTCGTGCTGTGGGGCTCGAACATGGCCGAGATGCACCCCATCTTGTGGACCCGCGTGACCGACCGCCGGCTGTCCGCGCCCAAGACGCGCGTGGTGGTGCTGTCCACCTTCGAGCATCGCTCGTACGAACTGGCCGACCTGACGCTGACCTTCACGCCGCAGACCGACCTGGCCATCCTGAATTACATCGCCAACTACATCATCCAGACCAAGCGGGTGAACCGCGATTTCGTCGACAAGCACACCGTATTTCACGAAGGCAATACCGACATCGGCTATGGCCTGCGCCCCGACCATCCCTTGCAAAAGGCGGCCAAGAACGCGGACAAGGCGGGGGGATCCAAGCCCATCACCTTCGATGAATTCGCCAAGTTCGTCTCGAAATACGACTTGGAATATACGTCCAAGCTGACCGGCGTCCCGCAAAAGCAATTGCAGGATCTGGCCGAACTGTACGCCGACCCGAAAATCCGCGTGACCTCGTTCTGGACGATGGGTTTCAACCAGCACACGCGCGGCGTCTGGGCCAACAACATGGCCTACAACATCCACCTGTTGACGGGTAAGATCTCGACGCCCGGCAACAGCCCGTTCTCGCTGACGGGCCAGCCGTCGGCCTGTGGCACGGCGCGCGAAGTGGGCACGTTTTCGCATCGGCTGCCGGCCGACCTGGTGGTGACCAACCCCAAGCATCGCGCCCACGCGGAAGAAATCTGGCAGTTGCCGGACGGCACCATCCCCGACAAGGTCGGCGCGCACGCGGTGTTGCAGAACCGCATGCTGAAGGACGGCACCATCAACGCCTACTGGGTGATGGTGAACAACAACATGCAGGCCGCCGCCAACCTGATGAACGAAGGGCTGCCCGGCTACCGCAACCCGGCCAACTTCATCGTGGTGTCGGACGCCTACCCCACGGTCACGACCATTTCGGCCGACCTGATCCTGCCCACCGCCATGTGGGTGGAAAAAGAAGGCGCCTACGGCAACGCCGAACGGCGCACGCAGTTCTGGCATCAACTGGTGAACGCGCCCGGCGATGCGCGTTCCGACCTGTGGCAGCTGATGGAGTTTTCCAAGCGCTTCAAGGTGGAAGAAGTCTGGCCGGCTGACCTGCTGGCCAAGAAGCCGGAGTATCGCGGCAAGACGCTGTTTGACGTGCTGTACGCCAACGGCAAAGTCAACAAATTTCCCAATAGCGAATTGAATGCGGAATATGAAAACCAGGAAGCCCGGGCATTCGGCTTCTATACGCAAAAGGGCTTGTTCGAGGAATATGCCGAGTTCGGCCGTGGCCATGGCCACGACCTGGCACCCTTCGACACCTACCACGAGGTGCGCGGTTTGCGCTGGCCGGTGGTCAACGGCAAAGAGACGCTGTGGCGCTACCGCGAAGGCAGCGACCCCTACGTGAAGGCGGGCGCGGGCTTTGAGTTCTACGGCCACCCGGACGGCCGCGCCATCATCTATGCCCTGCCTTACGAGCCGCCGCCTGAATCGCCGGACAAGGAATACCCGTTCTGGCTGTCTACCGGCCGCATCCTGGAACACTGGCATTCGGGGTCCATGACGCGGCGCGTGCCCGAGCTGTACCGTGCCTTTCCAAACGCGGTCTGTTTCATGCACCCGGACGACGCGCAGGCCATGGGATTACGGCGGGGCGTGGAAGTCGAAATCGAATCGCGCCGCGGCAAGATGCGCACCCGGCTGGAAACGCGCGGACGCAACAAGCCGCCGCGCGGCCTGGTGTTCGTGCCCTGGTTCGACGCCGGCCAGCTGATCAACAAGGTGACGCTGGACGCCACCGACCCGATCTCGTTCCAGACCGACTTCAAGAAGTGCGCGGTCCGGATCGTCAAGGTTTGACGGCCACGGGGAGACAGCCATGAACCACCGCGCCGCCGCCATCGCCATCGCCATCGCCCTAGTTGCGGGTGTGCTGTTGACTTGCGCCGCCCGCGCTGCCCCGCCGCTGGAGGTCGAAGACCCCATGCGGGGCCCCACGCCCATTGCCGACGAGACCGACCCGCCCTTGATCAGCCCCATCGAGAACAAGGACATCAAGCGGATGCGGACGTATTCGATGCAGCCGCCCACCATTCCGCACAAGATCGATGGCTATCAGATCGACAAAAACTACAACCGCTGCCTGTCCTGCCATGCTCGCGTGAACACCGAGGAAACCCAGGCGCCGCCGCTCAGCGTCACGCATTACATGGACCGCGACAGCAACGTGCTGGCCGAGGTGTCGCCGCGCCGGTATTTCTGTGTGCAATGCCACGTGCCGCAGGCCGAGGCCAAGCCGCTGGTGTCCAACACCTATGAGGACATCGACGTGATCCTCAAGCGCCTGACCGCCCCCGCCACAGGCAAGAAGTAACGGACAGGATGCCGCCATGGTCAAGCTTCTGAAGCGCTACTGGAACATCATCCGCCGCCCCAGCGTGCATTTCAGCCTGGGCTTTCTGACGATAGGCGGTTTCATCGGCGGCATCCTGTTCTGGGGCGCCTTCAACACCGCGATGGAGCTGACCAACACCGAAAAATTCTGCACCGGCTGCCATGAAATGCGCGACAACGTCTACGCGGAATTGAAGGGCACCATCCACTTCACCAACCGCTCCGGCGTGCGCGCGCTGTGTTCCGATTGCCACGTGCCGCACAACTGGACGGACAAGATCGCGCGCAAGATGCAGGCGTCCAAGGAAGTGTGGGGCAAGATCTTCGGCACCATCGACACGCGCGAAAAATTCGTGGACAAGCGGCTGGAACTGGCGCAGCACGAATGGGCACGCTTCAAGGCGAACGATTCGCTGGAATGCCGCAACTGCCACAACTACGAATACATGGACTTCACGCGCCAGAGCGTACGTGCGCAGAATATGCATTCCACGTATCTGGCGGACAAGTCCAAGACCTGTATCGACTGCCACAAGGGCATCGCGCACACGTTGCCGCATATCCCGCCGGCACAAACATCGAACGCAGCGCCGGCGGCCGGCGCAACGAAGGAAATCGCCAAGGCCGGGCCAGCCAAGGTGGAGCCCGCCAATGCGGCCCGCTGACGCGCCCGCGCCCCTGCTGGCCGCCAACGGCCTATGCTGCCCGCGCGGCGGTGTGCCGGGGCAAGGCGTGGGCCCGTTGCACTTTGATGTGCATGCCGGGCAGTTACTGCATCTGCGCGGCGCCAACGGCAGCGGCAAAAGCAGCGTGCTGCGCATGCTGGCCGGTTTGCTGCGGCCCATGGCCGGCTCGTTGCAGGCGCTGGGGCGGGATGTGTTCCGCGACCCGTCGTCGTACCACGCGCGCGTGGCGTATCTGGGCCACGCCAACGCGCTGTGCGGCGACCTGACCGCACTGGAAAATCTGCGCTACTGCCTGCATGTGGCGGGCGTGCCGCAAAGCGATGACGCCATCGCGGCAGGGCTGACGGCCTGGCGCCTGAACGCCTGCCTGCACACACTGGCGGCCCGTTTGTCGCAAGGCCAGGCGCGCCGGGTGGCGCTGGCCGGCGTCATGCTGGGCGGCAAGCCGTTGTGGCTGCTGGACGAGCCCGATGCGGGGCTGGACGCGGCCAGCCTCGAACAACTGTGGACCGAACTGAATGCGCACCTGGACGATGGCGGCGCGGCGGTGGTGGCCTGCCATCGGCAGCCCACCACCGCTTCCAATCGCTTGCAAACCCTGAACATGGATGACTACGCGGATGCTGGCTACGCTGTCTCAGTTGGTGTTGCGTGACATCCAGCTGGCCTGGCGGCGACCCGCCGACACGCTGGGCGCGACGTTGTTTTTCGTGGTTGCCGGATCGCTGTTTCCGCTGGCGGTCGGCCCCGACCCGGCGCTGCTGCGCGCCATCGGGCCGGGGGTGCTGTGGGTGTGCGCGCTGCTAGGCATCCTGCTAAGCCTGCATCGCCCGTTTTCGCAAGACCACGACACCGGCGCGCTGGAGCAGCTGCTGGTCTCGCCGCATCCGTTGCCGCTGCTGGTGGGCGTGAAGCTGGCGGCGCACTGGTTTAGCGGCTGCGTGCCGTTGATACTGGCCAGCCCCATCCTGGCATTGCAATTCGATCTGCCGCCGCAAGCCATCGGCGTGCTGGTGTTGTCCCTGCTGCTGGGCACGCCCACGCTGGCGTTGGTGGGCGGCCTGGGCGCGGCGCTGACGCTGGGCCTGCGCGGCGCTGCGCTGTTGCCCCTGCTGGTGTTGCCGCTGTATGTGCCGGTGCTGATATTCGGCGCGGGCGCGGTGTCTGCCACGCATGCCGGGTTGGGCGCGGGGCCGCAGCTATCGCTGCTGGGCGCATGCCTGTGCCTGGCGATTCTGCTTTGCCCCTGGAGCGCGTCCGCCGCGCTGCGCGTGGCGTTGGAATGAGGGACCCCATGCAGAAGCCACCTGTCTTCGATTCCGGTTCCATTGCAAGGGCGGACGCAAGCGCCGGCTATGGCTGGATGCGCTATGCCTCTGCCGCGCTGTTTTACCCACTGGCCGGTCGGCTGATTCCCTGGCTGGCGCTGGCCGCCGCATTGTTCGGCGCGGCGGGCTTGGTCGTGGGGCTGGTCATCGCGCCGCCGGACAGCCAACAGGGCGAGGTCTACCGCATTCTGTTCATACACGTGGCGGCCGCCTGGATGTCGATGTTCCTGTACCTGGTGATGGCGGCATATGCCACGCTGGGCCTGGTCTACAACACGCGCCTGTCCTTCATGATGATGCGCGCGCTGGCGCCCACCGGCGCGCTGTTCACGTTCCTGACCTTGTGGACCGGCGCGCTCTGGGGCAAGCCCACCTGGGGCGCGTGGTGGGTCTGGGACGCGCGGCTGACCTCCGAGCTGATTCTGCTATTTCTGTACCTGGGCTTCATCGCGCTGCAAGCGGCCACCGACGATGTGCGCCGGGCCGACCGCGGCGGCGCCATCCTGCTGCTGGCCGGCGTGGTCAACGTGCCGATCATCTATTTTTCGGTGCAATGGTGGAGCACCTTGCATCAGGGCGCATCTATCAGCCTGACCACCGCGCCCAGCATGGCGCGCATCATGGTGGCCGCCATGCTGCTGATGGTGGCGGCGTTCTGGCTGTACAGCGCGGCGGTGGCGCTGGCACGCGTGCGTGGCCTGATCGCGCAACGCGAACCGGGCGCCGTGCGCCCCAGCCGACCGGAGGCGCCATGAGCTGGGACGCGTTGTTCTCGCTGCAAGGCCATGGCCCTTATCTGCTGGGCGCCTACGGCGTGACGGCGGCGTTGATGGCGCTGGAGGTATTTTCGCTATGGCGCCGCGCGCGCAAGCGGTCCGGCATGCGCACGCCGCGCCAACAGTTCAGCCCGCCCCCATCGCGCGGTTTGTCCGACCCACCCGCTTCGTCGGGGCGCCCATGAGTCCGTCGAAGCCCCGGTCCATGAGTCCCGCACATGCGCCCGTCCATGAGGCCGTCCATGAAGCCCGTCCATGACCCCGCGTAAGCGCCGCGCATGGGCCATCGCGGGCGGCCTGGCGTTGTTGGCGATGGCCACGGCGCTAGTGTTGAACGCGCTGCAATCGAACCTGGTGTTCTTCTTCAGCCCCAGCCAGGTCGTGGCCAACGAGGCGCCACGCAGCGGCAGCTTTCGCGTGGGGGGTTTAGTCGAACAAGGCTCGGTGCGGCGGGAACCGGACGGCGTCACCTTACGCTTCATCGTGACCGACACCGCACACACCGTGCCCGTCACCTACCAGGGCCTGCTACCCGACTTGTTCCGCGAAGGCAAAGGCGTGGTGGTTGCCGGCAAGCTGGATGCCGACGGCGTGTTCCGCGCCACGCAGGTACTGGCCAAGCACGACGAAAACTACATGCCGCCGGAAGCCGCCGACGCGCTCAAGCGCGCGCGCAACGCCCCCAGTGGCGTCGATGGCGCCGATGGCAAGGCCGGCGGCACGCCGGGCAGCGCGGCCAACAACCTTGCCGCTGCCGGCCCCTTGCGCCCGGAGGCCCGATGATTCCCGAGATCGGCCTGTTCAGCCTGATCCTTGCCCTGCTGGTGGCGTTGGCGCAGGCGACGCTGCCACTGATCGGCGCGGCCACCGGCTGGCAGGCGGGGTTGCGCGTGGCACGCCCCGCCGCCGTGGGCCAGTTCTGCCTGACAACGCTGGCCTTCGGCAGCCTGGCGTGGTCGTTCGTCGATAACGATTTTTCGGTGTTGTATGTGGCGGGCAATTCGCATGCCGACCTGCCCGCGGCCTATCGCTTTGCCGCCGTGTGGGGCGGGCACGAGGGCTCGCTCCTGCTGTGGCTGTATCTGTTGTCTGCCTGGACGCTGGCGGTTGCCGTCTTCAGCCACCGCCTGCCCCTGCCCTTTACCGGCCGCGTGCTGGCGGTCATGGGCTGGATCAGCGTGGGCTTTCTGCTGTTCATGCTGTTCCTGTCCAACCCGTTCGAACGGTTAATGCCGCCCGCCATGGCCGGCCGCGACCTGAACCCGCTGCTGCAAGACCCCGGCATGATCGTGCACCCGCCGATGCTGTACATGGGCTACGTGGGTTTTTCCGTGGCCTTCGCCTTTGCCATCGCGGCGCTATTGTCCGGTGAGCTGGACGCGCTATGGGCGCGCTGGGTGCGGCCATGGACCTTGGCCGCGTGGACGTTCCTGACCGTGGGCATCCTGCTGGGCAGCGCATGGGCCTACTACGTGCTGGGCTGGGGGGGCTGGTGGTTCTGGGACCCCGTCGAAAACGCGTCGTTCATGCCCTGGCTGGCTGGCACTGCGCTGATCCATTCGCTGATCGTCACCGAGCGCCGGGGCGCATTTCGCAGCTGGACGGTGCTGCTGGCCATCTGCACGTTTTCACTCAGCATCCTGGGCACGTTCCTGGTCCGGTCGGGCGTGCTGACATCCGTGCATGCGTTTGCCGTGGACCCGGGACGCGGCCTGTACATCCTGGCCTTCATGACGGTGATCGTCGGCGGCTCGCTGGCGCTGTACGCGTGGCGCGCGCCGTCGGTGGGCCTGGGCGGCGGGTTTTCGTTGCTCTCGCGCGAATCCCTGTTGCTGTCCAACAATGTGGTGCTGACGGTGGCGGCGGGCGCGGTGCTGTTGGGCACGCTGTACCCCGTGGTGCTGGACGTATTGGACTGGGGCAAGATATCCATCGGCCCGCCCTACTTCGAAGCGGTGTTCGTGCCGCTGATGACGCCGGCGATCTTCTTGATGGGCGTGGGCCCGGTCGCGCGCTGGAAACAGGCCGAAGTGCCCGACCTGGCGCGCCGCCTGCGAGCGGCCTTCGCCGTCAGCGTCGCAACCGCCGTGGTTCTGCCGCTGGCCATGCCCGGGCCGGCGCGGCTGGGCTCGCCGCTGGTCATGCTTGGGCTGTGGCTGGCCGCCTGGTCAGTAGCCTCCTGCGGCGCGCACGCGTGGCAACGCTTGAACGACGGCGCCCACGGACAATGGCTGCGCCGCCTGGCTCGGCAGCCGCGATCCTGGTACGGCATGCTGCTGGCGCACGCGGGCATCGGCGTCTTCATCGCGGGCGTCACGTTGGCCAACGGCTATGAAGTCAAACACGAGATCCGCATGGACGTCGGCGCCACCCAGGAAGCGGGCGGCTACGCATTCAAGTTTGCCGGCATCGCGCCCGCCACCGGCCCCAACTACACCGCCCAGCGCGCCGAATTCATCGTCACGCGCGATGGCAAACCCGTGGTGACGCTGTATCCCGAAAAACGCCTGTACACCGTGCAGGACATGGCGCTAAGCCAGGCCGACATCGACACCGGCCCCACGCGCGACCTGTTCGTGGCGCTGGGCGAACCGGTGGACGATGCCGGCGGCAACACGGCCTGGACGGTGCGCATCCAGGTCAAGCCCTTCATGACGTGGATCTGGGCCGGGTGCCTGTTGATGGCGCTGGGCGGCTTGCTGGCGGCGGGCGACAAGCGCTATCGCCGGCAGCAGGAAGCCGTCGCACGCCAGAACCCGCCCGCCGTGGCACCGGCCCGGCGTCAAGCCCGGGAGGGCTATTGATGCGCTACGCGCTGCCGCTGGCTGTCTTCATGGCAATGGCCGTGTTCCTGGCGATGGGGCTGTCGCGAGACCCGCGCGCCGTGCCATCGGCGATGATCGACAAGCCCGCCCCCGCCATCAACCTGCCCGTGCTGCAATCGCCCGGCGAACGGCTGGACGTGCAAGCGCTGCGCGGGCAGGTGTGGCTGCTGAACGTGTGGGCATCCTGGTGCGCGCCGTGCCAGGAAGAAGTGCCCGTGCTGCGCGAGGCCGCCCGGCAATATGCCATTCCGCTGTACGGGCTGAACTACAAAGATCAGCCGGACGACGCCGCCGCCTGGCTGGCACGCAACGGCAACCCGTACGTCGCGTCGGCCAGCGACACGGACGGGCGCGTGGGCATTGAATATGGCGTGTACGGCGTGCCGGAGACCTTCGTGATCGACGGCGCGGGCCGCATCCGCCACAAGCATCTGGGCTTGATCACACCCGACATCTTTCGGTCGCGGATATTGCCGATCATCGAGGCGCTGAAATGAGACGGCGGCATAAACCCGGGATAGCAGGATTGACGGAGCTAAGGCCAACGCTGCCGTCGGAACCGGCGCGAACATCGACGGCCGTCTTGGCCTTCTTGCCGCCGTTCTTGCCGCCGTTCTTGGTGTCGTTCGTGATGCCACTCGTGATGTCACTCGTGATGCCAGTCTTGATGTCGCTCGTGATGTCATTCGCGTTGTCATTCGGCGCATCAGCTGTGCAGGCCGCTTCGCCGCCCGCCCCTGCCGCCCTGCCCGCGCTATCGCCCGCCGACCAGCAACGCGCCGACAAGCTGGCGCACGGGTTGCGCTGCCTGGTCTGCCAGAACCAGAGCCTGGCTGACTCCAACGCGCCGCTGGCGCATGACATGCGCAAGCTGATCCACGCACAACTGGCCGACGGCCGCAGCGACGCGCAAATCATGCGTTTCTTTGAAGACCGCTATGGCGACTTCGTGCGCTACGACCCGCCCTTCAAACCCATAACGTGGTTGCTGTGGCTGGGGCCGTTCGCCCTGCTGGCGTTGGGCTTCTGGGTGTTGCTGCGCACCCTGAAGCGGCGCGCCGTGGCGCGCGCGCCGCTGACGGCCGACGAGCGCGCACGCGCCGCGAACTTTCTGGACACCGGCCCATGACCACGCTCTGGATCGTCGTCGTGCTGCTGTTGCTGGCGACCTTGCTATGCCTCATCCCACCTCTGCTGCGCCGCGCGCCGTCCACCGCGCCCGCCGCTGACGAAAGCCTGCGCGCTTTCTATCTGGCGCAGCGCGAGCAATTGCAGCGCGACGTGCGCAGCGGCAGCCTGACGCCCCAGGCCAGGCTGCGCGCGGAAGAAGAATTGCAGCGAGAACTGCTGCAAGACCTGGCGGCCAGGCAGCCCCGCGTGGGACCGGCGGGCGGCCAGCGCGCCGCCTTGGCCGCCGCCTGCCTGTTGAGCGTGCTGGTGCCCGTGGCTGCCGTGTTGCTATACGGCAAGCTGGGCAATCCGCGCGCGGTGGCGGACATGACGGCCACGCGCGCAGCGCCCGCGCATGCCAACATGGCGCGCGGCAACGCGGCGAACGGTGTACAGAACGGTGTGGGGATCGACCCGTCGATTGGTTTGCAGAACGGTGCTGCGAGCGACCCGGCAATCGGTGCGGCGCCGAATAATCCGGCAGCCAATGACAACGACAGTGACAGCGCCAACGACATGGCCATGGCCATCAACGCCTTGGCCCGGCGGCTGCGCGCCGCCCCGGACGATGCCGACGGCTGGTACATGCTGGCGCGGTCCTACGAAACGCTGGGGCGCTATACGGACGCCGTGGCCGCGTATCGGCAGGTGTTGCGCCTGGTGCCGGGCCAACCCGTCGTCTTGGCGGACCTGGCCGACGCGTTGTTGTCCGCCAACCAGGGCAAGCCCGACGCCAACGCCATCGCGGCGGTGGCCGAGGCGCTGGCCAATGACCCGGACCAGCCCAAGGCGCTGGCGCTGGCCGGCATGATGGCGTTGCGTCGGGGCGACGCCGCCGAGGCGAAGGGCCATTGGCAGCGGCTGCAAGCGTTGCTGCCGGCGGACTCCGACGCCGCGCGCCAGATCCAGTCGAACATCGCGCAGGCACGCGCCATGACGGCCGGCGCATCGGTCTTGCCGACGACTGGCGTCAAAGACGGAGCACCGGTCATGCCGGCAACTGACGCCAAAGACAACGAACCGAGCATGCCGACCCGTGGCGCCCCAGGCGGCGAACCCGTCATGCCGGCCAGCGGCCTTCAGGCCGGCGCACCGTCGGCCAACAACGCAAGCGCTATTGGCAACGCCACGGCTACCCCCGCCCGTCTATCCGGCACGGCGCGCATCGCCGACGCGCTTCGCGATCAGGTGCAGCCTGGCGATACCGTCTTCATCCTGGCGCGCCCCGTCACGGGCTCGCGCATGCCGCTGGCCATCACGCAGTGGCGCGTCTCTGATCTGCCGCGCGTCTTTGTGCTGGATGACGGCAGCGCCATGTCGCCGGACGCAACGCTGTCCAAGGCCAGCCGCGTCCGCGTCGAGATCCGCGTCAGCCGCTCGGGCACGGCGGCGGCCCAACCCGGCGACCTGTCGGGCGTGCTGCCCGACGTGGACATCCGGGCCAGCGACCTGGAGCTGGTGGCAGACACCGTGGTGCGCTAACGCGCGCCTCAGACCCGCTCGATCCGCGCCGGCAAGCCTTGGCGCACGGCGGCGCCGGATACCCAGTCGATCCACACGTTGGCGTGCGCGCCACGCGTGGCGTCGCCAAAGCCCAGGTCGTTCAGGTTCACCCCCGCCGCCAGCGTCGCGTCGTGCGGCATGGGTTTGCCGTCAATGAGGTGCGCCCGCGCGCCCAGCTCGGTATGGCCGTATCCGTGTTCGATGCCGACGGCGCCCGGCTGGATGCCATCACGCAACAGCGCCAGCCCGCTCACCGCGCCGCCCGGCGTCACGATGCGCACCGCATCGCCGTTGCGGATGCCCAGCCGTTCGCCGTCCTGGCGGTTGATCGACACGGGGTTATGCGGATGCACCTGCCGAAGCCGGTTCACGCCGATCGACATCGAGCTCATCAGATTCGACTTGAACGAAGTCAGCAAGAACGGCCAATCCTGCGCGGGATACTCGGCGCGCACGTCGCGGCCATCCGCCAGGCGCGGCGGATACCACGTGGGACAGCCGCTATAGCGCTCGCCCGTCATGGCGTGGCGGAACCCGGCAAGGTCTTCGCTCCATACGTGCAGCGGCTTGGCGTACGCGGCGCGCGTCTGCCGGCCCGAACCGCTTTGCACCCAGGCGTCGTCCATCTTGTCGAAACGCCCGCCCCGGCTCATCAGCATCGCCACCTGCCGCCACTCGCCCGGTTTCAGCTTGCGTTGCAGCAGGTCGCGATAGCGTTCCACCCCGGTCAAGGCCATGTCTTCGTCGGTGGCCTCGGGCACGGCGCGTCCGCCCGCGAACGCGATGTTGGCCATGCCGCGCAAAAAGAAGTCCTCGGGCGTGTCCAGCGCATGCTTGCCGCCGTCCTTGTCCGTGATGGCGTTGGCGCCAAAGCCCGGCATGCCCAGGCGTTTGGCGCAGGCGATCAGGAACGTTTCCAGGCAGACCGGTTCATTGGTAGCGGTGCGCGCCACCAACGGCTGCACGGCCGGCCAGCGCACGGTGGACGCCTTGGCTACCACGTCGGCCCACGGCGCCGACACGCCCCAGCTTTCATAGGTAACGGTGTCGGGCACGATGTAGTCGGCCAGCGCGTTGGTCTCGTTGATGAACGGGTTGATCGACACCGACAGCGGCAGAATGCGGGGGTCCTTCATCTTGTCGGCCAGCAGGGACTTGAAGCCCGCGATGCCGTAGACCGGGTTGCTCATGTGGTTGAACCACACCTTGGCGCGATACGGGTACCCCGCCAGCGCGGAGGCCAGCATCTCGGAACTTAGCCCGCCGGTGGCCGGATACCACGGCGCCGATGCGGGATAGGCAGGCTGGCCCGCCGCCTTCTTGCGCGAGAATTCGCTGGATTTCTCGTAGGGAAAACGGTTGCGCGACAAGGCAACGCCCTTGGGCGTGGCGCGGTTGGCAAAGCCGGCGATGTTGTAGCGCGGGCCCGGGCCGTAAGGCGGGAACGGGCCGGCGTCCAGCACCAGGCCACCGTCCACGTTCAGGTTGCCCACCAGCGTGTTGAGCATGGCGATGGCGTAGGCGGTGTAGAAGCCGGCGCCGCTCATCGTGCCGCCATGCGCGTCGGCCACGGCGCGCTTGCCGTAGCTGGTGAAGCGCTGCGCCAGCTGGGCGATCTTTTCCGCCGGCACGCCGCACAGGTCGGCGTATTCATCCAGCGATTTGCGATGCGATTCCTCGCGCAGCAGGGTCAGCGACGAACAGACGCGCAGCGCATCCGGCGCGCCCGCCAGGCCCGGTGCAGCGATGCGTTCGTCCACGAACAGCGTCGCGGGCGATGCGTCCGTGTGCGGGGCCAGCGTGCCATCATCACGGCGCACCACGTACACGTCTTCCCACTTGTCGCCGGCGTCCGTGGGGCGCGGCCAGCCCATGTCCGCGCCTCGCAAAAAAGTGCCCAGGCGCGGGTGGCCGGGTTCGGCCACGACCAGATGCGTGGCGTTGGTCCAGGCGGCCTCGCCCGCCGCCTTCATGGCCTGCGGCCCGGGCTGCGCCAGCGCCTTGGCGTCAAAGCGTTCGTTGTCCAGAATCCAGCGGATCAGGCCCATGGCCAACGCCAGGTCGCTGGCGGGATTCACGGGCACCCATTCGTTGCCGGAACCGGCCGACAAGCTGGACGAGGCCGGCAATACCGGCGACACGACCACGTAGGTGAAGCTGTCGGCCTGAGGGCGCACGCGCGCCTCGGCCAACTGCCGGGCCTGGCGCTGGAACGGATTGCCGGCCTGCGCGGGCGCCGCCCCGATGAAGAGGCCGAAACGCGCGTTGTCCCAGTCCGGCTTGCCGTGCGGCATGCCCTTCAGGTCGCCCAATGCGGCGCCCGCGCCCACCCGAAAGCTCTGTCCGCAATACGACCCGTGATTACTGAAATTGACGGTGCCGAAAGACTGCGCGGCAAAGCGCTGGATCAGCGGCGTGCGGCCTTCGTTGGACGCATCCGTGAACAGGAATTGGTTGACGCGCGCGCCGTACTCGGGGTTTTCCGGGTCCAGCAGCGTGTCGCGGTCATAGATGGCGCGCAGCCCGTCAACGTGGCCTTCGCCGAACAGGTCGCCGCCTTCGCACACTTCCTGCACCAGCTGCTCGAACGAAATGCTTTGCCACTTTCCTTCCCCGCGCGCACCCACGCGCTTTAGCGGTTGCAGCACGCGGTACGGGCTGTGCATCTGTTCAAGCATGGCCGAGCCGCGCGCGCAGGATGTGGCGCGCCCTTCCAGGCCGTTGTCGCCGCCCAGCTGCGCGTAGACCTCGCGCACGGGCGCTTCCATGGCCGCCGGCCGCGTCGTGGCCAAGGGGTGGTATGGGTTGCCGGCCACACGCAGAATGCGGTTTTGCGCGGTGTCCACGCGCAGGCGCACGCCGCACTGCGTCCAGCAGCCCAGGCAGCTCGACGGGCTGACTGTCTGGCCCGGCTGGGCGCTCAAGACGCCGGTCAGCGGGTCGATGCGAAATTCGGGCGTCAACGAGTTGCCGCGCACCGCGTGCGCGGTCGGCACGCCGGCCGTGCCCTGCGCCAGGCCCTTGACGGCCCGCGCCACCGTTTCGCCGTAGCCGGCCGCAAAGGCCGCCATGCCACCGGCGACCATGCCGCCGCGCACCATCAGCTTGCGCCGGGCGGCGTCATCCGGCGTGTCCACGCCGGGCTTGTCGTCTTCGTGTTGTTTGCTCATTGCTTCGTGTTCCATTGCGGTCAGCCCGCCAAGCCGCGCTTGCGCGCCGGGTAGCTTTCCAGGGCCCAGGTCACCGCCGTGATCAGCGCCACGCACAGCCCCAGAACCCCAACCATGCCCAGCAGCCCATCGCTGCCCCACGGCATGTCGTACAGATACAGGCCCGCGCCATACTTGGGCACGCCCTGCACGCTCATGAAGACCACCCAGCGGAAGATCCAGGCGGCGCCCAGCATCATCAGCGCCAACGTGGCCGAGGGCAGCGGTGCGGCAAGCGCTTGGGCTGGCCGTTGCAACAACGCAATCATGCAAAGGCCCGTGATGACCGCGCCCGCCAGGCTGATGCGCCAGATGGGAAAGTCGGCGAACAGCCGCAACGCCGCGTCAAACGACGGGTCCGCGCCCAACAGGCCCAAGCCCGCCCAGGCGCCCGCGCCCACCGCCATCAAAATCACGGCGGACAAGCTCAGCCCGCGCAACGTCTCCACCGGCAAGGCCTTCATGCCGCCGGGCAACCAGCGGCCCACCAGGAACATGGCGCCCAACGCGCCCAGCCAGGCCGTCAACGCGAAGTTCACGGGCAGGAACGCCGTGTGCCACAGGGGCCGCGACCGCAGCACCATGACTTCGGCGCCGGTGTAGACCAGGATGGACGCGGCAGACAGCGCCAGTCCGACCGCCAACACGCGCAGCCAACCGATGCGCCCCCACCACCACGCCGCGCAAAACAGCACCGACAGGCCGACGAATACAGGCAGCAACAAGGCGCCCAGCCACATCCACGACCAGGGCGTCAGGTGCGCATAGAAGTGCCAGAATCGACCGGGCTGATGCAAGTCGGCCAGTAAAGAAACTGGCGCGGCGATGGCGCTGACCAGCAGCACGGCCACGGCGGCTGGCAACAGGCGGCGCAACGGCGAACCCGCCTGGCCGAAAGCGGCGAAGGCGGCGGTCAGCGCCGTGGTGGCCGCGATGCCGATTAGAAAGAAATACTGCACGGCCCAAGGCAGCCAGGCGGCGTCGTAAACCGGCGTGAGCAATTCCGAGATCTGCATGAAAGTCCCCTTTGATGGCTCAATGTCCGCCGGCCAGGCGCACGCCGGCCTGGCCGTCGACCTGGTGGACGAACGCATCGGGCAAGCCGATGTAGTAGACGTGGGGGTCGGTCTTCATTTCAGGTTTCAGCACCTTGATGTCGGCCTTGTGCTCCACCAGCAGCTTCGAGATGGCGCTGTCCGGGTCGTTCATGTCGCCGATGACGCGCGCGCCGCCCACGCAGCTTTCCACGCAGGCCGGCAGCAGCCCGGCTTCCAGCCGGTGTTCGCAGAACGTGCACTTGTCGGCGGTTTGCGTGTCGTGGTTGATAAAGCGGGCGTCGTACGGACAGGCCTGCACGCAATAGGCACAGCCCACGCAGCGTTCGTTGTCCACCAAGACGATGCCGTCTTCGCGCTGAAACGTGGCCTGCACCGGGCAGACCGGCACACAGGGCGGGTTGTCGCAGTGGTTGCACAGGCGCGGCAGCATCACCATGGCGCAGGGGCCGCCATCGTCGGGAGTCACTTCGTATTGCAGGACGGTGGTGCGGAACTGGCCGATGGGCGGCAGATTTTCCAGTGAACAGCTGACCGTGCAGGACTGGCAGCCAATGCACTTGCGCATGTCGACAACCATGCCGTAGCGCTTGCCCGCCATGCCGGGGCGGCGCGGCGGCTGGCCGTTCAGGCCCGTGGCTTCGGCGTGGATGGGGATGACGGTGGCAGCGGCGCCAAGGCCGAGCAGCCCTTTGAGGAAGCCGCGTTTACCCCGCAAAGGGGGGTCGGAAGAGACGGGGGATGGGGGCATTGCGGATAACTCCGGACAGGTAACTTCTTGTTGTTATTACCTTATCACCGGAAGTTATATAGGCCGTTGATCTGAATCAAATCGGGGACAGAGATCCATGCGCCCTTTCCCCCGTAACCGATGGCCGGCATTACAAAGTCAGCGCGGCGCGCCAGGCTGCCAGCTTCATGTCGAAGGACGCGGCGGCATGGGCCGGGCTGGTCGATGGCAGATCCACGTAGTCCAGCGCGCGTGCCTGCGGCGGCAACGTCGGCAGCACGTACCGGCGATACAGCGCCCCGGCCTTGGCCCCGTTGAAACACACGCGCGCGACGGCCGGGTGGGCGTTGAAAAAGGCCGCGAAATCATTGGGCACCAGGGTGTCGTGGCGGATGTCGGCATCCAGGCTGCCCGGCCGCTCGCAGGCATCCAGCACGTCCCACAGCGCGACCCCCGCAGCGCGCAGCGCTTGCAGCCGCTGCGGGTATTCCAGCGCCGCATCAAAGCCCAGCACCTGGGCCGCAATGGGCCAGAACGCGTTGCGTGGGTGGCCGTAATAGCGCGCCTGGCGTAACGAAGCCACCCCCGGCATGGACCCCAGCACCAACACCCGCGCATCGGGCGCGGCAACCGGCGCAAAGCCCCGGACATGGTCGGTGGGGCCGTCGGGCGCGAGAGTCTCGTCAGGTTTCATGGCGGCAGGATACGCCAGCTGGCCGAAGCGGCGATACGCCGGCCGGATGAAAGCGGGATACCGCCGGCGGGCTCAAGGCGGGATACCGCAGGCGGGCGCAATGCCGCTTCAGGACAGCGCCTGCCACAGCATCCAGATCTTGCCGGTCAGCAACCCGACGGCCAGGGCGACGGCGGCCACGGACAGGTGCGCGGCGTGGGAACGGAGGCGGGAAAGCAGAGGGGTGGTCATGGATCTGGGCGCCAGGTATTGGGTGTCGGATATCGGGTGGCAAGAAGAAAAGCCGGGCCGGGCAACGTCGTGCGTCCGGCGGCAAGGGCTTCACGATAGGGAGACAAGCCCGTGCGAAAAATCGGATTATTCTTAAAAAATGGCGCCTCGTCCTTCTGGCTGATAGCCCTAAGAATGAGCCGCCGTTCTTCAGGATCCGCACAAGACAAGGCCGAGGGTCGTCCGATTCATGGAACAGTCCTTATCAAAATCCGAACTACTGAAAGCCCTGTTCCGCCCTAACCTTTATCCCCATGACGAACGGCTCCAAAGGGGCCGCGCAATAGGAATAGACGCCATGAAAAAGATCCTCGGCCTGCACGCCGCCCCCCGCCCCCACTGGGTCGGCGACGGGTTCCCCGTGCGCTCGATGTTCTCGTACAACGACAAGGGCAAGAATGTCAGCCCCTTCTTGCTGCTGGATTACGCCGGCCCGGCGAAGTTCGAGCCGGCCGACCACCCGCGCGGCGTGGGCCAGCATCCCCATCGCGGTTTTGAAACCGTCACCATCGTCTACAGCGGCGAGGTCGAGCATCGGGACTCCACCGGCAACGGCGGCGTCATCGGCCCGGGCGACGTGCAATGGATGACGGCCGCCTCGGGCATCCTGCATGAGGAATTCCATTCCCCGGCGTTCACGCGCACCGGTGGCGAGCTGGAAATGGTGCAGCTGTGGGTCAACCTGCCGGCCAAGGACAAGGGCGCGGCGGCGGGCTATCAAGGCATCTTGAACGCGGACATTCCGGTGGCGGCATTGCCGGACGAGGCGGGCAGCGTCCGCGTCATCGCGGGCAACTTCGACGGCCACGCCGGCCCGGCCCGCACCTTCACGCCGATGGACGTGTGGGACGTGCGCCTGAAGGCGGGCAAGTCCGCGACCTTCCCGGTCGCCGCGGGCCGCAACAGCATGCTGGTGGTGCTGCGCGGCACGCTGCTCATCAACGGCGAATCCGTGGCGCGCGACGCGCAGCTGGCGTTGTTTTCACAAGACGGCGAAGACATCACCGTTGAAGCCAACAACGACGCGGTGTTCCTGGTCCTGAGCGGCGAGCCCATCGATGAACCCGTGGTGGGCTATGGCCCCTTCGTGATGAACACGCAAGCACAGATCGTCGAAGCCATCCAGGACTTCAACGCCGGGCGCTACGGGCAGATGCATTGATACAGAAGGGGTGCCGCTAAAGCAGCATGGGGTCGCGGCTGGTCACCACGATCAGCCCCACCCCTTCTTTTTTTCCTACGGAAACCAGCTTGTGCGGCATTGATGAATTGAACTGGACGCAATCGCCCACATCCAGGATTTCCTTTCTGTCGCCCACCGTCAGTTCCAGCTTGCCCGCCAGCACGTACAGGATCTCCTCGCCGTCGTGATGGCTCAGAATCCGCTTTTTGGCCCGCCCGCCGTTGAACTGGCCAGGCCGGATGACAAAGGCACGCATCAGCCGGTTGCCGTTGGCACCGGCCACCAGCGACAGGTATTCGCTGGCTTCGTCGGGTCCGGCATCCTTGGCGCGCACGATGGAAAATTCGTCGCGCTGTTCCGACTTGCCGAACAAGCGATCCACGTTCACGCCCAATGCATGGGCGAGCTTGAACGCGGTTTCGATCGACGGCGTGGAAATTCCCCGCTCGACTTTGGATATGTAGCTACGCGTCAGCCCACAGGACTGTGCCAACTGCTCCAAGGTCAGGCCTGCCTGCACGCGAAGAAGCTTCAGTTTTAGCGCCACGTAGAAATCCTTCAGGATGGGTATCGGCACCGCGCGGTGGGCGGCCGGGTTGATATCCTGGGGATTGTATGCAGATTCGTGCGGCCGATCGCGCCCGCCTGCGTTCATGCGTTCAGGCGCTCATTCGTTCCAGGCGAACGGCCGCCGGCTTCCTCAAAGGGCGCTGTGTTGCATCACGCGCCCGCCGGCTCCATAGTGCCGTCTTCGCGGATAACCCCAAGGCGGCAGCCAAACTGAAGCGGCGCCTCAGTCATGGCTTGCAGTGCCTCCGGCGTCAGCCCTTGCCGTACCGCCTCGACGCGCAGGCCATCTGGCTCCACGGCCATGACGCAATAGTTGGTGAATACGCGCTTGACCACGCCCACCGCCGTCAATGGCAAGGTGCAGCGCCTTACCAGGCGGGGCACGTTGTCCTTGGTCACGTGATCCATCATGACCCAGATCTGCTTGGCGCCCACGGCCAGGTCAACGGCGCCGCCGATCGCGGGCGGCGCGCCGTCAACATTCCCGGTATTCCAATTGGCCAGGTCGCCAGATGCGGACACCTGAAAGGCGCCCAGCACCGCCACGTCGATGTGCCCGCCCCGCATCATCGCGAATGCCATGCTGGAGTCAAAGAAGGCTCCGCCGGTCTTGATCGTGACGGGGCTTTTTCCCGCATTGATCAGGTCGAAGTCTTCCTCACCCGGGGCCGGTTTGGGGCCCAGGTTGAGCATGCCGTTCTCGCTATGCAGAATCACACCCAGTTCGTCGGGCAGATGATCGGCAATCAGGGTCGGCGCGCCGATGCCCAGATTCACGAAGGCATTGCGCGGCAGGCTGTGCGCGACCATTCTGGCCATGCTGTCTCGGGTCAAGGGGTTCATGCGCGCTCCGCTAGAAAAACCCTGTCTACAAAGATGCAGGGCGTGATGATGGCTTCGGGGTCCAGGTTGCCGGGAGCCAAAATTTCAGCCACCTCCACCACGACGGTGTCGGCAGCGGTGGCCATGACCGCCTGGTGATTGCGGCCCGTCTTGTTGTAGACCACATTGCCCATGGTGTCGGCGGCGCGGCCTCGCAGCAGCGCAAAATCCGCTTTCAGCGGCAGCTCCAGCAAGTAGGTCTTGCCGCCGACTTCCAGCTGTTGCTTGCCATGCTCGAACAGCGTACCCACGCCGACGGGGCTCAGGAATCCGCCCAGCCCGGCCCCGGCCGCGCGAATCCGCTCAACCAGCGTGCCTTGCGGCACCAACTCCAGTTCAACCGTGCCTGCTCGATACTGCTCAGCAAACGCCGCGGCGCTTCTGGGGTAAGAGCAGATGATCTTGCGAACGATCTTCGCCTCGAACCACGCCGACAGGTCGCCCGCGCCGGAGCCGGCATTGTTTGAAATCACCGTCAGGTCGCGCACGCCAGCGGCCAAGACGGCTTCGATCAGGCGCCGGGGCAGGCCCGCCCCGCCAAAGCCGCCCACCATCACAGTGTGTCCGTCCTGCAATCCAGATAGGGCCGCGCCGGCCCCGTCCACAACGATGTTTCTCACGTCTATTCCCCTTCCGTCGTCACGCAATAATCTTTGGTCAGGTTCTTTCCGACCCGGTCCAGCAACAGCTGGCCAGTGCCGTCCGTGTAGGCGGCAAAGCGCAGTTCCGCCTGATGCATCGACAAGCGCAACGCGGGCGTGGTGCCGATCGCGCCCACGCAGCGCAGGCACTGGTCCACTCCCCAGATGGCGGTATCCACGGCAAACTTCTTGGCCTGGGCCGCCACCGTCACGGCGTCGTTGCCGTCGTTGAGATGGCGGGCCGCCTGCACCATTAGCGCGTTGGCCGCTTCCAGACGCGTGGCGACCTCGGCCAATTCCCAGCGCAAGCCCTGGTGGCCGATCAGCGGCTGGCCGAAGGTGGTTCGGTCGGCGCAATAGGCAACGGTTTCGGCCAGCGCCGAGTACAGCGTTGCGGTGCACATCGCCGCCACATGGACGCGCGCGGCGTTGATCGTGGCCATCGACGCCTTGAACGCATCGCCAGGCGCGCCCAGCATGGCCCAGTCGGGCACGGGGTGTTCCCGCAGTTCGATCTCCGCAAGCCGAAACGACGCTCCGCCCACCGTGCTGATTTCCCGGCGCGACCACGTCGGCGCGGGCGCGCCAAGGTCCACGAGGAAGCTTGCGATCGGCCCCTCGTCCTGCCCAGGCGGCACTGCTTTGGCCATCACCAGCGGCAGGTTCACGATCTGCCCATTGGTCACCCAACGCTTGGTGCCCGACAGCAGCCAACGCTGGCCAGAGCGCTCGGCGCGCATCGACAAGGCGGAAAGATCGCTGCCCGCCTGGGGTTCGGACAAGGCCGGCGCGCCCAGCAACTGCCCGCTTGCCAGCCCGGCAAGGTAAGCCTGCTGTTGCCTGGCGCTGCCCCCGCGCGCGACCCGCGTGACGGAGCCCTGAAGGTTGTTCAGCGAAAAGGCCGTGGCAAAGCTGTGTCGCGCGACCTCTTGGGCCAAGCGGATCTTGCACAGAAATGACGCGCCGAGCCCCCCCGCCGATTCGGGCGCCTGCAAGGCCAGAAAGCGTTGCGCGGCCCAGTCATGCAGGATCGTGATCGGATACGGCTCGCCCAATGTAAAGGCGGCATGGGCGGCTGCGGCTACGTGCTGGTGGCAAAAGGCCCGGGCTTGTTGAATGGCACGTTGTTCGGCGTCATTGAGCAATGCGTCCAATGGGGCAAAGAACCCTAATTTTCCGGCCAGACTGGCGCCGGTCGAGGAAGAGGCAGTCATCATCGTGCTCGTTCAGGGTGCTCAGTTGACGGGAATGTTGGCGTCGACCACGAAGGTCTTCCAGTACGCGATTTCCTGGTTCACGTCTTTCTGGAATGCCTGCGGTGTTGAGCCCGGGATCGGCACCGCGCCGATCGTTGCCAGTTGCGCCTGAAAGGTCGGGCTGCGCACCAGCGTCGACACGGCCTGGCTCAAGCGCTGAACCACGCCCGCGTCCATGCCGGCCGGGCCGGTCAGGCCGAACCAGGGCGACAGTTCCATGGGGCGGGCGCCCGCCTCGGCCAACGTGGGCACGTCCGGGAAATCCGGCGACCGCTCGGGCGCCGCGATGGCCAACGCCTTCAGCCTTCCCGACTTCACGTGCGCGGCAATCGTGGCTTCGGTGAAGAAACCCACCTGCACGACGCCCGCAATCAGGTCAGTGATTGGCTGCGCGCCCCCGGGATAGCTCACGAAGGTCATCTTTACGCCGTTGTCCATATCGAACAAGGCGCCGCCAATGTGCGACGTTGCGCCGTAGGTTCCGCTGTAATTCAGCTCGCCGGGGTGTTTCCTGGCGTAGGCGATCAAGCCCTTGACATCGGGTATCGGCAGCTTGGGATCGATGACGACCAGGTTGCGCTGTTTGGCTATTTTTCCGATGTAAGTGAAGTCCTTGGCGGCGTCGTACGGCAACGTCTTGTTCAACGCTACCCCACGCGTCTGCGACGATTCCACGCTGACCAGCAAGGTGTAGCCATCAGGCGCGGCCGCGGCCACTGCCCGTGCAGCGATCACCCCACCGGCCCCGCCGCGATTCTCGACCACGACGGGCTGGCCCAGTTGTTCCGACAGGCCCTTGCCGATCAACCGCGCGATGATGTCCGTCGGCCCGCCGGGCGGAAAACCGACAAGCAGGCGAATGGGCTTGCCGGGATACGCGTCGGCCAACACATGGGAACTGGAGCCCATCGCCACCACACAAAAGCTCGCCGCCAACAGTCGTGACAATCCAAATTTCATGAACTTCCCCTTTTGTTGGCCTTGGCGTCAACGCACCGACCGTGGGGAAAGTATCGACGTATGTACACTTTGTGTCATTAGGGAAACTACCGGGGCGTCGAAGATATTTGGTCCAAAGGCCGCCACAGACCGTGGTAACGATAACGAAAAAATTCCTATATTCCCCGATAAAACAGGGATTTATGCAAATTTTCAGGCCCCCAAGCAAGGAGTCATAGCGCGGCAAACGGCGCACTTGAAATAAGAAACGATCGGTCTATACTTCGCCAATGAACACGACACCCCCTGCACGAACCGGCCGCAGAACGCGTGCCCAGGCGTCCTTGGCGCTGGTCGAAACCCGCGACCTGCTAATCCGGGTCGGCATGCAGTTGTTGACCGAACGGGGATTCACCTCCACGGGACTGGACGCCATCCTCAAGCGCGCCACCGTCCCGAAAGGCTCCTTCTATCACTACTTCAAGAACAAGGAAGACTTCGGCCTTCAAGTGATGCAGGCTTACGACGACTACTTCGGCAGGAAGCTTGACCGCTGGCTGCTTGACGCATCCACCCCGCCCTTGCAACGCCTGCGTAATTTCGTTGACGACGCCAAGCAAGGGATGGCGCGGCATGACTACGCTCGCGGCTGCCTGATTGGAAACTTCGGCCAGGAAGTGGGCGCGCTGCCGGAGCCGTACCGCCAGGCCATGAACGGGATTCTTCAGGAGTGGGAAGCGCGCGTGGCGGCCTGCCTGATAGCCGCCCAAGAGCAAGGCGCCCTCGGCGCGCAAGCGGATTGCGAGTCGCTTGCCCGGTTCTTCTGGATTGGCTGGGAAGGCGCGGTTCTGCGCGCCAAGATGATGCGCAGCGCCGCGCCCATGGACATCTTTCTTGATGGTTTTCTTGCGGGTCTGCCAGGCTGATCCCGCTTACGCCGGCCGACCGGCCCGGCCCCTCTTACGGAGCTTCCATGTTTAATGGCATCTTGATCGAGAAAGACGACAGCGGTTACCGCGCGTCGATTCAACAGATGGAACAAAGCCGCCTGCCGCAGGCGGACGTGCTGGTCAAAGTGGACTACAGCACCTTGAACTACAAGGACGCGCTGGCCATCACGGGACAGGGCCCGATCGTACGCAGCTTCCCGATGGTGCCGGGCATCGACTTGGCCGGGGTGGTTGAACACAGCGACCACGCGGATTTCAAACCCGGACAACGCGTCATCCTGAATGGTTGGGGCGTGGGAGAGCAGCACTGGGGCGGCCTGGCCCAGTTCGCGCGGGTGGATGCGCAGTGGCTGATACCGGCGCCCGACAGCATATCGAGCCGGCAGGCAATGGCCATCGGCACCGCCGGTTATACGGCGATGCTGTGCGTCATCGCGCTGGAAAAGGCCGGCATCCGGCCGGACGCCGGCGACATCCTCGTGACCGGCGCCAATGGCGGTGTCGGCGGCTACGCCATTGCCATCCTGCACAAGCTGGGATACCGCGTCGTGGCCGCTACCGGCCGACCCAATGAACGCGATTACCTGACCGCTTTGGGCGCGGCGGACATCATCGACCGGTCGACCCTTTCCGCGCCCGGCAAGCCGCTGCAAAAAGAGCGTTGGGCCGCAGGGGTCGATTCCGTCGGCAGCCACACACTGGCCAACTTGTGCGCCAGCGTAAAGGCAGACGGCGCCGTGGCTGCCTGCGGCATGGCGCAAGGCCTGGACTTTCCGGCGTCGGTCGCACCGTTCATTCTTCGCGGCGTCAGCCTGTTAGGGGTCAATAGCGTGACGCGCCCGCGCGCCGAACGCATCCAGGCATGGAGCCGGCTTGCCACGGACTTGCCCGCCGACATCATCGACCGCATCAGCCGCGACATCCCCCTGCGCGAAGCCGTCGCCACCGCGCACGACCTGATGGCAGGCAAGGTGCAGGGGCGCGTCGTAGTGGACGTCAACGCCTGACGCGTAGGCGTTTGAACTGGGCCAGTTTGCGCGAATTCTTCCGTACCAGAATGCGCCCGACAATTACCGGGACGCGCGGCCGCTATCGCTTTTCATAGGAGCAAAGCGGCTGTTCCCGCGCCCGGGAATAGCCCCGGATTCGGCAGTGGAGGAACCGCTAGCGTATACCCGCATGGACACTTTGAGTCATTAACGACACATTACAAGCGTCCTGCGGAGCGCCGATCAGACGTCTCGCCTACCCCCTCCGGGAGCCCTGCCTTGAGAATCCTGCCGATCCTTAGCGCCTTGAGCCTTGCCGCGCTCTGCACGCAAGCCGCCCACGCCGGCGCCACGTTCGAGAACATCAAGAAGCGCGGCTTTGTCCAATGTGGCGTCACGACGGATCTGCCCGGCTTCGCCTACACCGACAGCCGCGGCGTGTGGCAAGGCATCGATGTGGACACCTGCCGCGCGATTGCAGCGGCAATGTTTGCCGACCCAGGAAAATCCAAGATCGTTCCGTTGACCACACAAGCCCGCTTTACCGCGTTGCAGTCGGGCGAGGTTGATGTGCTGACCCGCAACACGACGCAGACCATGACGCGAGACACGTCGTTGGGGCTAATTGGCGCCGGGGTCAATTACTACGACAGCCAGGGGCTGATGGCCAAGACCGCGATCGGCATCAAGAGCGCGAAAGCGCTGGATGGCGCGACGATCTGCGTTCTGCCCGGCACGACAACCGAGCTGAACCTGGCCGACTGGTTCCGAGGCAATGCGATTACCTTCAAACCGGTGGTGCTGGACAAGTTCGATGAGATCCTGCGTGCCTTCTCGGCAGGCCGATGCGATGCGATCACTGCCGACAAATCCATGCTTGCCGCCACGCGCCGCAACTTGGGCAGCGATGCCGAGTACATCATCTTTCCGGAATCGCTGTCCAAGGAACCGCTTGGGCCGATGGTGCGCCAAGGCGACGAGCAGTGGTTCAACACGGTGCGCTGGACGTTGAACGCCTTGCTGGAAGCAGAGGAATACGGCATCACGCAGGCCAATGTGGACGACATGCTGAAAAGCGCAAACCCCAACGTGCAACGAATCCTTGGCGTCGTTCCCGGCATGGGCAAGAACCTGGGACTGGAGGACAAATGGGCCTACAACATCGTCAAACGGGTCGGCAACTACGGCGAGATCTACGAGCGTACGCTGGGAATGACAAGCGCCCTGAAACTGGAGCGTGGCATGAACGCGCTCTACAGCAAGGGCGGAATCATGTATGGCTGGCCGATCCGGTAGGCCTGGCGGCTCCCGAATCCAATCGAATCGAACCAAACCACCGAACCGACAGGACATCTCCAAGGACGCAATGATGAAAGACCACGCCAAAGACACTCGCCCGCCGGGCTTTGCCACCAAGGCGATCCACCACGGCTACGACCCTGTGGCCTTTGAAGGCGCCGTGTCGCCCCCCATCTTCCTAACATCGACCTACGCATTTGAATCCACCGAGCAATTTCAGGCGGTGTTCTCGGGCGACAGCGACCGCTGCGTATACGGTCGCCAACAAAATCCCACGCAAAAGCTGCTGGAAGATCGGCTGGCGGCGCTGGAGGGCGCCGAAGCCGCCATTGTGACGGCCTCGGGCATGGGTGCCATTGCCTCCACGTTGCTGACCTTGCTTGCGGCCGGTGATGAAATCGTCGTGCACCACACCATCTACAACACCGCCGGCGCCTTGATGGATGAGGGGCTGCCCAAGTTCGGCGTAAAAGTGGTGCGCGCCGATCTGAGCACAGCGGCCGGCACCCAGGCAGCGATCACGCCGGCCACCAAGCTGGTCTATTTCGAGACGCCCATCAATCCGTCTTGCGAAGTGCTGGACATCCAGCGTATTGCTCGGGCGGCAAAGCGCGTTGGCGCCATGGTGATCGTGGATTCAACGTTTGCATCGCCCGCGCTTCAACGCCCCATCGAACACGGGGCCGACTTGGTTATCCATTCCTTGACCAAGTACCTCAACGGGCATGGCGATATTCTGGGCGGGGTGGCGATCGGCCGTCGCGACACCATTGAGGCCATACGCGCGGCCGGGGCCAAGTACCTGACCGGCGCCACGCCGTCACCGATGTCCTGCTTTCTGGTGCTGCGCGGGCTGAAGACGCTGGATATCCGCATGGAGCGCCATAGCAAAAACGCCTTGGCGGTGGCCCAGATGCTGTCCGCGCACCCGGCCGTGGCCCGCGTTATCTACCCCTTCCTGCCCGACTTTGCCGACCGCGATATCGCCCGCCGGCAGATGTCGGCCGGCAGCGGCATGGTGTCGTTCGAACTGAAAGCCGGCTTTGACGGCGTGGCGCCGATGATTGACAAGCTCAACATCATTGCGCGCGGCATCAGCCTGGGCGACACGGATTCGCTGATCTATCACACGGCGGGCATGGTCGACGCGCGCAAGAAGATCAATCCGAATCTGCGCCTGAGCCCGGGCGTGAGCCCTGGGCTGGTTCGGCTGTCGGTTGGCCTGGAAGACATCGACGATCTGCTGGACGATCTGAGACAAGCGCTGGCTTGATCCTTCGCCAGCAACGCGCCGGGGCCGCGGGCGGCCCCCGGCGGCCTGCCAGGCGACCGCCCCGGTGTCGGGGTCAGCCCGCGCGTTCAAGCGTGATCGCGCGGTCCAGCATATCCAGGCGATCCTGCCCCCAGAAGACCTCACCGTCATAGACATAACTGGGCGACCCGAACACGCCCGCCGCGACCGCGTCGTCGGTGTTCTTTCTATAACGGGCTTCGATGTCCGGCTGCGCCGCCCGGTCAAAGATCGCCTGCGCCGCGTATCCCTGCTCGGCCAGAATGCGGCGCAACACCGTGGGGTCGGAAATGTCCTCGTCGTCACACCACTCGGCTTGCAGTATCCGCGTGTACAGCGGTGTGATGGGCTGGGGCACTTCCAGGGCCGCGATCACCAGTCGCGACGCCAGGTCCCCGTTGGGACACATGAACGCCGGCTGCGGGTTGACCGGCGTCTCCAACAGCCGGCACCAGCGCTTCAGTTCGGCAATGCGATAGGCCTGCCGCTCGGGCGACCGCTGGCCGAGTAGCACGCCGCCGGTACGTCGATAGACGTCGGGCAGATCGACAAGCCGATAGTTGATGCCGACGCCATGCCGCGCGGCCAGCGCGTCCAGCCGCTGCGCGCCTAGATAGGCCCAGTCGGAGTTGATCCAGAAGTAATAGTCGATGTTCTTGTCCATGGCTTAGCGCGTCGTGATGGGTTGACGGGCGTTGAACCGTTCGGGTCCGTGCATGAACAGCGCGCTGGCCGCTGCGATAACGCCAAGAATGCTCAGGTACCAGACGATGTACTTGGGATTGCCGTCGGCGTAAGCCAGCAGCGACGTAGCGATCAACGGCGCCAGGCCGCCGCCGATGGCGCCCGACACCTGCACGGCAAGCGATATTCCGCTGTAGCGCACTTCCGGCGGGAACTGCGATGAAAACAAGCTGCCCTGCGGCCCATACAAGCAACCATAGATCAAGCCCACCGCAATGATCATCGCCCAATTGATGCTGCCAGGCTGGCCGGTCTGCAGCAGCGTGAAAAAGGTGGGCGCATAGAAGATGATGGCCAGTGACCCCAGGATGAACACCGAGCGATAGCCGACGCGGTCGCCAAGAATGCCGAACAACGGCATGGTGAACAGCGCCGCTGCCGCACCCCAGATGGTCGCGTCCAGCATCACGGCACGGGGCACGCCCAGGCTTCCCGTCGCATACGCCAAGGCAAAGGTCACCACCGTATAGAACCAGGTCACTTCGGCCAGGCGCCCGCCGATAACGGCCAACACTTCACGGGGATACTTCTTCAGCACGACCTTGGCGGGCACATCGACTTTTTCTCCCTTGTTTTCCATGTTCTGAAAGTCGGGCGATTCCACCACCTTGACCCGGATGAACCAGCCGACCAACAACAGCACGACGCTGGCCACGAAGGGCACGCGCCATCCCCAGGACAACATGTCTTCTTCGGGCAGCTGCGCTACCGCCGCCATCGCCAGCGACGACAGGATCAGGCCCGGCGCCACACCCACTTGCGGCAAGCTGCCAAAGAACCCTTTCTTGCCTTCGGGCGCATGTTCCACGGCCATCAACACGGCCCCACCCCATTCGCCGCCCACGGCAATGCCCTGCAAAAATCGCATGCAGACCAGCAACACGGCCGCCCAATAGCCGATGCTGTCGTAAGACGGGATCAGCCCGATGAGGATGGTCGGTATGCCCATCAAAAACAGCGTAATCAACAGCATGGACTTGCGACCGACCCGGTCGCCGAAATGCCCGAAGATGACGCCGCCCAGTGGCCGGGCAAAAAAGCCCACCGAATAAGTGGCGAAGGCGGCCAGCGTCCCGGTGATGGGATCGAAAGCGGGAAAGAAAATCTTGTTGAAAATCAGCGCCGCGGCGGTGCCGTACAAAAAGTAGTCATACCACTCGATCGTGGTGCCCATGAAGCTGGCAATGCCCGCCGTAACGTGCTGGCGCGACTTCCCCTTGCCACCCTGATTGGATTGGGTGTTCTTGTCGTTCATTTGGTGTTCCTTGCGGAGGTAGGCGCGGCTTATTTCGGGCCGGCAAGCCGGTCCGTCTGACGGGACCAGTAATTGAAAGTGGCTTGGACAATGGAGCGCTTGAGCAGGTAGTCGTGCGCTTCCTTCGCCAGCCTCGCGTCCACCGGCGTCAATGGGCCGAACGCCTGGGCGCGCACCTGCAAGCGCGCGGCGCGTTCCAGGTAAACGGACAGATAGGTGGCTTCCTCGACCGAAACGCCGGCGGTCAGATAGCCGTGATGGGCCAACAAAATAGACTTCTTTTGGCCCAATGCCGCCGAAATGATCACGCCCTCTTCGTCTGCAATCGGCACGCCCGGCCATTCGCCAAGAAAGGCGCAATCGTCGAACAGAGGCGCCATGTCCATCTGCGCCACCACCAAAGGCTGGCGCGCGGTGGCCAGCGTGGTCGCCCAAGGCGAATGCGTGTGGATGATCGATTGGACGTCGGGCCGATTGCGGTACACCCACAGGTGAAAACGGGTGGCCGGGTTGGCCATGCCGGTGCCGGAAATCGTATTCAGGTCCTGGTCGACCTCGATAAAGTCGTCAGGCGTGGCTTCGTCAAAGCCCAGGCCGAAGCGTAGTGTCCAATAGGCATTTGGCGTGTCCGATCGCGCGCTGATCTGCCCCGCCAAGCCCGCTTCTTGCCCCGTCATCGCCAGGATGCGACAGGCGTAGGCCAGGGTTTCATTCAAGGACCGATCCTGGCCTTTGAGGTGTTGCGCCATCTCTTGCGTGGCGCGCTCGTCGAAATACGCTTTGCTGCGGAGCTCGTCGCTCATCTCTTACCCTTTGTGAAGTCGACACGGAGTCGGTGGGCCGAGTATGAGAAGTGCGCAAAGCGACGTCGATGCGTCTGAGGCTATATCAGCTATTCAGTCATTCAGTCATTCAGTTATTCGGTCATACGCTTGCAAAGACGCTGCGCGATCTGCAACGTCAGCGCCGCCAGCGGAAACAGTGCGTAGCCGTCGCGGTGGATCGCCACTACCTTACGCGCCAGCCGTCCCCCGGTGATGGTAATTTTCTTCAGCCGGTGGTCCTGCAACAGGCGGTCGGGCATGCGGGTCGGCAACAGGCAGTTGCCGATGCCCGCCGACACGAGTTCCAGCGCAGAATCCACCGTGTCGGTCTCGGCCGACACCACATAGTTCAGCCGCGAATGGTGCAGCATTTTTCGCAGTGCGTAGTGCTCGGGAAAGGCCACCAGCCGCAACGGCCGCGACCAGATATCGGTCGTCTCGTCGTAGGCGTCATCGTCGATCCGGGCGATCAGGCACATCTGGTCTTCAAACAATGGGACGGACACCAGGCCGGGGCTGGCGACGGCCGAGTCGTACACGAAACCCAATTCCGCCTTGCCCGAGGCCACCAGGTCGACCACTTCCGGCGAACTGCGCGCCATCAAGTGCAGATTGGCATCACCCCCTTCGTGAGCCACCGCCGACACCAGATCGCCCAGGAAGTAATAAGTCAGCGTGTGCACCGCCGCGATGCGCAGCGACGAAGAACCGGCCGAACTGGAATCCCGCGTCTTGGCAACGGTGTCATCGATCAATTGAAACGCGGGTGCCACCGCGCGGTGCAACGTGCGCCCAACGTCGCTAAGCACCATGCCCCGCCCGTTGCGATCAAAAACCGGGCGGCCCAAATAGGCTTCCAAGGCGGATATCTGCCGGCTAAGACTGGGTTGCGAAATGCCCAGTTCGTCGGCGGCGCGGGACATGGACCCGCACGCGGCAATCGTCAGAAAATACCGCAGCCGGCGATCGGAATCGCCGGTGCCCTTGTCAACGTCGGCATCGACAGGCGGAAGGTTCAATTTAGGCACGGCGCGTTTCCGAGGAGTCGATGCTGATGCCGGCAGCGGTGCTGCCCGCGCGTAATGTCTGGATGGCGCGAGCCAGCCGCAGCACGCCCTCGTCAATGGCCGCGGGCGCCAGACTGGCGTAGCCCAGAACAAGGCCGGCGCAGCAATGCGAGCGGTGCGCCTCGCCCTTGAAATACAGGGGTGAGATGGGTCGAACGCCCACGCCGTGCTGCCGGGCCAGGCTGACCAGCTCAGGCTCGTCAGCCTCTGCCACCCCGGGCACCCACACCACCACGTGCAAGCCGGAGGCCGAACCCGCCACCTGGACGGCGTCGGGCAGGTGGCGTTCCAGGGCGCGCAGCAGGGCGACGCGGCGCGCTTCGTTTTGCCGCCGGCAACGTCGCACGTGGCGTTCATACGACCCGTCTTCAATTAACGAAGCCAGCGCCGCCTGTTCCAGCCGGGGTGCGTGCCGGTCCATCAGCCGCTTGGCCTCTCGAAACACGCTGACCAGGCTGGGTGGCAGCACCAGATAGCCCATTCGCATCTGCGGGGACAGGGCTTTGGAAAACGTGCCGACATAGATGACGGCGCCTGAATCGTCGATGGATTGCAGCGTATCGACGGGACGCATTCCATAGCGGAATTCACCGTCGTAGTCGTCTTCGACGATCCATGCCCGCTGCCTGGCCGCCCACGCCAGCAGCGCCCTGCGGCGGGCGATGGGCATCACGCCGCCCAAGGGAAACTGGTGCGACGGCGTCACGTAGACCAGGCGCGTGCGTTCTTCGGGCAGGGCCTCGGACAGCAGCCCTTGTTCGTCCACAGGCACTTCGCGCACATCCGCCCCCACGGCCTCGAACAGGCGGCGGGCCATCACGTAGCAAGGGTCTTCGACCAGCACCGTATCGTCAGCGTCCACCAGTACGCGCGCGCATAGATCGATTGCCTGTTGCGAGCCATGCACGATAAGGATCTGGTCGGCGTGACAGGCCAGCCCCCGTGCCCGGCGCAAATAGCCTTGCAGCGCCACACGCAGCGCAAGTTCACCCTGGGGAGCCTGGTAATAAAGACTAGGCTGGCGTTGTACCAAGGCTCGGTTATAGGCTTTGCGCCACGCCAGCACCGGGAAGTCGTCAAAGGCCAAGGCGCCATATAGAAAGTCAATAACGCGCGGATCGGCGCCAAAAACCTGCGGCCCATCTTTGTCGAGAAAGCCGCGCACTTTCTTGCCGTACGCCGACAAGCGCAGCACCGCATCCGGCGCTGCCATGGCCGGCCGTGGATTCACATCGGCGTGGGCGGCGCCGGCCGCCACGCGCGCGCGGCGGCCCAGGCTGGTCTCAACGTAGCCTTCGGCGGCCAGCTGTTCGTAGACCGTCGTGATCGTGGTGCGGGACACCGCCAGGTCCAGCGCCATCGCCCGCGTCGAAGGCAAGGGCATGCCCGCGCGCAAGGTGCCATCAAGGATCTGCGCCCTGATGCGTTCATAGATGCGGCGGCTGGTGTCGGCTGGGGGCTTGGCCGGGGACGTAGGCATGAGCGGCTTAACTGGCTTGAAAAAAATCAATCGGACTGGACGTTTTCATTGTGCCAGAGGTGCGTCATAGTCTCGTTTTTTCTTATCCGTGTCTGCGCGGCTTTGCGCTTGATTTCCGCTTGGCTTCTGCTTGGTTTTTTCCCCTGCCTTTTTCCTTTATGTACACCGCAACCTTCACATTCATGCCCGGCGAGTACGACAGCGCCTTCCACGAAATGGACGATGCCATCGCGGCCATCGCGCGGTCCATTCCCGGCTATCTGGGCGAGGAAGCCTGGGAAAATCCGGCGACGGGCCTGGTATCCAACGTGTATTACTGGAGCAACCGCGAAGCCCTGCAGCAGCTGATCGACCACAAGGACCACCTCAAGGCCAAACGACAGCAGGCCAAGTGGCTACGCGGTTATCAGGTGGTCATCGCTGAAGTCATCACAAGCTATGGCGACGGAGGCATCGCGCATCCGTTGAACCGCCCCGTCCAGTAACCGCGCAAGGCCGTGGAACCGGCTTTGGGCGACCGGCGGCGGGCGACCGGCGGCGGGCGACCGGCGGCGGGCGACCGGCGGCGGGCGACCGGCGGCGGGAGGTCGACTTCTGGTTCTTATACACATCTCCGAGCCCAACAGACCACGGAACAAATCTCGTATGCCGGCTTT
>NZ_JCBAMR010000021.1:0-96068 GCF_059760425.1 Achromobacter sp. RT286_PF
CCATCCCGAACAGGACAGTGAAACGCCTTCGCGCCGATGATAGTGGACGGACGTCTGTGAAAGTAGGTCATCGTCAGGCTTTTATTGCGCAAAACCCCACAGGTAATCCTGTGGGGTTTTGTTTTTTTGTTTTTCGGTTTTTGGTTTTTGGTTTAAGTTTTAGTTTGAGAATTCATGAGAAAAGCCCCGCTGCTTGCAGCGGGGCTTTTCTGTTTATCGCCGCTAGTTGGACCACGAGTGCGATTACGACGCCGACAAGTACTGCTGACGGTCTATGCCATGACGCTGAAGTTTGTCGTAGAACGTCTTGCGCGGAATACCTAGCGATTCAAGCGTGGCTTTGATGTCGCCTTGATGGATTTGAAGCGCATCGCGTATCAGTTGAGCTTCAAATTGCTCCATACGCTCGGGCAGGGTTTGCTTATTGTCGGGCGCTTGTACGGGGCTGGATTTCACTGTGTCCGGGACGCCCAGGACCAGGCGTTCCGCGAAGTGGGCAAGCTCGCGCACGTTGCCGGGCCACGCGTGTGTCATCACATGCTGGGTAATTGAGCTTGGTATGTCCGGGATGTCTCGCTGGAAGCGGCGTGACGCGTGACCAAGGTAATGCGCGAACAGCAGAGGAATGTCCTCACGGCGCTCGCGCAGGGGCGGAATGCGGATGGTGACGACGTTCAGCCGATAGAAAAGGTCTTCCCGGAATTTGCCACGTATGGAGGGATCGCCCAGGTCTTCCTTGGTGGCTGCCACCACACGCAAGTCCAGGTTGCGAACCTCATTGCTGCCCAGCGGGGTGATCTGGCGTGATTCGAGCACGCGCAGCAGCTTCACCTGTACTGCCAACGGCATGCTTTCGATCTCGTCCAGGAAAAGAGTCCCGCCGCTGGCGTGTTCGATGCGCCCAATGCGCTTCCTCTGCGCGCCAGTGAAGGCGCCGGCTTCGTGACCGAATAACTCGCTTTCTATAACGCTTTCCGGCAATGCGCCGCAATTGATCGCAACCAGAGAACGATGGCGGCGCCGGCTCAAGCGGTGAAGCGCAGTCGCGACGACCTCTTTGCCGGTGCCCGTCTCTCCCTCTACGAGTACGTCGACATTTGCGTCGGCGATGTGGCGCAGCGTTTCCTTGATACGTTGCATCGCCGGCGTCGAGCCGATAAACGGGACCTCGTCTGCCTCGACGGCAAACGCCGCCTCCCGCAGGCGCCGATTCTCCAGCACCAGACGACGTTTTTCCGAAGCGTGAAGGATGGCGGTCGTCAGCCGGTCAGGCGCATACGGCTTGGCCAAAAAGTCATAGGCGCCATCGCGCATGCACTGCACCGCCGTAGCGATATCGCCATGGCCGGTGATCAAAATGACGGGAAGCTCCGGATCGATGTCGCGCAAGCGACGGAATAATTGCAGCCCGTCGATGTCGGGCATGCGGATGTCTGTGACCACCACGCCATCAAACCCGCGATGCAGCGTCGGAAGTGCTGAGCGCGCCGAGTTGTGCGCGTCTACCGTCATGCCATGCAACTTCAATGTCTGAACGTTGGCGCGGCGCAAGTCTTCATCGTCGTCGATGAAGACGACATGCGGCGGGCCGGGCTGACCGTCGTCAAGCGCCGCGACCGCGTAGGGGGAGGTGTCGGAAGGATGGTTCATGGCGAAATGGCTGGCCGGTAATGCGCGGTGGGCGCCTTGCGTAATGTGAGTATGAAAGTGGCGCCGCCCAGGGCGCCGGGCAGAGGCGGAAACGCGGGGTCGTTCGGGTCCACGGCCAACAAGTCGCCGCCGAATTCGGCGACGATGTCGCGGCATATCACCAGCCCCAGTCCCAAGCCTTCCGCTTTTGTCGTGTAGAAGGGCGTGAAAAGGCGTGCGCGCGTGTCGGCGGCAAGGCCGGGGCCGTTGTCGCTGACCGAGAGTCGCACGGTTTCGCCCAGGTCTTGCAGCGCTACGAGCACGCGGCCGTCGGCAACGCCTTCCAGCGCTTCCATTGCGTTCTGCAGCAAATTCACCAACACCTGTTCGAGGCGAATGCGGTCGGCACGGACCAGCACATCCTGGTCGTCGGGCGGCCGTACCAGGGTGACCCCTTGCCTGCGCGCACGCGGCCCGATCAGCAGCAGTGCGCCTTCCATGGCGTCCTTCAGGCTTGTCGGCCCCACTGAGGTGCCCGCCTTGCGCGAGAATGCGCGGAGTTCGCCGGTGATGTGGCCGATGCGTTCTGTCAACGCGGCGATGGTGCCCAGGTTCTCATTGACGGCCGCCATGTCGTCGCGGCGCACGAATTCGGTGGCGTTGTCGGCGTAGGCGCGGATTGCCGCAACGGGCTGATTGATCTCGTGGGCCACCCCCGCCGCCACCTGGCCGAGCAGCGCCAGCTTACTGGCCTGGACCAGTTCGTCCTGCATGGTGTGCAAGCGGGCTTCGGCCCGCTGCCGCTCGTCCATCTCGTCCATTAACTGCTCATTGAGTTCGCTAAGCTGCGCGGTACGTTCGCCGACCAGTGCAGCCAGCTGAGCCTGCGTGGCCGCTTGCTGCTGGGCTTGCTCGCGATTGCGTTGGCGCCGGTAAAGCACGATGCCCAGCGCCGCGGCCAAGAGGCTTAGCGCAAGCAGTGCCGCCATTTGGGCGTTGGCGGTGGCCTGGTTCATGGCGGCCTGGACTGGCGACAAAAGGTGCAGCGTCCAACCCGGCGACTCGGTGATCGGCAGCGTTGTGTGCAGCAGCGGAGCGCCTTTTGGAATCAGCGGCAAGGCGTCGTCAGTGTGTACCAACTGACCATTGCCCACGGACGACAGCGGTGGCGTCAGCGGCAAGGTTTGAAAGCGGGCATCACCGAACTGGAGACTGGTGCGCAGCGTCTGTGCCAAGTCGGGAGACAGGGGCGCCAACACGTCGAACCGCCAATCCGACACGCTGCCCAGCAGCACCACGCCATGTTCGTCCGTGACGAAGATGGGCGCGATGGATTGGCGCCAGTCGGATTCCAGGTCGCGAAAGTCCACCTTCAAGACGATCACACCCAACATGGCGCCTTGCGCGTCGTCCACCCGACGGGACAGGTACAGCCCGGCTTCGTGGCTGATCGTTCCCAACGCGAAATGTTCTGCCGAGCCTCGGGCAACCGCGCCTTGAAAGTACGGCCGAAACTGATAATCCACTCCGACAAAGGTGGCGGGTTCTCGCCAATTGCTGGCTGCAATTGCCAAGCCCGTCTTGTCCAGCAGGTAGATCGCCGACGCGCCGACGCCACGCGTCAGTGTGTCGAGCTTGTCATCCAGCGATTCCACCTGAGCGGCCGAGGCGCCTTGCAACACCGCGCGCACGTCCACGTCCCGGGTCAAGACAAAGGGCAGCGCGCGGAATTTGTCGAGGTTGTTGCGCAGCAAGGCTGCGTTGATCTGCCCCGCGCTACGCGCTTGAAGCGTGGCGCTTTTGATGGCGTTCTCGCGCGCCCAGTCGGTGGCCGCCTGCAACACCCCGGCCACCACGCCGATGACGACCAGCATGGCAAGCACGCGCGCGCGCCAAGGCCGGGGCGCTGGGCGGGTGGGGGACCAGGCCAGGTTTGAATGCGCGGAACCGGCAGAGGATGCGGGGCGGGCGGCGCGAGAGGAAGGAGCTTTGGACATGATGTGTGGGTTTCCGCACATTCTAGCTTGATTCTGTGTGGTTATCCGCCATTTGGTTCGCCCCATACCAAACGGAAATCGGGTGAACTCTTTAACTATCAATGACTTGCCGTCAATGTATAGGCCGCCCACGACCTGGCACGGGTCTTGCGTATATAGCCATAAGCCGAGCCGCTTTCCGCGCGCCCGGTGAAATCGGCGTGCGGCCACTGCGCATTGCCATAAAACAGAAAACGCCCCGTCGCCCGTTGCGGCAAGGGGCATTGGTGGGGACAAATCCCGATGATCGAAGTAGATCAAGGCGCGCCTGCGCGCAAGCTCAAGTTCTATCAAATCCTGTACGTGCAGGTAATTTTCGCCATCGTGATCGGGGTGCTGCTCGGCGCGTTCAAGCCTGAACTCGGCCAACAGATGCAGCCCCTGGGCGACGCCTTCATCAAGCTGGTCAAGATGATCATCGCACCGGTCATCTTCCTGACCGTGGCCTCGGGCATCGCGGCGATGAGCGACCTGAAGAAGGTTGGACGCGTGGCCGGCAAGGCCATGCTGTACTTTCTGATTTTCTCGACGCTTGCGCTGATCATCGGCATGGTGGTCAGCCATATCGTCCAGCCGGGCGCGGGCATGCATATCGACCCCAGCACCCTGGACCAAAAGGCCGTGGCGAATTTCGTGGCCAAGGCCCACGACTCGACCATCACCGGCTTCCTGATGAACATCATCCCGACGACGATCTTCAGCCCATTCGTGGGCGGGGACATTCTTCAGGTGTTGTTCGTGGCGGTGCTGTTCGGCATTTCGCTGGCCATGGTGGGCGAGCGCGGCAAGCCGATCCTGAACTTCATGACCGCATTGGCCCAGCCGATTTTCAAGCTGGTCGCCATTTTGATGAAGGCCGCGCCCATCGGTGCATTCGGCGCGATGGCGTTCACCATCGGCAAGTACGGCATCAAGTCGGTCGTGAACCTGGCCATGCTGGTCGGCACGTTCTACGCGACCTCGGTCCTGTTCGTCGTCGTGGTGCTGGGCCTGGTTGCCCGCTACAACGGTTTTTCGATTCTGAAGCTGGTGCGCTACATCCGCGAAGAATTGCTGTTGGTGCTGGGCACGAGTTCATCGGAAGCCGCGCTGCCCACGCTGATGCAGAAGATGGAACGCGCCGGCTGTTCCAAGTCGGTGGTCGGGCTGGTAGTGCCCACGGGATACTCGTTCAATCTGGACGGCACCAACATCTACATGACGATGGCCGCGCTGTTCATCGCCCAGGCCTGCGACATTCCGCTGTCGTTGGGCGACCAGATCTTGCTGCTGGCGGTTGCCATGCTCAGCTCCAAGGGTGCGGCGGGCGTGACCGGCGCCGGCTTCATTACCTTGGCTGCCACCTTGTCGGTGGTGCCGTCGGTGCCGATCGCCGGGATGACGCTGATCCTGGGCGTGGACCGCTTCATGTCCGAATGCCGCGCATTGACCAACCTGGTGGGTAACGCTACCGCTGCCGTCGTGGTGGCCCGCTGGGAGGGCGAGTTGGATCAAGAGCAATTGCACGCCGCGTTGGACGGCCAGCCTATGGCCGGTGGACCGGCCGGCGACATGCCTGCGCCGGAAACGCATGCGGCGATCAGCCACACGGCCTGAGGCCTTAGCTAAAGCACGTCTTGCAATGAAAAATCCCCCGCGTCGGTTGCGACATGCGGGGGATTTTTTTTAGGCGCTGCGGGACGGCCCTAGCCAATCGACAATGCGATGCCGGTTCAGGGCACGTGAATGCCCGCTGTTCGCAGCAGGTTTGCCGTTTCGAATAGTGGCAAACCCATCACACCCGTATAGCTGCCGGAGATGTGCGAGATAAAGGCGCCGGCCAGCCCCTGAATGCCGTACGCGCCCGCCTTGCCGTAGGGCTCGCCACTGTCGCAGTAGCGGCCGATTTCGTCGTCGCCCAGTTCGCGCATCTGAACCTGGGTGATGGACACGGCTTCAAGCAACTGCCCGCCCGCGCAAACCGCCACCGCCGTGTGCACCTCGTGTACCGAACCGGACAAGGCACGCAGAATCCGGAAGGCGTCTTCACGATCGGCGGGCTTGCCCAGCACGGCGCCATTCAGAATGACAGTGGTGTCGGCGGCCAGTAGCGGCAGGTCGGGCAGTGCGTGGTCGTGCATCCAGTCGCGGCCGCGCAGCGCCTTGTCACGGGCGGTGCGCTGGACGTAGTCGGCGGCGCTTTCACCTTCGTGTTGGGGTTCGTCTTCGCCCGGGGGGGCAGGCACAAGCAAGACTTTGTGCGCAAGACCGATCTGCGTTAGCAGTTCGCGCCGCCTGGGGCTGGCCGATGCCAGGTAAAGGCGGGCGGGGGAAGCGTCGGTGTCGGCGGTGTGAGACATGCGTGAACGCGTAAAAAATGGGGCGCTGCCCGGCCGGCGGTCAGGCGCGGTGGTAGGGGTGATTGGTCATGATGGCCCAGGCGCGATAGAGCTGTTCGGCCAACACCACGCGGACCATCGGATGGGGCAGGGTCAACGACGACAAGCGTAGCTGACCGCTGCACGAGGCCTTCAGGTCGGCGTCCAGGCCATCTGGCCCGCCGACGAGGAAGGCGACGTCCTGGCCACCGGCTCGCCATTGTTCCAGCTTTTGCGACAGGGCCATCGTGGTCAGGTCGCGGCCGCGCTCGTCCAGGGCCAGGCGTAGCGCGCCTGGCGGCAGCGCGGCTTCGATGCGTTTGGCTTCGGCAGCCATCATCTGGGCGGGCGTTTTGCCGGTGGTACGCGGTTCGGGTTTGATCTCGCGCAGTTCCAGCGCGCAATCGGCGGGCAGGCGCTTGGCGTAGTCGGCCCAGGCCGTCTCGACCCAATCCGGCATACGCGTTCCCACCGCCGCAACAATCAATTTCACGGCAGGAACTCAGGCTTCGGCGTCGTCGTAGCCGCTGTCGGTGGGGATCGGCGCTACGCGGGTCGACTCCGGCAGCAGCTTCACTCGGACCGGCTTGCCACCCCAGATTTCTTCCAGGTTGTAGTACTGGCGAATCGCGGGCTGCATGATGTGCACGACCATGTCGCCCAGGTCGACGACGACCCATTCACCGGTGTCTTCACCTTCGATGGTGATGCCGGTCAGTTCAAGTGCGCGGCCACGGTCGGCCACGCTTGAAGCCAGGGCCCGGGTTTGGCGGTTGGAGGTGGCGCTGGCAATCACGACGCGATCGAACAAGCTTGTCAGATGCGTGGTGTTGTAGACCTTGATGTCTTGCGCCTTGACGTCTTCGAGGGCATCGATGACGGCGCGTTGGAGTTTCGTTATATCCATAGCTGCAAATATAACCCGCGGACGGACGGCGGATGCCGGCTCCGTGGCGCTTTCAGCGCCCGGCGGGTGTGGGTTTATCGGTAAAGTTGGTGCGCCGCAATATAAGCGGCGACCGAAGGGGCCAGCAGGCCGTCCGTGGACTCGCCCGCAGCCAGCCGGCGGCGGATGTCGGATGCGGACACCGCCATCGGGGCAAAGGGCAGTTCTTCCAGGCAGTGGCCTTGTTCTTGCAGCCAGGCGGTCAGTTCCGCCGGCGGCGTCAATGCCGTGCCGGGGCGGGTGGCCACGGCCAGGTCCACCAGGCTGGCAATGTCGCGCCAGCTGCGCCAAGTGCAGAAATTGGCAAGCTGGTCGGCACCCAGCAGCCAGACATAGCGCGCGCCCGAGGGCAGGGCGCGCAATGTGTCGATGGTGTAAGTGGGGCCGCTGCGTTCGATTTCGATTGGGTTGACGACCAGCCCGTCATGGCCGGCAATGGCCAGTTCAAGCATGTCGCGGCGTTGTTCGCCCGTGGCATGCAGGGCGGCGCGCTGCCAGGGATTGCCTGCCGGGATCAGTTCCACGGCGGCCAGATCCAGCGTGGACAGGGCGTTTTGCGCCAGCGCGACGTGGGCGACGTGGACCGGGTCGAAGCTGCCGCCCAGGAGGCCGATGCGCTTCAAACCCAATCCCGCGGCGTCAGGTACGGCGCGAGCTCGGCTTCGGGCGAGCCCGGTTCCGGGTGCCAGTCGTAGCGCCATTGCGCCATGGGCGGCATGGACAGCAGGATGGATTCGGTACGGCCGCCCGATTGCAGGCCAAACAGCGTGCCGCGATCGAACACCAGGTTGAATTCCACATAGCGGCCACGGCGGTACGCCTGGAAATCGCGCTCGCGCTCTGTGTAGGCCATGCCGCGCCGACGTTCGACGATGGGCAGATAGCTGTGCAGGAACGCGTCGCCTACCGACCGCGTCAAGGCGAACGAGGCGTCAAAGCCCGGCGCGTTCAGGTCGTCAAAGAAAACGCCGCCGATGCCGCGCGTTTCGTTGCGATGCTTCAGGTAGAAGTATTCGTCGCACCAGCGCTTGTAGCGCGGATAGTAGTCCGGGCCGTGGCTGGCCAGTGCGTCGCGGCACACCGTATGGAAATGGCGCGCGTCTTCTTCAAACGGGTAATACGGGGTCAGGTCAATGCCGCCGCCGAACCAGAAGATGTCGGCTTCGTCATGCCCGGGCCGGGCCGCCGCCACGAACATGCGCACGTTCATGTGGGTGGTGGGCACGTACGGGTTGCGGGGGTGCAGCACCATCGACACGCCCATCGCTTCCCAGGCGCGGCCGGCAAGCTCGGGGCGGTGGGCGCTGGCCGACGGGGGCAGCTTGGTGCCCTTGACGTGGCTGAACAGCACGCCCGCGCGTTCGAACAGTTGGCCGCCTTCCAACAGCCGCGACAGCCCGCCGCCGCCCTCGGGCCGGACCCATTCGTCAGCACGGAACGGGCCGCCTTCCGCGGCTTCCAGCGCCTGGACGATACGGGCCTGAAGGCCGGTGAGGTAATCGCGGACAGTGGCGACGGGCAAGGCGTTCATCGGCTTTCCGCTTACGCGTTGGACTTCGGTTTCTGTTGCGACGGCTTCAGGGCGCGCCAGCCGATATCGCTACGGTATTGGCGGCCATCGAAATGGATACCGTCGATGGCTTCGTACACGCGGTCGCGCGCCATCTTGACCGAATCGCCCAGTGCCGTAACGCATAGCACGCGACCGCCGGTGGTCTTGGTTTCTTCGCCCGTCAGTTCGGTGGCGGCGTGGAACACCATGCAGTCCTCGGCATCGGCGGGAAGGCCGCGGATGACGTCGCCGGTGCGCGGGGTGTTCGGGTAATTGTGCGAGGCCAGCACCACGCCCAGCGCGGTGCGGCGGTCCCAGACGATATCGGCCTGGTTCAGCGTGCCGTCCACGGCGTGCTCAAGCGCGTCCAGCAGATCGCTCTTGACGCGCATCATGATGGGCTGCGTTTCCGGGTCGCCCATGCGGCAGTTGAATTCCAGCGTCTTGATCTCGCGGTCGGGGTCATCGCCCGGGGCGATCATCAGGCCCGCGTACAGGAACCCGGTATACGGAATGCCGTCGCGCGTCATGCCCTGCACGGTCGGCAGGATGATTTCGCGCATGATGCGGTGGTGCAGTTCGGGCGTAACGATCGGCGCGGGCGAATACGCGCCCATGCCGCCGGTGTTCGGGCCCTGGTCGCCGTCTTGCAGGCGCTTGTGGTCCTGGCTGGTGGCCAGCGCCAGCACGTTGCGGCCGTCGCACATGACGATGAAGCTGGCTTCTTCGCCCACCAGGCATTCTTCGATGACGACGCGAGCGCCCGCGGCGCCCATCGAGCCGTCGCCCAGCATGGCGTCAACGGCGGCGTGGGCCTCTTCCAGTGTGGCCGCGACCACAACGCCCTTGCCGGCCGCCAGGCCGTCAGCCTTGATGACGATGGGGGCGCCTTCCTGGTCGATATAGGCGTGCGCCTGGACCGGGTCGGTAAAGGTGGCGTAGCGCGCGGTCGGGATGTTGTGCCGGACCATGAAGGCCTTGGCGTAGTCCTTCGAGCTTTCCAGCTGCGCGGCGGCCTTGGTGGGGCCGAAAATCTTCAGGCCACGCGCACGGAACACGTCCACGACGCCCGAGGCCAGCGGCGCTTCCGGGCCGACGACCGTCAGCGCGATTCCTTCGCGCTGGACAAAATCGGCCAGCTCCTCGGCATTGGTCAGCGGGATGTTTTCCATCTGCTCGGCCCGTTGCGTGCCGCCGTTACCCGGCGCGACGAACACCTTGTGTACGCGCGGGGAGCGGGCCAGCCGCCAGGCGAGGGCATGTTCGCGGCCGCCCGAGCCAATTACCAGGAGTTTCATGTTGCGTGATTCTGAAGGTTGCCACTCTAGCCCGTGGAGAAGGCGACGGACCCGGGACCACCCGGGGCCGTTTCACATTCCAGCGCGGCGGCGGCCGGGGCCGTCGACGTGCTGAAACCGTGGGATTTACTGCGCTTCGTCGAAAATGACGGTGGTATAGACTTCCTGCACGTCGTCCAGGCCTTCCAGGGCGTCGAGCAGTTTTTGCATCTTGATGGCGTCTTCGCCGGCCAGCTCGGTTTCGTTCAGCGCCTTCATGACGATGCCGTCCACTTCCGCCTTCAGGCCCGCGTCGTCAAACGCCTTGCGTACGGCAGCGTAGTCGGCCGGCGCGCAAACGACTTCGATCACGCCTTCTTCGTCGGTCGTGACGTCTTCGGCGCCCGCATCCAATGCGGCTTCCATGACTTTGTCTTCGGGCGTGCCCGGGGCGAATACAAATTGGCCACAGTGCTTGAACATGAACGCCACCGAGCCTTCCTGGCCCAGGTTGCCGCCGTTCTTGGCAAACGCGTGGCGAACTTCAGCCACGGTGCGGGTGCGGTTGTCGGTCATGCAGTCGACGATGACCGCCGCGCCGCCGATGCCGTAGCCTTCGTAGCGGACTTCCTCGTAGGCGTCGCCGTCGGCACCGCCGGCGCCACGCTGGATGGCGCGCTGGATGTTGTCCTTGGGCATGTTGGCGTCGGTCGCCTTGTCCCACGCCATGCGCAGACGCGGGTTGCTGTCCGGGTCGGCGCCGCCGGCGCGCGCCGCCACGGTAATTTCACGAATGATCTTGGTCCAGAGCTTTCCGCGCTTGGCGTCTTGGCGCCCTTTGCGGTGCTGAATATTGGCCCATTTGCTGTGTCCGGCCATGGCTTCCCAGGATAAATTGGCTGCAAAAAAGGCATTTTACCGTGCCGACGGGCCTAGCGCCCGGGGCAGGGCTGCCTGTGTCGATATTGCCACGCGCACAAGCCGCGCGGCAGGCTCTACACTTGGGCATCCTTTAGCTTCCCGGTCCGGAGCGCTGCCCCATGCCCAACCCCATCGTCATCGCCAAAAACGCCCAGACCGAGCTCGCGCTGCTGCCCGCCCTGGCCAACCGGCACGGTTGCATTACCGGGGCCACCGGCACGGGCAAAACCGTCACCCTGCAAGTGCTGGCGGAATCCTTTTCCCGTATCGGCACGCCGGTGTTCATGGCCGACGTCAAGGGTGACCTGACCGGTATTTCGCAGGCGGGGGCGGCCAGCCCCAAGCTGGCCGAACGCCTGAAAAGCCTGGGGCTGGACGAGCCCGTCTGGGGAGCCAGCCCCGTCACGCTCTGGGACGTCTTTGGCGAGCAAGGCCAGCCGGTGCGAGCCACCATTACCGATATGGGCCCGCTGCTGCTGTCGCGCATCCTGGAACTGAACGACACGCAGGAAGGGGTGCTGACGCTGGTGTTCAAGGTGGCTGACGACGAAGGCCAATTGTTGTTGGACCTGAAAGACCTGCGCGCCATGCTGCAAAACGTGGCGGACCGCTCGGCCGAGCTCAAGACCCGCTACGGCAACGTTTCGTCGGCCAGCGTCGGCGCCATCCAGCGCGGCCTGCTGGCGCTGGAATCGCAGGGCGCTGAAAAGTTCTTTGGCGAGCCCATGCTGGACGTCGCCGACCTGATGCGTACGGACGCGCAAGGCCGCGGCATGGTCAACGTGCTGGCCGCCGACAAGCTGATGCAGGCCCCGCGCCTGTACGCCATCTTCCTGCTGTGGTTGTTGGCCGACCTGTACGAAAAGTTGCCCGAAGTGGGCGACATGGACCAGCCCAAGCTGGTGTTCTTTTTTGATGAAGCGCACCTGCTGTTCAACGATGCGCCTGCCGCGTTGCTGAACAAGATCGAACAAGTGGTGCGGCTGGTGCGCTCCAAGGGGGTGGGCGTCTACTTCGTGACGCAAAATCCGCTGGATATTCCCGATACCGTGCTGGGGCAGCTGGGCAATCGCGTGCAGCACGCGCTGCGGGCTTTCACGCCGCGCGATCAGAAGGCCGTCAAGACTGCCGCGCAAACCATGCGCCCCAACCCGGGGCTGGACATCGAAGCCGCCATTACCGAATTGGGCGTAGGCGAAGCGCTGGTGTCGTTGCTGGACGCCAAGGGGCGCCCCTTGCCCACCGAGCGCGCCTACATCGTGCCGCCTGCCAGCCGCATTGGCCCGGCCACCGACGCCGAACGCCAGGCGTTGCGCCAGGGCAGCCCCATGGCCGCCAAGTATGAAAAGGCCATCGATCGGGAATCCGCCTATGAGGTCCTTGCTGGGCGCGCCGCCGTCCCCGCGGACCCGCCGGCCACGGCCGGCCGCAATACGAACCCTGAACCCGATGCGCCGGCCCCGACCGACGAGGCGGGCGGCGGCCTGATGGGCCGTCTGAACGACGTGCTGTTCGGCTCTACCGGCCCACGGGGCGGCAAGCGCGACGGCGTTGTCCAGACCATGGCCAAAAGTACGGCCCGGTCCATCGCGCGCGAACTGACACGTGGCATCCTCGGGTCGCTGCTGGGCTCAAAGACCCGGCGCTGAATCGCCCGGGGGCATCCTCGACGTTACAGGCTGCGCGGCACCACCGTTTTGTAACGGGGGGTGTTGCGCCGTGGTCGTTTATGCCTATGATTCTGGGCGGTCTATCAAAGGAAAACTTAAGGAAACGTGGTGGCTAAGAAACACAAGATTGCGGTGATTCCAGGAGACGGGATTGGCAAGGAGGTCGTGCCGGAAGGTTTGAAGGTGCTGGATGCCGTGGCCAAGCGCTTCGGCATCGAATTCCAGTGGGATCATTTCGACTGGAGCTGCGACTATTACGCCCAGCACGGCAAGATGATGCCGGACGACTGGAAGACGCAAATCGGCCAACACGAGGCCATTTTCTTCGGTTCGATTGGCTGGCCCGCCACCGTGCCCGACCACGAGGCGCTGTGGGGCTCGCTGTTCAAATTCCGTCGCGAATTTGATCAATACATCAATTTGCGACCAGTGCGCCTGATGCCCGGCGTGCCCTCGCCGCTGGCGGATCGCAAGCCCGGCGATATCGATTTCTTCATCGTCCGCGAAAACACCGAAGGCGAATACTCCAATAGCGGTGGCCGTTTGTTCGAGGGCACCGAGCGCGAAGTCGTCATTCAGGAAAGCGTGTTCACGCGTATCGGTGCGGACCGCGTGCTGAAGTTTGCATTCGAGCTTGCCCAAAAGCGCGGCAAGCACCTGACCGCTGCCACCAAATCCAATGGCATTTCGATTTCCATGCCGTGGTGGGACGAGCGCGTTGCAGACATCGCCGGGAACTATCCGGACGTGCGTTGGGACAAATACCACATCGATATCCTGTGCGCGCACTTCGTGCAGCACCCGGATTGGTTCGACGTGGTGGTGGCTTCGAATTTGTTTGGCGACATTCTTTCCGACCTTGGGCCGGCTTGCACGGGCACGATCGGTATCGCACCGTCCGCGAACCTGAACCCCGAGCGCAAGTTCCCGTCCTTGTTCGAGCCGGTTCATGGATCGGCCCCGGACATCTACGGCAAGGGTATCGCCAACCCGATCGGGCAAATCTGGAGCGGCGCGCTGATGCTTGATTTCCTGGGTTACCCGCAGGCATCGGAAGCGGTGGTGAAGGCAATCGAAACCGTGTTGGCGGAGGGTCCGCGCACACGGGACATGAAGGGCACCGCGTCGACCGTCGACGTCGGCAACGCCATTGCGTCGCTGATTTCTGCCGGTTGAACGCATTAAGCGGGTACGGCCAATCAGGCTAGTTGATGGAACAATTAATCTCCCCCACTTCCGCCGCCCACGTGGGCGGTGGCCGTGCCGACCGCTTCGTGCGCAAGCTTTTCCGTTTGCTGCGTTCGCGCACGCAACGGCATAACCAGCATCTGTGGCCCTTTGTGCGGATCTGGCGTGACCGCACGGGCGCCATTTGCGGCTTCCGTGCCTTTGGCCGGTCGTTGCCCTTGACGCCCTTGTCGCAAGGGTACGACCGCGCCGACGAAACGGTGCACTTGATCCTGAGCGGCCCGTCGGTCGCCCAGATTCCGTACGACCAGCTGGACATACGCGTGGCGATGGGCGTGAACGGCGCCATCGCGCTGGCCCGCAAGTTTGATCTGCCGTTCAAGTACTACTGCATCATCGACCAGAATTTCGTGCGGGAGCGCATTGAATTGGTGCGCGAAATCGTCTCCCGCGACCTGACGCTGTACGTCTTCCCGGAAGTGCTGCGCTACATCATGCAGGGCATCCCGCAGGACCAGATCCGCTGCCGCATCTGCATTATTGAAATGATCTCCGAACGCGCCTACCAGCGCAGCGCGGCGCCCGCCGTGCTCAAGCGGATTGCCGCCGCCACGCCGGACGTGCAGTTGCTGGACGCCAAGCAGGGGCTGGGCTACAGCTTTGACGCATCGCTAGGCGTGTTCGACGCCGACACCGTGGCCTACGCGGCCTTGCAGGTGCTGGTCTCAGGCGGGGCGCGGCAGGTGTTCGTGCACGGGCTGGACCTTACCGTGCAAAATGGGCTGCGCTTTTATGACGAGGGCGGCCGTCCCCAGACCAGCCGACTGGCGCGCAATTTCGCGCACCTGATTGAACCGTCGTTCCGGTTTGCCGCCGCGCAGTGGCGAGCGCGCGGCGTGTCGGTATTCAACCTGTCGCCCGTCAGCGCCTTGTCGGCCGACATCATCGAACGGCGCGATTGGCAGGCGTTCTTGAAACCGGACGCGCTGAACATGCCATAGTCGCGCACGGCCAGCCGCCGGGTAAAAAAGGGCGCCAGCGAAATCGCTGGCGCCCTATTTATTTCACCGCAGCCCGGCGCGGCGTCAGTGCGCGCCTGCCGCCGCTTCCGCTGCACCGCCGTCCCCTGCCTTGGACGAACGGGGGCGCGCAAACCAGACCAGACCCGTCAGCATCAGGAAGATGACGGCCGACGCATAGAACACGTCCACCGCCGACATCGTGAACGCCTGCGCGTTGATCAGGCCGTCAACCATGCTCAGGGCCTGCTGATGCGACACGCCCAGGCCGTTTTGCAACGTGTTGACCGTCTGGTCGAAAGCCTGCTGGCCGGGCTTGGCAATTTCGGTCAGCTGCGAGTGGTGCATGGTGGCGCGGTTTTCCCACAGCGTGGTGGCGATAGACGTGCCGAACGCGCCCGCCGTCAGCCGCAGGAAGTTTGACAGGCCCGACGCAGCGGGTATGCGCCAGGGTTCGATGCTGGACAGCGTGATGGACGTCAGCGGCACGAAGAACGCCGCCATTGCCGCGCCCTGGATGATGGTGGGCAGCATCAGCGTGCGCACGTCGGTCTGCGTGTTGAACCCGGACCGCATGAAGCACACCAGCGCGAAGATCAGGAACGCCACGGTCACGATCTGGCGCGGGTCGCGCGTGGCCAGCATCTTGCCGACGATAGGCGTCAGCAAGATGGCCAGCAGCCCAACCGGCGCGGTCACCAGGCCGGCGTAGGTGGCGGTGTAGCCCATATTGCTTTGCAGCCACAGCGGCAGCAGCACCACGTTGCCGAAGAACACGCCGTAAGCCACGGCCAAGGTCAGTGCGCCCACGGTGAAGTTGCGGACCTTGAACAGGCGCAAGTCCACCACCGGGTGGGCGTCGGTCAATTCCCAGATCAGGAAGAATACGAACGCCACAAAGGCCGTCGCCGCCAGCGCGATGATGGTCGGGCTGGCGAACCAATCCAGTTCCTTGCCCTTGTCCAGCATGATTTGCAGCGCGCCCACCCAGACCACCAGCAACACCAGGCCCAGCTTGTCGATGGGCAGCTTGCGCGTGACCGATTCGCGGTTGCCGTAGATGCGCCAGCTGATCCAGGCGGCCAGCAAGCCCACCGGGACGTTGATGTAGAAGATCCACGGCCAGGTGTAGTTGTCGGAAATCCAGCCCCCCAGCAGCGGCCCTGCCACGGGCGCGACCAGCGTGGTCATGGACCACACCGCCAGCGCCATGCCCGCCTTGGACTTGGGGAAGCTGGCCAGCATCAGCGTTTGCGACAGCGGAATCATCGGCCCGGCCACCGCGCCCTGCAACACCCGAAACGCGATCAGCGCTTCCAGCGACGGCGCAAAGCCGCACAGCCACGAGGCCAGCACGAACAGCAACGTCGAGATCAGGAACAGGCGCACCTGCCCGAAACGCTGAGTCAGCCACCCGGTCAAGGGCACCGTGATGGCGTTGGCAACGGCGAACGACGTAATGACCCAGGTGCCCTGGCTGGTGCTCACGCCCAGGTCGCCGGAAATCGTGGGGATGGACACGTTCGCAATCGACGTGTCCAGCACGTTCATGAACACCGCCGTGGACAGCGCGATGGACCCGATGATGCGGGCCGCGCCTTCCAGGGGCGGGTGGGTGCCCGGCGGGCGGGCGGGTTCGATGGGGGGCGCGCCAGCGCCCGCGGGCTGGGCGGTCGTGCTCATGATGCGAGGTTGTCGTCGATGATTTTCTTGATCATGGCGTCGACGTCGTCGTGCGCGGGTTCGAAGGCGCGCGTGGACCAGGCGGGCTCATTGCGCACGGCTTGCGTCAGCGCTTCGCCGTCTTGTTGGCCGACGTCCACTTCCACGTCCATCGACAGGCCGACGCGCAACGGGTGCGTCTTCAGGTCTTCGGGGTCGAGCAGGATGCGCACGGGCACGCGCTGCACGACCTTGATCCAGTTGCCCGTGGCGTTCTGCGCGGGCAAGAGCGCGAAGGCGCTGCCGGTGCCGGCATCCAGGCCGGCTACCTTGCCGTGATAAACGACCGAGCTGCCGTAAAGGTCGGCCACCATCTTGACCGGCTGGCCGATGCGCATCTTGCGCAGCTGGCCTTCCTTGAAGTTGGCTTCCACCCAGACCTGGTCCAGCGGCACCACGGTCATCAGCGCGGTGCCCGGGGCCACGCGCTGCCCCACTTGCGCGCTGCGGCGGGCGATGACGCCACCCACCGGCGCGGGCAGCACCGTACGCGACTGGGCCAGCCACGCGTTGCGCAAGCCCGCGGCGGCTTGCAGCACGTCGGGGTGATTGGCAACGGTCGTGCCTTGCGTCAGCGCCTGGTTGGTGGCCAGCTTGGCGCGCGAGGCGGCCAGCGCGGCGCGGGCCTGTGCCAGACCGGACTGCGCCGACTTCAGCGCGGCTTCGGCGTGTAGGATTTCTTCACCGCTGACGCCGCCCGACTTGGCCAGTTGCTGGCGACGGGTGACGTCGCTTTGCGCGCGGGTCAGCTCGGCCTGGGCGCGCAGGATGTCGGCATTGCGCAGATCGACGTCGGCGGCCAGCGCATCGTTCTGCACGTAGTAGGTGCGAACCTGGCGCACCATCTGCGCCAGCTTGGCCTGCGCCTGTTGCAGGGCCACGTCGGTGTCGGCCGGGTCCAGGCGCACCAGTGGCTGGCCGGCGGCGACGGTTTCGGTATCGTCGGCCTCGATGGCGATCACGGTGCCGGGCACTTGCGGCGTAATCTGCACCAGGTTGCCGTGCACGTAGGCGTCGTCGGTGCTTTCAAAGTGGGCGCCAAACAGGAACCACCAGATGGCGTAGGCGATGGCGATAAGAATGAAGACGCCGGAGGCCAGCAGCAAGAGGCGTTTGCGGGCGGGATTGGCGGTGGGGGTGGCAGCGTTCATGACGTCTGAATCCGAGGATCGTTCACTGAATGGGGTTCGTGGCCGGGGCGGCCTGCGCGGCTTGCGCGGTGTCCGTGGGGGCGGGCGGGGTGTAGCCGCCGCCCAGCGCGTTGGCAAGATTGGCGTCAAGCTGGTAGGCGCGGATACGCAGATCGGTATCCATGCGCGCCTGTGTCAGCACGCCGGTTTGCGCGATCAGCACGGTGATGTAGTTGCCCAGCCCCGCCTTGTAGCGGTTAACGGCCAGGTCGTACGCGGCTTCGATGGCCTCGCGGGCCTGGCGCTGTTGGGTGCGTTCCTGTTCCAGCAGGCGCAGCCCGTCCAGCGCGTCGGCCACTTGATGCACGGCGTCCAGCACGGCCTGGTTGTAGTCGGACACGGCAAGGTCCGCGTCGGCGCGGCGGCCGGCCAGGTTGGCGTTTAATTCGCCACCGTGGAAGATCGGCAACGTGACGGCCGGGCCGAAGCCGGCAGTGCGGGCGGCAGCGCCAAGCAGGTTGCCCGTGCCCAATGCCTGGAAGCCGGCGAATGCCGTCAAGTTGACGTTGGGATAGAACTCGGCCTTGGCGGTATCGATGGCGCTGCGCGCGGCTTCGGCGCGCCAGCGCGAGGCCACGACGTCGGGCCGGTGGCCCAGCAGGTCCAGCGGGATGGCGGTGGGCACGACGCCCGCGGGGGCGGTCAGGTCCACCGCAACTAGCGATTGCCCGCGCTGCGGGCCCGCACCGGCCAGCGCCGCAACCTGGTTGCGCAGCTGCGCCAGCGTGGTTTCCGTCTGGGTCAGTTCGACCTTGCCGGCTGCCAACGAGGACTCAGCCTGTTTCACTTCCACCTGCGTGTCCAGCCCGGCGCTATAACGGCCCTGGGTCAGGGACAAGACGTCAGCGCGCTGCGCGATCACGCGCTTGAGCACGTCGCGTTGGGCAAAGGCGTTTTGCAGGTTCAGGTAGGCGCGCACGGTGGCGCTGGCGAGCATGTTGCGCGCGGCCTGGGCGTCGGCGGTGGCGGCTTCGCGCTCGGACACGGCCGACTTCAGGCGCGAACGGTTCTTGCCCCAGAAATCCAGTTCATAACTGAAATCCAGCGCCAGCCGGTTGTCGCTGACGACGGTGCCGCCCAGCGGGGCCGGGTAGATGTAGTCGGCCGACAGGTGTTCGCGATTCAGGGAGTAGTCGGCGTCCACACGGGGCATCAGCGGGGCGCGGGCAGAGCTGACGGCGGCGTTGGCCTTGGCCAGTCGCGCTTGGGCAGCGCTCATTGAGGGGCTGTTGGCCAGCGCTTCGTCCATCAGGGCGTTGAGCTGGTTGTCGCCGTAGCGTTGCCACCATTGCGTGTTGGGCCAGGCCGTGTCGTGAGCCGTCAGCCCCAGTTTGGCCGCATCCAGCGCTACGACGGGTTCGGGCCCGGGTTCCATCAGTGCGCAGCCGCTAAGTGCCAGCACCAATACGGTAGAAAGAAGGCGTTTCATCCTGACTGTTTGCTGAAAGTAATTGATTAATCTGTATTTGCCTAGGCAAACATTATGCCAAATAAAAACCCCGGTTCCGGGGGCAAGCATTGGGGGACGGGCGGCGTCACCGTTCCGGCGCCGTGCCCGAGGCCGAGCCGTTGGCGATCATGCGACGCAGGAAATGCATCAGCTGCGTTACTTCATCGGCCGAAAAACCGCGCAGGTGATGATTGAGCGAACGGGCGATGTTGGGCGCAATTTCGCGGGCCTTGGCTTCGCCCAGTTCCGTCAATTCAATCTTCACGACACGGCGGTCCTGCTGGCTGCGGTTGCGCCGCAGCAGGCCTTTTGCCTCTAAGCGGTCAAGCGCGCGGGTCATGGCGCCGGTGTCCATGTCGTTCAGGCGGGCCAGTTCGGCCGGGGTGTCGGCGCGCCCTAGAAAGACCATGGCCAGCGGACGCCATTGCATCGCGGTCAGGTCAAGCGGGGCCATTTCCTGGTCCAGCATTCGGGTCAGCGAGTGATAGACCAGCTTGATGAGGTAGCCGGCGTTCTCTTCCCCCATGCAGCGGTGATCGCTGCGGTAATGGACGGGGGAATCGGCGGCGGGCGGGGCAGTTTCGGAATTCATGGGCCGAATTTTACTGCCTAGTCAGTTATTGTCAAGGCTGCGAATTCGGCGCGTTATGGGCCTCGGGCGCGCCCTTGCGCAGGCCCGACCACACGATTGCGGCGACGATCAGGGCCGCGCCCGCCATCATGCGCGGCGTGGGTTCCTGGCTGAACAGCGCCCATGCAAAGGCAATGGCATAGACCGGTTCCAGCGCAATCACCAGCCCGGCCGTGCGTGCGTTAAGCCGCGTCAGGCTGGAGACAAACAGGTAGTGCGACAGCCCCGTGCAGAACACGCCCAGCAAGGCCAGCCAGAACCAGTCCACCGCCGGCAGCGCCGGCAGCTGGCCCACCGCAAACGGCACCATCACCAACGCCACGACGACGTTTTGCCAGCAGGCCACCTGCATCGGGTCCATGCCGGACGCAGAGCGGCGGTTGCTCAGGGCAAGCAGTGCAAACGTCAGGCCGGACAACAAGCCCCAGGCCAGGCCGATGGTGCCCTGGTCCGCCAGGTCGAAAGACGGGGTGACCAGGATGAGCCCGGCCGTGACCAGACCCAGCAACATCCATTCGCCGGCGCGGATGCGTTCGCGAAAGAGCAGGCCTTCGAATAGCGTGATGAAGGCCGGGAAGCTGGCGAAGCCCAGCGTGGCAATGGCGATGCCCCCAACCTTGACCGAAATGAAGAACGTGACCCAGTGCGCGGCCAGCAGCGCGCCGGCCAGTACCAGCACGAATAGTTGCGCGGGCGTCAGCACACCCAGCAGCGGCTTGCCGCGCAGCCGGGCAAAGACCCCCAGCGAAATTACCGCGAAGAGGGCGCGGCCCAGCGTGATGACGGCGGCGCTGGCTTGTATCAACTCCCCGAAAACGCCGGTCAGGCCGAAAAGCACGGCGGCAATATGGATATTCGTTAGAGCGCGTTGTCGGGTCATGCCTGGGGTGTCGATGCCAAAAAGCGATGTTGGGGCGTGCAAATCGGCTTGCACTGAATCTAAAATCATCGCATGAATCGTATTGCCAAGCTTTTGCCGCTTTATAGCCCGTCCGGTCGCGTGGCCGGAATCCTCATGGCGATGCTTGGCGCGGTGCTGTTTTCCGCGAAGGCGATTGTCGTCAAGTTCACCTATCGCTATGGGATTGACGCCGTTACGTTGATCGCCTTTCGCATGCTGTTCGCGATGCCGTTCTTCGCGGCGGTGGCCTGGTACCAGTCGCGCCGCGCCGCGCGGGGCGAGATCGTCGTCATGACTCCGAAGGAGCGCGTGCAGGTCATCGTGCTGGGGCTGCTGGGCTATTACCTGTCCAGTTTCCTGGATTTTCTGGGGCTGCGCTATATCACCGCCAGCCTTGAACGCTTGATCCTGTTTCTGTCGCCATCGCTGGTGGTGCTGCTGTCCGCGTTCTGGTTCAAGCGCCCCATCGAGCGCCGGCAGTGGCTGGCCATGGTGCTGTCTTATACGGGCGTGGTGCTGGTGTTTGCCCACGACCTGTCCTTCGGTGCCGGCAACGAGGTGCTGTTAGGGTCTTTGTTCGTTTTTGGCTCGGCGGCAAGCTATTCTGTGTACCTGATTTGTTCGGGCGAACTGATCAAGCGGGTCGGGCCGACGCGCCTGGTGGCCTACGCCATGCTGGTGTCGTGCATCGCCTGCATCATCCAGTTTTTTGTGATCCACCCGCCGTCAATGTTGATCCAGCCGGCGGGTGTGTATGGATATTCCGTTATTCACGCCACCTTGAACACGGTGGTGCCGGTGTTCATGCTGATGTGGGCGGTATCGCTGATCGGCGCGCCGACGGCCTCGTTGCTGGGCATGATGGGGCCGGTGTCGGTGCTGTTCCTGGCGTCGTGGTTCCTGGACGAGCCCATCACGGTATGGCAGATGGCGGGCACGGCCTTGGTGTTGACCGGCGTATTCGCATTGATGGGCGGCGGCGCCGGCAAAGCGGCACCGGTCGCCCCGCGCGAGGCCCCGCTGCCGCCGCGTTGAAATCTGGTTTTCTTGGTTTATTCGCATCACTTTCATTTAAAGGAGGCCAGCATGGCCAGCAATCTCGTCAAGGCAATTCGTATCGAGCAACACGGTGGTCCCGAAGTCCTGAAGCTGGTTGACGTTGAAGTGCCGGCGCCGGCCGCCAATGAAGTCACGATCGAACAGCACGCCGCTGGCCTGAACTTCATCGACATTTATTTCCGCACGGGCCTGTACCCCCATCCGTTGCCGCATGGCCTGGGCTTTGAAGCCGCCGGCGTGGTTACTGCCGTGGGCGCTGACGTCAAGCACCTGAAAAAGGGCGACCGCGTCGCGTACGGCCAAAGCCCCATCGGCGCGTACGCGCAGGCGCGCAATGTGCCCGCCAACCAGGTCGTGAAGGTGCCCAAGGGCATCGGCTTTGACGAGGCCGCCGCGCTGATGCTCAAGGGCTTGACGGTGCAATACCTGTTCCGCCAGACCTATCGCCTGCAAGGCGGTGAAACCATTCTGTTCCACGCGGCCGCCGGCGGCGTGGGCCTGATCGCCTGCCAATGGGCCAAGGCCCTGGGCGTGAAGCTGATCGGTACCGTGTCCAGCCCGGAAAAGGCCGAACTGGCCCGCGCCAACGGCGCCTGGGAAACCATCGACTACTCGCGCGAAAACGTCGCCGAGCGCGTGCTGGAATTGACCAAGGGCAAGAAAGTGCCGGTTGTGTACGACGGCGTGGGCAAGGACACCTGGGAAACCTCGTTGGACTGCATCGAGCCGCGCGGCCTGATGGTCAGCTTCGGCAACGCGTCCGGTCCGGTCGCCGGCGTCAACCTGGCCGTGCTGAACCAGAAGGGCAGCCTGTACGTGACGCGTCCGTCGCTGGGCGTGCATGTGAACACGCTGGAAAAGCTGCAAGCTGCCTCGGAAGAAGTGTTTGACCTGGTCTTGAAGAAGAAGATCAAGGTGCGCATCGACCAGCGCTATTCGCTGGAGCAAGCGGGCGAAGCGCAGACCGCGCTGGCCTCGCGCAAGACCACCGGCGCCACCGTGCTGATGCTGGACTGATCCGCCAGAATCGGCTGCCTGCCCTCGGGCCGGATCATGCCGTAGCCGGCTGAACCAGGGCCGGGCAAGACGCGCAATGCGCGGCTCGCCCGGCCCTTTTTTCTGCCGCGCGCCGTGCGCAGAATGACAAATCCCCATGCACGGCCCGACAAGCCTGCGCGCAATGCCGTTGCTATTCTGGCTCCACACTTTTTGTTGGAGCGTTCAGATGTCTTCAGCACGCAGCAGCGCCACCGACACCGCCGCCAGCGACCGCCCGGAACTGGCCGCCATCCGGGAATTCATGCTGATAGACGGGCAGCCGGTACACGAAGGGCAGGGCCAGCCGATCCCCGTGTACGACCCAGCCACCGGCCGCGTCATCGCCCACCAGCCCGATGCCGGACCCGCCCAGGTGGATCTGGCGGTACAAGCGGCGCGGCGCGCCTTTACCTCGGGCCCGTGGCGCGACATGCTGCCCGCCGGGCGCGAACGGCTGCTGCTGAAGCTGGCCGACCTGCTTGAACAGCACGGTACGGAACTGGCCCGTCTGGAAACGTTGAACAACGGCAAGCTGCTGGGCATTGCGCAGGGGCTGGAAGTGGGCGCGGGGGCACAGTGGCTGCGCTACATGGCCGGATGGGCCACCAAGATCACGGGCGACACACTGTCGCTGTCGATTCCGTTTCCCTCCGGCGTGCAGTACAGCGCCTACACGCGGGCGCAGCCGGTCGGGGTGGTCGGCGCCATCATTCCGTGGAATTTTCCCTTGTTGATGGCGGTGTGGAAGATCGCGCCCGCGCTGGCCACCGGCTGCACCGTTGTCCTCAAGCCCGCCGAAGAAACCCCGCTGACCGCGTTGCGGCTGGCCGAATTGGTGCTTCAGGCTGGCTTTCCACCGGGCGTCATCAATGTCATCACTGGCCGTGGCGAGACCACCGGCGCGGCGCTGGTCGCGCATCCGGGGATCAACAAAATTGCCTTCACCGGCTCTACCGAGGTCGGCAAGCTGATCGGCCGGGCCGCCATGGACGACATGAAGCGCGTGTCGCTGGAACTGGGCGGCAAATCCCCCGTCATCGTGCTGGATGACTGCGACGTGGACCGCGCCGTGCAAGGCGCCGCCGCCGCCATCTTCTTCAACCAGGGTCAGGTATGCACGGCGGGTTCGCGCCTGTACGTGCAACGTGGCCTGTATGACAAGGTGGTGCAGGGGCTGGCCGACGTGGCCGCCGGCATGACGCTGGGGTCGGGCTTTGATCCCGCCACGCAGATCGGGCCGCTGATTTCGGCGCGCCACAAGCAGCGTGTCATGGACTACATCGGTATCGGCCGCGCCGAAGGGGGGCGGGTACTGGCCGGGGGCGTGGCGGGCGATGGCGACGGCTACTTCGTGCGCCCCACCGTGTTCGCGGATGTACCGCAACAAGCGCGCATCACCCAGGAAGAAATCTTCGGGCCCGTCGTCGTGGCGCAATCGTTCGACACGCTGGATGACGCGGTGCGTCTGGCCAACGATAGCGCGTTCGGATTGGGCGCCAGCATCTGGAGCAACGACCTGGCGCGCGTGCAGCGCCTGATCCCGCAAATCGATGCGGGCACGGTGTGGGTCAACACGCACAACATGCTGGACCCCAACATGCCGTTTGGCGGGTTCAAGCAATCGGGCGTCGGCCGCGAACATGGCAGGGCGGTGATTGAGATGTATCTGGAGAAGAAGTCGGTTTGCATCGCGTACTAGAACGCAGGATGCGGGACGCTTCGCCCGACGAAACCGTGGCGATCGCGCGCAGCCACCCACTGGCGCTTGAGCTTACCCACCAGGCCAACGACGCCAACCAGATTCAAATGCAGTACATCCACGACCTCAAGGTCGAGAACGGGCCTGGGATGCGCGGCGTGCAGCTGCGCTACGTCTACGCCTTCCAGGGAATCGGATCATGACACCAGGAGAATATCGATGATTGCGCTGCAAGCCAGATCACGGGCGTTGCGGGTAGGCCGATGGGCGCTGTGCGCCGCCTTGGTCAGCGCCACGGGCCTAGCCTGGGCCGACCTGCCCATAGAAGAGCTGAAGGGCGGCACCCGCTTGCCCCCGGCCAACGCGCACCGGCTTTACGTCGTGGACGTGGCCTTCAACCATATGGTCGACAGCCGGATCCACGTCTACGACGGTGACACCGGCAAATTCCTCGGCCTGGTGCCCACATCGCTCAACGGCCACATGACGGTATCGGCCAACGGCCAGGACATCTACGTCATGACGTCCTATTACGAGCGGCTCAATCGCGGCAAGCGCACCGACGTCATCGAAGCGTGGGACGCCGAAACGTTGACGCCGAAGTACGAAGTGCCGATTCCGAACAAGCGGGCGCAAGCGCTGAACTATCGCAACTATCTGCGCCAGACCACGGACGGTGAACTGCTGTTGGCGCAGAACGCCACGCCGGCCACGTCAGTCACCGTGGTCGATCTGAAAACGCGTCAGTTCACCGACGAAATCACGGCGACGGCCGGGTGCTGGAGCGTCATCCCGTTGCCGTCCCGCCCGCGCAGCTTCACCACCCTCTGCGGTGATGGCGCGCTGCTGACCATCGACCTGGACGCCGCGGGCAAGCCCGCCGCCCAGCAGCGCAGCAAGCCGATGTTCGACGTGGAAAAAGACCCCATCTTCACGCACACCGAGAACCTGGGCGACACCTTCTACTTCGTGTCTTTCAACGGCAACGTCTACACCGCCGATTTCAGCGGCAAGGATGTGCAATTTGGTGCGCCATGGTCTTTGCTGGACGCCACCGGCAAAGATCGCGGCTGGCGGCCCGGCGGCTACAACCTGCTGGCCGTCAACCGCGCGTTGAAGCGGCTGTACGTGGGCATGCATCCCAACGGAGCGGAAGGCACGCACAAGAATCCTGCTGCCGAGATCTGGGTCTACGACCTGGAATCCCGCAAGCGCATCGCACGCGTGCCGGGCAAGGGCGCCGTGTCGATGTCCGTTTCGCAGGACGACCAGCCCCGCCTGTTCACCATCGACGGCAGCAACGTCAGCGTGTTCGACGCCGCGCCGACGGCGCCGGTTTTCAAGACCACCATTCAGGCTGCGGGTGAAACCGCGGTGCAGGTCGAGCCGCAACCCGTCCGGAGCACGCCATGAATGATCCCGTGCTGTTCTACGGCGCCAGCGCCGCGCTGGCATGCGTGCTGCTGTTGGGCGCGCTTGAAAAGATCAAGGACCTGACGGCGTTCACAGCGGCCGTATCCGGTTACGACCTGCTGCCGGCCCGCCTTGTTGGCGTGTTTGCACGAGGCTACGTGCTTGCCGAGATCGCGGCCGGCGCATTGCTGCTAATCCCGGGGCGCCAGCCGCTTGGCGCCGCGCTGGCCTTGGGCGTGCTGGCCGTGGCGACGCTGGCGCTGGCGATCAACCTGGCGCGCGGGCACCGGGATATCGATTGCGGATGTTCGGGGCCGGTTGCCAAGGCGCCGGGTGCGCCGCATGGCGGCCTGACAGGGTGGCTGGTGCTGCGCAACGGCGCGCTGGCGCTATGGACGCTGCCGGCGCTGGCATCGCTGTCGGGTCATGCGCGCGGCCTGCAATGGGCGGACGCCGCCGCCGTGTTCGGCCTGGCGATGACCGCCGTGGGCCTGTACTTCACCGCCAATCACCTATTGGCCTCGCATCTCAAGCTACGGAACCTTTGAAGGAGTTTCATATGGATGCCTTGATCATTTCCAATTTCCTGTTGTGGGGCGTGGTGCTGTGCCTGGTGCTGGTCATCCTGGCCCTGTCGCGCCAGATCGGCGTGCTGTATGAACGCGTGGCGCCGATGGGGGCGCTGACGATGGACAAGGGCCCCGCCGTGGGCGAGCCCGCGCCGCACTTTGCCTTGCCCGATCTGCTGGGCCGCCGCATCACCATCGGTGAACGCGGCCAACACAGCCAGCTGCTGTTCTTTCTGTCGCCCACCTGCCCGGTGTGCAAGAAGCTGCTGCCCATCCTGAAATCGGTGGCCGCCACGGAAAACGCGTGGTTGCGCATCGTTCTGGCCAGCGATGGCGAGATGCCCGAGCATCTTGCGTTCTACAAGCAGGCTGGCCTGGAAAGATTCCCCTACGTGCTGTCCACCGAACTGGGCATGAAGTTTCAGATCAGCAAGCTGCCTTACGCGGTGCTGCTCGATGAAACCGGCACCCTGCGCGCCAAGGGGCTGATCAACTCCCGCGAGCAACTTGAAAGCCTGTTCACGGCCAAGGAACTTGGCGTGGCGTCGGTACAGGAATTCCTGACCGCTGGCACGCTGGACGAAACCCAGATTTCCCGCAAGGAGAGCCGCAATGCACTGGCTGGATAAATTGGGAGAGCGCGCCACGCGCTCGGTCGCGCACGCCACGTCGCGGCGCAGCGTGTTGAATCGCATCGGCAAGCTGCTGGTCGGCACCGCGTTTCTGGTGCCGGTGCTGCCGGTGGCCCGCTCGGCGCCTGCCGCCGCGAAGAAGCCGCAAACCGACGACACGGCTTGCGACTACTGGCGCTATTGCGCGGTGGACGGGTTTTTATGTTCGTGCTGCGGCGGCAGCATGACATCGTGCCCGCCCGGCACCTCGCCGTCCGCCGTGTCGTGGGTGGGCACCTGCCATAACCCGCTGGACGGCAAGGACTATCTGATCAGCTACAACGACTGCTGCGGCAAGACGGCTTGCGGCAAGTGCATGTGCGCGGCCGCCGAGCGCGAGCGCCCGGGCTATCAGATGTTCCTGCACAACGACGTGAACTGGTGCATGTCGAATGAGTCCTCGATCTTTCACTGCACAACGTCGGTGATCGTGGGCATGGCCAAACCGCAGCCGAAGGCGCCGGCCAAACCATGAGGCAGGGCGGCAACGCGCGCATGCGACGGCGGTGCTTGGCAACAGCCCTCGTCCTGCTCTTGGCGGGGCAGGCGGCGGCCCAGGGCGATACCGCCCCGACCGACCGCCTGCGGCAGGCCGCCAGGGCCGACTACGTCCTGCAATGCGCGGGTTGCCATCGCGGGGATGGTCGCGGCAGCAACCCGCACGGCATTCCCGATTTTCGGCAGTCGGTGGGAGCATTCGTGCACTTGCCCGCCGGACGCGAATATCTGGTTCGGGTGCCGGGCGCCGCGCATTCGCAGCTGAGTCATGCCGAGCTTGCCGACGTGCTGAATTGGGTGCTGACCGAATTCAGCCCAGCCCAGTTGCCGGCGGATTTTGTTCCCTATGACGAAGCGGAAGTGGCCGCGGCCCGGCCGCGCCGTTATGACGATGTGGTGCCCGTTCGGCATGAATTGGCCAAGGCGTTGGCGGCAATAGGCTTCACCTTGTCTGATTATTCTTACGGTAATGACAGAAAGCCCTAGTCCGGACAATTTTTAGGGGTTGTCACCGATACTCGCCCGCCAGGCGTGGTGCTAGAAAGAGGCAGCATCCATCCACCGAACGCTGTAGCTGTGCCACGGGGCTAGCCGATCCAGGCACAAAAGGCACGCCGTTTCCAGACGCCGGAGTCGCCATGTCATCGTCCTTGTTGCGCAGCACGCCCAGCCATTTTCTGGATTGCGCCAGCTGGCAGGAAAGCATCAGCAGCACCTTCGTACCGTTGGAAGTATCGGCGGTATCTTCCGCACGCTTTCGCAATAGCGTGGCGGTGGATTCGCTGGGTTGGATGCACGTTAGCGAATTGCGCAGCAGCGCGCAGCGCGTGCGCCGCAGCAAGCTGCTGGCGGGCCAGTCCGAGCAGGCGGGCTACAAAGTCACGCTGCAACTGTCGGGCCGCAGCGAAATTCGCCAATCCAGTCGCAGCGCCTTGCTGACGCCGGGCGAATGGAGCATCTACGACACGACGCGTCCCTACGAGGTTGACGTTGACGAGGGTGCGCATTTCCTGGTGATGCAGGTGCCGGGCAAGCATGCCGAGACCTGGCAGCCGCACATGCACAACGCGGTGGCGCGCAGCTTCAGCGCACGGCAAGGCTGCGGCCGCATGGCGATGGATCTGCTGCGGGTGGCGCTGAACGAGCACGCCCATCTGTCAGAAAGCGCCGCGCGCGACGCCGCCAACGCGGTGCTGCAAATGATGGGGTTGGATATCAGCGAGCGGACGGGAGGGCAGCTCGAACAAGACCAGATAGGGGTCAAGCAGGCGCAATTGCGGCGCGTGCAGCAGCACATCATGGAAAATCTGCACGATCCAAATCTGTCGCCGGCCTCGACCGCGGCGGTGTTTCGGATGTCGCGCCGCTATCTGTACAACCTGTTTGCGCTGGCATCGACGACGCCGGCCGAGTTCATTCTTGGCACCCGGCTGCAACGCAGCCGCGACGTGCTGCGCGATGCCACGCAGTCGGCGCGGCAGATCGGTGATATCGCGTATCGCTTTGGATTTTCAGATGCGGCGCGCTTCAGTCACGCTTTCCGCAAGCGGTTCGGCGCGTCGCCGTCAGAATATCGGCGGCAAGGGCGTTGACGGGCTGAGCCGACGGTAGAAGGCAGGGGCCGACAGCGCAAGTGTCGGCCGGTATTTACAGCTGCTCTTCGTTGATCAGGTCTTCTTTGCCGTAGAACTTCACGCCGATGTGAATGCGGTCGCGACCTTGCGCGCGGCGATGGCGGTTGGTGTCGCGCAGCGAATACACGCAGCCGCAATATTCCTGCTGATAGAAGTTTTCGCGCTTGCTGATTTCGATCATGCGGGCCGAACCGCCGCCTTTGCGCCAGTTGTAGGTCCAGTAGATCAGATCGTCGTAGCGGGCGGCGGCGCGTTCGCCGCAGCCGTTGATCTGGTTCATGTCTTTCCAGCGCGAAATGCCCAACGAGCTGGTGATGGTGTCAAAGCCGTGCTCGTGCGCGTACAGGGCAGTGCGTTCAAAGCGCATGTCAAAGCAGGCGGTGCAGCGTTCGCCGCGCTCGGGGGCGTCTTCCATGCCCTTGACGCGGTCGAACCAGTTGTCCATGTCGTAGTCGGCGTCGATGAATTCGATGCCGTGCTGCTCGGCAAAGCGGATGTTTTCCTGCTTGCGGATCTCGTACTCTTTTACCGGATGAATGTTCGGGTTATAGAAGTAGATCGCGTAGTCGATGCCGGAAGCCGTCATGGCTTCCATGACCTCGCCAGAACAGGGCGCGCAGCACGAGTGCATCAGCACTTTGCTCCGGCCGGCGGGAAGGTCAAGCTTGGGGCGGACGAGTTCGGACATGGCGTGCAAGGAAAAAAGACGAAAAACGCCTTATTTTACCGCGAGTTGCCGCGCCCGGGCCGGCGCTTGGGCGGTGACCCGGGCCACCACTCGGCCCAAGGTCACGTGTCACCCAAGCTGTGCCCCAAGCTGTGACCCCGGCTGCGGCCCCATCACCGAATCCCACAGCTCGCGCACCGCCGTGCGTTCGTCCACCAGTTGATCCGGCCCCACCCGCGCCTTTTCCACGCCCTGCATGCGCAGCTGATGCTGCACGCGGCGCAAGGTGCGGTAGGCGTCGGCGGCGCGTGCCGCGAGCTCGGGCGCGATCAGCCCGGCTTCGCCCGCCAGGCGCAACAGCGTGATGTTGCCCAGGTTCTTCACAAACACGGGGTGCGTGCCCGCATAGCAAAGCACCAGGTACTGCGTCACGAATTCCACGTCGACCATCCCGCCGCGGTCGTGTTTCAAATCAAACTGCTGGCTGGTGTTGGGATGGCCGGCGTTGATCTTTTCGCGCATGGCCAGCACTTCGTTGCGCAGGGCGGCGGGGTCGCGCGGCTGCACCAGGATCGCCTCGCGGATGGCTTCGAAACGGGCGCCCACGTTGGTATCCCCAGCCGCAAAGCGCGCGCGGGTCAACGCCTGGTGTTCCCAGGCCCAGGCATGCTTGTGCTGGTATTGCTCGAACGCTTCCACGGATACGGCCAGCAGCCCGGCGTCGCCATCGGGCCGCAAGCGCAGGTCCACTTCATACAGCCGGCCCGACGAAGTCATCGTCGACAGCCACGACGTCATACGACGGCCCAGCTTGGCGTAGACCTCGGCGGCGTCCTCGCGCGCATCGTCGAACAGAAACACCAGGTCCAGGTCGGACGCGTAGCCCAGTTCCTTGCCGCCCAGCTTGCCGTACGCGATGACGGCGAATCGGGGCGGCTCGCCTTCCAGCTTGTTCACCAGCGGCCAGGCGCGGCGAATGGTCTCGGTCAGCAGCAGGTCGGCCAGCGCCGACAATTGGTCGGCCAGCTTTTCAACCGTGAGTTCGCCTTCCAGATCCTGCGCCAGCAGCTGGAAGCTGGCCTGGCGCTGTACGTCGCGCATCAGGTTCATCTGACGCTCGATGTCCGGCGAGCCATCGGGCAGGCGGCAAGCATCCAGGTCGGCGGTCAACTGCCGCGCGATCTGCGCGAAGTCCAGCGGTTGGAACAAGGTGCGCCAGTCGATCAGGCTGTCCAGCAACAAGGGGTGCTGCGTCAGATACTGCGCGGCCCACGGGCTGGCCGCCACCATGCGCGCCACGCGCGCCAGGGTGTCGGGGTATTCGGCCAACAGCGCCAGGTAGGCGCTGCGCTGGGCAATTTTCTCGATCAGGTCAAACAGGCGGACAGCGGCGTTCAATGGCGCCGGAGTCTGCCGCGCGGCGCGCAGCGCGGCGGGCAGCAGGGCTTCCATGCGGCGGCGGCTGCTTTCGGGCAGGCTGCGTACGCGATGGCTGCCCAACAGGGTCTCGGTACGCCGCAACAGGTCTTGGGCCTCGTCGCCGAAAGCCTGGCGGATCTGCTCGGCCAATTCGCATTCGTTGTCAGGCTCTTCGGCGTCGTCAGCGGCGTCGCCCGACGTGCCGGTGTCCTCGGCATCGCCCATGCCCACCATGCGGAACACGTTGCGGAACGTTTGCGAGACGAATTTGCGGTGCGCGGCCAGCGTGCTTTCAAAATCGTCATGGCTCATGCCCAGCGCGGCGGCCAGCGCGGCTCGCTGTTCGGCGTCGCCGGGCAACAGATGCGTCTGTTCGTCTTCGCGATACTGCAAGGCGTGTTCGGTGCGGCGCAGGTAGCGATAGGCCTCTTCAAGGCGGCGCGCGTCGTCCTCCGGCACCAGCCCGGCCACGCGCTCGGCGTGCAGCGCTTCCAGAAGGCCGCGTTTTTGCAGGGCGGGCATGCGACCGCCGCGTATCAGTTGGGCCAGTTGCACCACGAATTCGATCTCGCGGATGCCGCCGTCGCCCAGCTTGATATTGTTGGCGCTGTCGATGCCGTTGCGCGCCATGGCGCGACGTTGCCAGTCCTGGCGGATACGTTCGCGCAGCGCGCGCAACGCGGCCAGCGCATCAAAGTCAAAATACTTGCGATAGACGAACGGCACCCGCAGGCTTTCCAGCTGGCGGGCCTGGGCGGCGCTGTCGCTGCCTTCAAACGCCTGGGCGGGCATGAGGCGCGCCTTCAGCCAGGCATAACGCTCCCATTCGCGGCCCTGGCCGATCAAGTAGTGCTCCAGCGCGTCCAGACTCCAGGCCAGCGGGCCGGCGTCGCCGTCGGGTCGCAGGCGCAGGTCCGTGCGAAATACCTGGCCGTTCGCATCCACTTCCGAAATCACCGGCATCATGCGCCGGGTGAGCCTACCGTAGAACTCGTGGTGGCTGATGCGGCGCGGGCCGTCGGTTTCGCCTTCTTCGCCATACAGCATGATCAGGTCGATGTCCGAGGACACGTTCAGCTCGCACCCGCCCAGCTTGCCCATGCCGACGATCAGCATTTCCTGGGGCTTGCCGGTGGCCGGGTCGCGCGGCACACCGTGCACGGCCGCCAAGTCGGTGGCCACACTGCGGTAGGCTTGCGCCACCGCGATGTCCGCCAGCGTGGTCATTGCGCCGACCACTTCTTCCAGATCGGCCTGGCCGGACAAGTCCCGCACGATCAATACGCTGAATACGCGTTCGCGTAATTTGCGCAGCACCATGCGGCAGGTGTCCACGGGCAGGATGTCCCGCGCGCCGGGACCCGCCAGTTCGGCCTGCCATTGCGCCATGCGAGCGGCCGTGACGGGCTGCTGCACGGCCTCTGCAAGCCAGGCGGCCAGGTCGGGATGGGCGTCCAGTCGGCGGCGCAAATGGCCGGACCAGGCAAGGGCGGGGGCAAGCAATGAGGGCGAGGACATGGCGTGGAGGCGGCAGACGAATGGACGCGTTTCAGGTATAAGTGGGGACGATACCGCAAGACATATTCTCCTGCCCACCGATCCGTGTCTGTTTCAAAAAAAGCCCCCGTGCCGCGCACGCGTAGCGTGCTCTGCTGCCTGTTCTGGGCCGCGCTGATCATCTATGGCGTGGTTGCGGTCGGCTTTCTGAGCGTGCGCTATTGGGTATTGCCCCGTGTGGCCGAATGGCGTCCACAGATCGAAGCGTACGCCAGCGAAGCACTGGGTGCGCGCGTCACCATCGGGGACATCAAGGCCGAATGGCAGGGCCTGAACCCCCGGCTGGACCTGACCTCGGTTCAAGTCGTGGACGACAGCGCCACGCCGGTTCTGTCCCTGCCTTCCGTATCCGCTGTGTTGGCGTGGCGCAGCGTGCTGACTTTGTCGCCCCGGCTGGTGCGCTTGCAGGTGCGCAAGCCTGAATTGACCCTGCGCCGCGATCCCGATAACCATCTGTGGGTGGCTGGCCAGAACATCGATCTGAATGCCAGCGATCATCGGTCCGACCTGGACCACCCCGCATTGCGCTGGCTGGTGCGCCAGCGCGAATTGGCCATCAACGACGCGACCATCATCTGGCAAGACGATTTACGCCGCGCGCCCGCGCTGCCGTTGACCGGCGTTGACTTCGTCATGCGCAACGGCAGCCTGTCGCATCGCTTCGTGCTGCGCGCCTCGGCCGGTGATGCGTTGGCGCGCAAGGTCGAACTGCGCGGCGAATTCAATCGCAGCCTGTTCGCGGCCAACTCGGCCAATCCCGCCAACTGGAGCGGCCAGCTTTATACAGAGCTTGATGACGTCGAACCGCAAGCGTGGGCGCCGTGGGTACCGGCCCCCGTCATCTCGGGACGCATCGCCGCCCGTGCGTGGCTGCAACTGGAACGCGGCAAGTTCACTGACCTGACGACCGACGTGGCGGTACGCGGCGTGGACTGGGCGGCCGCCAAGGACGGTACCGCGGTACGCGGCGCATCGGCGCAATTTCGTTTGCAGGGGCTGCTCGGGGATTTTTTCCAGGTGGACGGGGTGCCGTTGGCGCGTAGCCCGGGGGCCGCCGATGTATCGCTGAAGGGCGCGGCGCAGCACCTGCAAGTGACGCTTCCGGGCGTGTTCCAGGAGCCGACCCTGATCGCGCGTGAATTAGCCGTGGATGCGCAGGTGAAAGGGCCGGATGCCAAGAACTGGTTTGTCGATGTGGCCCGATTGCATGTGGTGAACGACGATCTGGACGTGCGCTTGCAGGGCCAGTGGAAGCGCGAAGGCAAGACGGCGGCGGGCAGCGTCGACATGCACGGCACGATGGTGCGTGGCGCCATGTCGGCCATCCATCGTTACCTGCCGCTAGAAGTCAACGCCGACGCCCGCGAATGGCTGGCGGGGGGCTTGCCCGCAGGCGAAATGCGGTCGGCCTCCATCTTGCTCAAGGGCGATCTGGACGATTTCCCATTCGCCGCGCCGAACGCCGTGGGCGAATTCGTCATCGCCGGCGCGTACGCCGGCGCCAAGGTCGATTACGCGCCGCCCGGCCAGCGACGCAAGGGCTGGCCCATGTTGGAGAACCTGTCCGGCAATTTCCGTATCGACAAGGTCAGCCTGACGCTGGATAGCGCCGGGGGCGCCACTGCGAGCACCGGGCCGGGGCAGACGCTGAATATGGGGGCGGTGACAGCCACGATCCCCAACATGGACCAGGGCGCGGAATTGTTGCTCAACGGCGAGACGTACGGTCCGGTGTCGGCCTATCTGGCGATGGCGGCCAATTCCCCGCTTGGCGGGTTGCTGGACGGGGCGCTGGACGAGGCGCGCGGCACCGGCGACTGGCGGGTGCCGCTGAAACTTAAGGTGCCGTTGTTGAACACCGACGACACGCAGGTGCAGGGTCACATCCTGTTCTCGGACAACAGCTTTACCTTCATGCCGGAAATGCCCTTGCTCAAGGAGATGCACGGCGATCTGGAATTCTCTGAAAAAGGGGTGCAGACCAAAGAGCTGCGCGCGCAGTTCCTCGGCGGGCCCGTAAAGATTTTCGGCACTCTGGCGCAGAACTCGGACGCACTTCAGTTTGAAGGGACACTGACGGCGGGCGGATTGACGCAACTGGGCAATATGCCCTCGATGTCGCGCTTTTCGGGCAAGACGGCCTACAAGGGGCGGCTGGGCTACCAGAAGGGCGGGTCGGTCGAGATCTCGATGGAATCGAATCTCTCGGGCATGGCCATCGACATGCCAGCGCCGGTGGGCAAAGCGGCTTCGTCATCGCAATTACTGAAATTGCAGTGGGGCGCGGCCCAGGACCGCGGCACGAAAGACCGCCGCTGGCTGACGGCCAGCCTGGGCGAAAACGTCAACGCGCTGTTCGAGCGTGACCCGGCCGACGCGTCTCCGTCTTACTTTGCCCGCGGCGCGTTGGGCATCGGCCGGCCCGCCAGCCTGCCGGACCGCGGAATGAGCCTGAACGCCAGCCTGCCCGAACTGGACATGGACGGCTGGGAAGCCGTAGTGAACGGCTTCGACACGCCGTCGGGCAAAAGCGGCGGCAAAAAAGCCGCTGCGAAGCCGGTCTTTCCGCCGCCCGAACGCATCAGCCTTGCCACCGGCATGTTGCGCTCCAGCGGCTACACGCTTAATGACCTGACGCTGTATGCCATGCGTCCCGGGCCGTCTCAATGGCGGGTGGACATCCAGTCGCGCCAGGCCACCGGGTCATTGGAATGGCAGGAGGCCTCGGGCGCGATTGCGGGCCAGATCAAGGCGCGGATGAAGCACCTGGCGTTCGGTGGCGAGGGCGACTCCAACGAAGCCGATAAGGCCCTGGCGTCAGGCAACGATTTATCCGATATTCCCGCCATCGACCTGCAAGCCAAGGAGTTCTTTCTATATGGCAAGAACGTGGGCGAGCTTCAGGTGGTGGGCACGAACCTGGAACGCGGGCGCCAGTGGCGGCTGGACAAACTGACGATCACCAACGATGCCGCCAATCTGAACGCCACCGGCACGTGGCGGCTGGAAGGGCCGGATCGCGGCTTGAGCGTGGACGCCAACGCCAACTTCGTGGACCTGGGCAAGTTCATGAACCGCATCGGCTTTGAGAACGTCGTCTCCGCTGGCTCGGGCACGGCGCAGGGCAAGGCAACCTGGCGCAATCTGCCGTGGAAGCACAACGTGGCGGACGTGTCGGGCGAGGTCGATATCAGCCTGGACAAGGGCCGATTCATGCATGTGAACTCTCGTACGGCGCGGCTGTTGGAGCTGTTGTCGCTGCAATCGCTGCAACGGCTGGCGCGGTTGGACATCAACCCGACCAACCTGCTGCGCGACGGATTTCCGTTCGATACCATCCGGGGCCGCGTGAAGATGGCCGATGGGAAAATGTCCACCGAAGGCTATAAGATCAACGGGCCCGTGGCGGCAATTGTCCTGGCGGGCGGCGTCAACATCATCAGCGAACGCTGGGACTTGAAGGCGGTGGTCATCCCCAATCTGGACGCCAGCGGGGCCGCCATGGTGACGGCGCTGGCCGTGAACCCACTGATTGGCCTGGGCGCTTTTGTCACGCAATGGCTGCTGAAGCAGCCGCTGGCGCGCGCGATGACGATGGAGTATTCGGTGACGGGTAATTGGGACGATCCGCAGATCGAGCCCATCGAGGCGTCGGGCAAGTCGGGCGATAAGTCGGGCGATAAGTCAGGCGATAAGTCAGGCGATAAGCCGGCAGACAAGCCGGCAGACAAGCCGGCAGACAAGCAGACGCCGCGTCCATTCACGGCCCCCGCGCGTGGCGCCATGCCGGAATTCATTGAGCATTAGAGCCGGGCCAGGTAAGCAGGCCCATAAAAAAACCGCCTGTATGCAATGCAGGCGGTTTTTCTTTGACGCGAAGCGTCGGCTCACCGAACGTCGGCTTACCGAACGTGGGCTTACTTCTTCTTCATCATGTCGAAGAATTCGGCGTTGGTCTTGGTGGCGCGCATCTTGTCCAGGATGAACTCCATGGATTGCACTTCGTCCATGTCGTGGATGAACTTGCGCAGCACCCACACCTTTTGCAGCAGGTCGGGGGCAATCAGCAGTTCTTCGCGGCGCGTGCCCGACTTGTTCAGGTTGATGGACGGGTAGACGCGCTTTTCAGCCAGACGACGTTCAAGGTGGACTTCGGAGTTACCCGTGCCCTTGAATTCTTCGTAGATGACTTCGTCCATGCGGCTGCCGGTTTCGATCAGCGCCGTACCCAGGATGGTCAGCGAACCGCCTTCTTCCAGGTTACGGGCCGCGCCGAAGAAGCGCTTGGGGCGTTGCAGGGCGTTGGCGTCCACACCGCCGGTCAGCACCTTGCCGGAGGCCGGCACAACGGTGTTGTAGGCGCGGGCCAGACGGGTGATCGAGTCCAGCAGGATCACGACGTCTTTCTTCATTTCGACCAGGCGCTTGGCCTTTTCGATGACCATTTCAGCCACTTGCACGTGGCGCGTGGCGGGTTCGTCGAAGGTCGACGCCACCACTTCGCCGCGCACCGTGCGCTGCATTTCGGTCACTTCTTCCGGGCGCTCGTCCACCAGCAGGACGATCATGACGGCGTCGGGGTAGTTGGTGGTGATGGCATGCGCGATGTGCTGCATCATCACCGTCTTGCCCGACTTGGGGCTGGCGACGATCAAACCGCGCTGGCCCATGCCGATCGGGGCGAACACATCCAGGATGCGGCCCGTCAGGTTTTCTTCGCTCTTGATGTCCCGTTCCAGGCGCATCGTGCGGTTCGGGTGCAGCGGCGTCAGGTTCTCGAACATGATGCGATGCTTGATCGCTTCGGGCGCCACGCCGTTGACCTTGTCCACCTTGACCAGCGCAAAGTAGCGTTCGCCGTCTTTCGGCGTGCGCACTTCACCTTCGATGGAATCGCCGGTGTGCAGGTTGAAACGGCGGATCTGCGAGGGCGAGATGTAGATGTCGTCCGTGCTGGCCAGATACGAGGTCTCGGGCGAGCGCAGGAAACCGAAGCCGTCAGGCAGGACTTCCAGAACGCCGTCGCCGAAGATCTGCTCGCCTTGCTTGGCGCGCCGTTTCATGATGGCGAACATCAATTCCTGCTTGCGCAGGCGGTTGGCGTTCTCGATTTCCAGGCCAGCGGCCATTTCGAGCAGCTGCGAAACGTGCAGCGCCTTCAGTTCGTTGAGGTGCATCGCGGTGAATGTGGGGGAAAAGTAAAGGAGGGTTCTGGCGGCGCGCCACGGACGGGCTCGCGCGGTATTGAATGAGCGCCGCCTCCAGGGCGGCGCCTTCGTTCACAGCACGCGGTTTACAACGCGCCGTCCAGGAATGCGGTGAGTTGCGACTTCGACAGCGCGCCAACTTTGGTGGCGGCGGCTTGGCCGTCTTTAAAGAGCATAAGGGTGGGGATGCCACGGATGCCGTACTTGGTGGCGGTGCCCTGGTTTTCGTCCACGTTCAGCTTCGCGATCGTCAGGCGACCTGCGTACTCGGTGGCGACTTCTTCCAGGATCGGGGCAATCATCTTGCACGGGCCACACCAGGCAGCCCAGTAGTCCACCAGCACCGGCTGGCCGGATTTCAACACATCGGCATCGAAGCTTGCGTCACTGACGTTCTTGATTTGGTCGCTCATGATGGTGATTCTCGGTTCGGCAGCAAAAGGCGCGTAAAAAGGGACGCGCCTTGCCGTTGTTCTTGTATGTGGAATGGGCTAAAGCATACCACTGTCAATAACAACAGGCATACCACTGTTAATAACAACAGGGTTTGCTGGTTTTGTGTAGGATGTTGCGGCGCAGTCGTTTGCGATCCGGGCCATCAAGCCCTGACGCGCCGGCTGTGACTGTCATCATCCTACCGAATTCGGAGTTGGTCAGGTCGTGCGCAACCCACCGGGAGCCGCGCAGAATCTAGGCTTATCCGTAAAATGTCGGTTTTTTTCCACAGATGTTGGGGATAACTTGGCCACTCCACGTTACACCGAGGCGTCCATTCGCGTCCTGAAGGGGCTGGAGCCCGTGCGCCAGCGCCCGGGCATGTACACCCGCACCGAAAACCCCCTGCACGTTGTGCAGGAGGTCATAGATAACGCCGCAGACGAGGCCTTGGCCGGCTACGGCAAACAGATACAGGTCACGCTGCACAGTGATGGCAGCGTGTCCGTCGAGGATGACGGCCGGGGCATCCCCGTCGGCCTGCATCCCGAAGAAGGCGCGCCCGTCGTCGAATTGGTCTTCACCCGCCTGCACGCGGGCGGCAAGTTCGACAAGGCGGGCGGCGGCGCCTATGCCTTTTCGGGCGGCCTGCACGGGGTGGGCGTTTCCGTCACCAACGCGCTGGCGACCCGGCTTGAAGTCGTGGTCTGGCGCGACGGCGCGGTCAACCGGCTGGTGTTCAAGGGCGGCGACGTTGCCGAACCCCTGGCGCCGTACGACCAGGGCGGCCGCAAGAAGTCGGGCACCCGCGTGCGCGTCTGGCCCGACGCCAAGTACTTCGACAGCCCCAATATTCCGCTGGGCGAACTGACGCACCTGCTGCGCAGCAAGGCCGTGCTGCTACCCGGCGTGAAAGTCACGCTGGTCAACGAGAAAAGCGGCGACACCAAGACGTGGCAATACCAGGATGGCTTGCGCGGCTACCTGGCCGAAGCGCTGACCGGCGCCGAACTGATGGTGCCGTTCTTCGAAGGCCAGCAGTACGCCGGGGCCGACCACGAGAACTTCGCCGAAGGCGAGGGCGCCCAATGGGTCGTGGCCTGGACCGAAGACGGCAACGCCGTGCGCGAGTCCTACGTCAACCTGATCCCGACGCCGGCCGGCGGCACGCACGAATCCGGCCTTCGCGAAGGCCTGTTCGGCGCCGTGAAGGGCTTTGCCGAATTGCACAGCCTGTTGCCCAAGGGCGTGAAGCTGCTGCCCGAAGACGTGTTCGCCCGCGCCAGCTTTGTCTTGTCGGCCAAAGTGCTGGACCCGCAGTTCCAAGGCCAGATCAAGGAACGGCTGAATAGCCGCGATGCTGTGCGTCTGGTGGGCGGCTTTGCCAAGAGCGCGCTGGATCTCTGGCTGCACAGCAACGTCGAATACGGCAAGAAGCTGGCCGAACTGGCAATTCGCCAGGCGCAGGCGCGCCAGCGCTCGGCCCAAAAGGTCGAAAAGCGCAAGAGCTCCGGTGTGGCCGTGCTGCCCGGCAAGCTGACCGATTGCGAATCCAGCGATGCCAGCCGCACCGAAGTGTTCCTGGTCGAGGGCGACTCCGCGGGCGGGTCCGCCAAGATGGGGCGCGACAAGGAATTCCAGGCCATCCTGCCGCTGCGCGGCAAGGTGCTCAATTCCTGGGAAGTGGACCGCGACCGGCTTTTTGCCAATAACGAAATCCACGACATTTCGGTGGCGATCGGCGTAGACCCCCACGGCCCCAACGACACGCCGGACCTGTCCGGCCTGCGTTATGGCCGCATCTGCATCCTGTCGGACGCAGACGTCGACGGCTCGCATATCCAGGTCTTGCTGCTGACGCTTTTCTACAAGCACTTTCCGAAGCTGGTCGAAGCCGGCAACGTGTTCGTGGCCAAGCCGCCTCTGTTCCGGCTGGATGTGCCCGCGCAGGGCAAGCGCCCGGCCCGCAAGATCTACTGTCTGGACGAAGGCGAGCTTGAAGCCGCGCAAGACAAGCTGCGCAAGGAAGGCGTGCGCGAAGGCGCCTGGTCCGTCAGCCGCTTCAAGGGCCTGGGCGAAATGAACCCGGAACAACTGTGGGAAACCACCATGAATCCGGACACGCGCCGCCTGCTGCCCGTGGGCTACGGCGATCAAACCCCCGAAGACACCACCCGCATGTTCGACATGCTGATGGGCAAGGGTGAATCCTCGCAGCGCCGCGCCTGGATCGAGGAAAAGGGCAACCTGGCAGAGCTGGACATCTGATGACGTCCACCTTGCCCGACCCCGCTTCCGACTCCGCCCGCATGACCGTCGACATGACGGCTGACGACTACGCCGAGTTCGCCGCCTATGTATACCGGCGGCCCGAACTGCGCCGGCGTCGGTATCGTTCGCACCTGCGCTTTGGCGTGCTGATGATCGTGGCGCTTTTTGCCTACCTGGTCTGGCAGACCTGGGACGGCAAGGGGCCCAACTGGTCGCGGATGCTGCCCGTGTATTTCGAAGGGCTGGCGGTCGGCCTGGGCATTCTGGTGCTGTTGGCGCTGGCGTATGAATTCGTCCTGCCACCGCTGGTCCGGATGAACACGCGCCGCATGCTCAAGAAGCAGCCCGACGACCTTTTCCTGGGACGGCATCAGCTGGACTTTGGCCCCGACGGCATTCTAGATACCACCGGCAGCGCTTCCGGCCGGATGGAATGGTCGGATATCCGCCGCGTCGAGGAAACGCCGCAGCACCTGTACGTCATTCTGGGCACCTTGCAAGGCGTGATCATTCCCAAGCGCGGCCAGGACGCCGCCACGCTGGCAGCGGTGCGCGCCCAACTGCGCGCGCATGTCGCCGACACCCAGCTGGCCCCCTCCGCGTAAGGGCGCATTGACGCCGTTTCGATGAAATTGTCTACCTGAATAACCATGACCGACAGCAATCAACCCGGCCTGTTCGACCCCACCCCGCCCGATGGCGACGGCGATGCCAATGCCGCCATCACGCTGGCGCGCTACGCGGAACAGGCTTATCTGGACTACGCGGTGTCCGTGGTGCGCGGCCGCGCCTTGCCCGACGTGGGCGACGGGCAAAAGCCCGTGCAACGCCGCATCCTGTTCGCCATGCAGGCGATGGGGCTGGCCGCCGGCGCCAAGCCGGTGAAGTCCGCGCGCGTGGTGGGCGACGTGCTGGGTAAGTACCACCCGCACGGCGACCAGGCGGCCTATGACGCCATGGTGCGCATGGCGCAGGACTTCTCGCTGCGCTATCCGCTGATCGACGGCCAGGGCAACTTCGGTTCGCGCGACGGCGACAACGCCGCCGCCATGCGATACACCGAGGCGCGCCTGACGCCGATCGCCAAGCTGCTGCTTGATGAGCTGGATGAAGGCACGGTCGACTTCGTGCCCAACTACGACGGCAGCCAGCAAGAACCGCAAATGCTGCCCGCGCGGCTGCCCATGATGCTGCTGAACGGCGCATCCGGCATTGCCGTGGGCATGGCCACCGAGGTGCCGCCGCACAACCTGCGCGAAGTGGCGCAGGCCTGCGTGGCGCTGATCAAGCATCCGCAACTGCCGGACGCCGAATTGCACGCCATGATTCCCGGCCCCGACTTTGCCGGGGGCGGCCAGATCATCACGCCGGCCGCCGATATCGCGCAGATCTACGGCGCGGGCCGGGGGTCCCTGAAGGTGCGTGCGCGCTGGCAGTTCGAAGAAATGGCGCGCGGCCAATGGCAGCTGGTCATCACCGAATTGCCCCCGGGCACCTCGGGCCAGAAGGTGCTGGAAGAGATCGAGGAAATCACCAATCCCAAGGTCAAGTCCGGCAAGAAGAGCCTGACGCCCGAGCAGACCCAGGCCAAGGCCGTGATGCTGAACCTGCTGGACGCCGTGCGTGACGAGTCCGGCAAGGATGCGGCGGTGCGTCTGGTCTTCGAACCCAAGACCTCGCGCGTGGACCGTGACGAATTCGTCAACACGCTGCTGGCGCAGACCAGCATGGAAAGCAGCTCGTCGATCAACCTGGTGTGTATCGGCACGGACGGCCGGCCGCGCCAGAAGGGCCTGCGCGACATCCTGGTCGAATGGGTGGCGTTCCGCACCAACACCGTGGTGCGCCGCACGCGTTTCCGCCTGGACAAGGTCACCGACCGCATCCACGTGCTGGAAGGCCGCATGCTGGTCTACCTGAACGTGGACGAAGTCATCCAGACGATCCGCGAATCCGACGAGCCGCGCGCGGCGCTGATGGAACGCTTCAAGCTGTCCGAGCGCCAGGCCGAAGACATTCTGGAAATGCGCTTGCGCCAGCTGGCTCGCCTTGAAGGCTTCAAGATCGAGCAGGAACTGGCCGACAAGCGCAAGGACCAGATTTCGTTGCAGGAACTGCTGGACAATCCGACGACGCTCAAGCGCCTGCTGATCAAGGAAATCGAGGCCGACGCCAAGCAGTATGGCGACGACCGCCGCACGCTGATCGAAACGGCCGAACGCGCCGTGCTCGAAACCAAGGTGCTGGACGAACCGGTGACGGTGATCGTGTCGCAAAAGGGTTGGCTGCGTGCACGTCAGGGCCACGGCCACGATGCCGCGCAGTTCACCTTCAAGCAGGGCGACGACCTGTACGGCGCCTTCGAATGCCGCACCACCGATACGCTGATCGCCATGGGCGACAACGGTCGGGTGTATTCGGTGCCGGTCGCGGGCTTGCCCTCGGCGCGGGGTGACGGCCAGCCGGTCACGACCATGATCGATCTGGAATCCGGCACGCGCATCGTGCACACGATCGCGGCCGCGCCTGAATCGCGTTGGCTGTTGGCTACGCGCGGCGGCTATGGCTTTGCGGCCAAGCTGTCCGACATGGTCAGCCGCCAGCGCGCCGGCAAGCAGTTCATCACGCTGGAAACCGGCGATGAAATGCTGCGCCCGGTGCCCTTGTTCGACGGCGCCACGCAACTGGCGCTGCTGTCGGCCAAGGGCAAGTTCCTGGTGTTTGGGCTGGACGAATGCAAGTCCTTGTCGGGCGGGGGCCGTGGCACCATCCTGATGGGTCTGGACGCGTCCGACAAGCTGGACCAGACCGTGCCGATTGGCGCTCGCGGCCTGCGCGCCACGGGCATCTATCGCAACAAGCTGACCGAAGACATCCTGGTGGGTGACGCGCTGGCGCCGTATGTGGGCAAGCGCGCGCGCAAGGGCCGTCAGCTGGACGTGCGCCCCAAGCAGCCGGTCTTGTCGCCCGTGCTGGGGTAAGGCCACAGGCCATGCCGGGGCGCGCGCCCATGACTCACGCCGCCGCGCATGCCATGCCCGCCAGCCGCCTGGCGCACGTGGATGCGCTGCGCGGCTTTGCGCTTTTCGGCATCCTGGTCGTGAACATCGGCGTTTTCTCGTCGCCGTTCTACGGCGCGGGCATGGCCGATCCGACCTACTCCCGTCCGCTGGACTTGGTGGTGCGCTGGCTGATTGCCTGCCTGTTCGAAACCAAGTTCTACCTGCTGTTTTCCTTTCTGTTCGGCTACAGCTTCACGTTGCAGATGGCGGCGGCTGAACGCAGCCGGGCAGCCTTCGCCCCGCGCTTCGTGCGACGGCTGGCTGGACTGGCCGTGCTGGGCGCACTGCACGCCGTGCTGTTCTACCAAGGCGACATCCTGCTGACCTACGCCTTGTTAGGCCTGGGCTTGCTGGCGTGCCGCCGGATTGCACTCCGGCATGCGCTGCACACCGCGCTGTGGCTGATCGTGCTGGCCGCAACGGCGTGGGGGGTGCTGGGCCTGCTCAGTTTCCTGGACCCCGTGCCCGCCGGCTACGAGGCGCAGTACTGGGCCGACGCGCTGGCGTCCATCGAGGCGTATCGCGGCACGATTGGCACAACCATCTCGCAGCACATCAAGGAATTAACGACCTCGGTGTGGTTCATGGTGTTGTTCGTGCAAGGGCCGTTCGTCTTCGCGATGTTCCTCGCCGGTTACGCGCTGGGCCGGCGCCAAGCGCTGGCCGACCCGTGGCGGCAACCGCGCGTGCTGTGGCTGCTGTGCGCGTTCGGCTTGCTGCCCGGCCTGGCGGGGTCGGCGTTGTATGCGACCTCGTCCCTGCCGTTTGCCGGTGCCGCCTGGGAATTGCCCGGGCTGGCGGTGGACTTGCTGACGGCGCCGCTGTTAAGCATGTCGTACGCCGCCGCGTTTCTGCTGGCGTTCCGTACCCGCGCATTGGGCGGTTTGGCGGCGTGGCTGGCGCCGGCAGGGCGGATGGCGTTAAGCAACTACCTGATGCAGTCGGTCATTTGCGCGTTCCTGTTCACCGGCTGGGGGCTGCGCCTGTTTGCGTCGGTGTCGCCGCTGGCAACCGTGGGCATCGCGGCCGCCATATTCGCCGCGCAGCTGCCGTGGTCCGCATGGTGGTTAAAGCATCACGCATACGGCCCCGTAGAGTGGTTTTTGCGCGCGCTGACCATCGGGGCGTTGCCGCCTTGGCGGCGCGCGCGAGCGGGCTGATCGGCATACCGGATCACACGTCGCGGCGGACCGCGTTCAGCGCCGTGTCGATGGCGCCAACCAGTCGTTCGGTCAGTTGGTCCAGCTCGTCATCGGAAATGATGAACGGCGGGGCCAGCAACACGTGGTCGCCCTGGCGCCCGTCGATGGTGCCGCCCATCGGGTACACCATCAGCCCCTGCGCCATGGCTTCGCGCTTGATGCGCGCGTGTAGCGCCAACGCGGGGTCGAAGGTCTGCTTGGTGGCGCGGTCTTGCACCAGCTCAATCCCCATGAACAGACCTCGCCCGCGGATGTCGCCCACGTGCGGATGCTGGCCCAGCGCCTGCTCCAGCCGCTGTCGCAGACCCGCGCCTTGTTCGCGCACGCGTTGCAGCAGGTTGTCGCGGCGGATCACGTCTTGTACGGCAAGCGAGGCCGCGCAGGCGATGGCGTGGCCCAGATAGGTGTGCCCATGTTGGAAGAAGCCGCTGCCTTGCTGCATGGCGTCCACGATGCGCTGTTGGACCATCACGGCGCCAATGGGCTGATAGCCGCCACCCAGGCCCTTGGCGATGGTGATGAGGTCAGGCACGATGCCTTCCTGTTCCACCGCGTACAGCGTGCCCGTGCGGCCCATGCCGCACATCACTTCGTCGGCAATCAGCAGCACGCCGTGGCGGTCGCAGACCTCGCGCACGCGCTTGAAGTAGCCGGGCACGGCGGTGACGGCGCCGCTGGTCGCACCCACCACTGGCTCGGCCACGAACGCCATTACGGTGTCGGGGCCCAGCTTCTCAAAGGTCTGTTCCAGTTCCCGCGCCAGGCGTTCGCCGTACTGCTCGGCGCTTTCGCCGCTTTGCTGGTCGCGATACGCGTAGCAGGGCGACACGTGCTCCACGTCTATCAGCAGCGGCGCGAATTGCGCGCGGCGCCACGCGTTGCCGCCTACCGCCAGCGCGCCCAGCGTGTTGCCGTGGTAGCTCTGGCGGCGCGCCACGATATGGCGCCGTTGCGGTTGGCCGATTTCCACAAAGTACTGCCGCGCCATCTTCAGCGCGGCCTCGACCGCCTCGGACCCGCCCGACACGAAGTACGCGTGCGAAATGCCCTGCGGCGCGTCCGCCACCAACCGCGCGGCCAGCTGTTCGGCGACGTCGGTCGTGAAGAAGCTGGTGTGGGCATAGGCCAGCGCGTCGATCTGGGCGTGCATGGCGGCCTGGACGTCGGGATGGTTATGCCCCAGGCACGACACGGCGGCGCCGCCGGAACCGTCCAGGTACGCGCGGCCGGCGCTGTCGTGGATCCACACGCCTTGGCCTTTGACGGCGACAGGGGGCGTCTGGCGTAGGGAACGATGCAGAACGTGGGAGTGGCTCATGGCAATCCGTTTGGCAAAGGTGAGGGTTGAAGTCAGCCGGGGCGGCGGGACGTTGGGGCGGTCCAATAGACGTTGTCGGCGCGCAGGCGCTGTTCCACTTCGGTCAGGCGGTTCAGGACGTCCGCGCCGCCGCGAGCCGTCAACCTGGCGATCAGATGTTCGGCCAAGCCGAGCAAGCCGGCGGTGGTGTGAAAGAACGAGCCGGGGCCTCGGCGGGCCGGGTTCGCCCGCACGCCGTCGCGGTCGGGCGGGGCGAAGCGCAGCGTGTGGCGTGCGTCCACGGCCAGCGGCGACAAGGGGTCGTCGGTCAGGGCGATCAGCGCCACGCCCCGCTGCGCCGCTTGGCGTGCCAGTTGCACGGTGGCGGTGGGGTAGGGCGCTTGCGAGATCACGATGAGCGCGTCGCCAGCGTCCAAGCCGTCGGCCTGTTCGGCTGGCGCCCCGCCCAGGCCGTCGATCAGCACGCTGTTACGGCGCACCAACTGATAGGCGTAGCGCATCTGGAACGCGATGCCGAAGGCGGAACGCGTGCCCAGAAAGCCCACCTGCCGCGCGTTCAGCAAAGTCTGGACGGCAGCGTCGAATGCGGACGCCTGGTTCAGGGCGCACACTGACGTCACCGCCTGGACCTGGTAGTCGGTCAAGACATCGTGGCCCGGCGTGGCGGCATCGCCGGCCGCTGCTTGCAGCGCGGCGGCGCGATCACGCAGGCCGGGCTGGGCTTGGCCGCTATTGCCGGCAAGCGCTTGTTGGAAAGGCTGTCTAAATGCTTCGTAGCTGGAATATCCCAGCGCCCGCGCCAGCCGCAGCATGGTGGCCGGCGCCACGCCGAGCGCCTGGGCTTGACGCCGCATCGACCACAACCCCACTTGCGCCGGATGCGCCGCCACCCAATGCGCCGCGCGTTGCAGCTCCGGTGGCAGTCCTTCCATTCTTTGCTGCAAGGTCGGGATGAGGTCAGGGGGCAATGACATGTGGGTAAGGCCGGGATGTACCGATTAAAAACAAATGATATATCCGCGGATTTAAATAAAACAATTGTTTTTTTCCTCGGCATTTCTCGTGCGGCGATGCTGTTCTAGCCCACGCGGCCGCTCCTTGAGCACGCCACTTGCTCCTCTCGCAAGTCCGGGAAATTTGCTTATATCTTCTGCAAATCCGTGTTCATTTATTTACATCGTGCGCGGGATTTTTGTTTGACGCGAATACATCGGGCGCATATCATTCGTGTAGAAATGAATTTGACCGAACCTTTCTCTTCCATGACCAGCCCCGCGAACACTGATCCCTCCCAGCAGTACGACCTGCGCATTTTGCGAGCCCTGCGCCGCATCACGCGTTCGATCGCATTGCACTCGCGACAGTTGTCCGCGGTCAGCCATATCACTGCTCCGCAGTTGATGTGTCTGCGCACGGTAATGGCCAATGGCCCGATGACGGCCACGGCCATCAGCCGTGAAATGCATGTCAGCCCCAGCACGGTGGTTGGCATCCTGGACCGCCTGGAAGACAAGGGTTTGATCCGCCGTGAACGCGGCCGCGAAGATCGCCGCATTGTTTTCGTTACTGCCACGGACGCCGGCCGCGAATTGGCCCAAGGCGCCCCGTCTCCCCTGCAAAAGCATCTGGCCGACGCATTGAACGCGTTGCCCGAGCTTGAGCAAGCCACCATCACGCTATCGCTGGAACGCATCGTGGCGCTGATGGAGCAGGAAGGGCAGGCAGTCGCAGCGGAACCGCACGGCGATGTATCGTCGCCCATCCTTGAAGTGCCCACGGGCGGGGCACCCCCAGAATCGGGAATCGTTGCATGAAGAAAAACGAACTGGACACCCCCCATCTCTCAAGTGCCGTGGCGCCGGCGGTTCGCGCGCAGACCCATACGATGCGTCTGCCCACCCGCAAAGACGGCGCCGCCATTCACCAGCTCATTTCCGAGTGCCCGCCGCTCGACCTGAATTCCCTCTACGCCTACTTGCTCCTTGGTGAGCATTTCAGCGACACCTGCGTCATCGCCGAAAGTGCCGGCGGACGTATCGACGGTTTTATCTCCGCTTATGTGATCCCGACCCGCCCCGACGTGTTGTTCGTCTGGCAGGTTGCGGTGCACACCCGCGCACGCGGCCATCGGTTGGGCCGCGCCATGCTTCGCGACCTCTTGCAACGCAAGGGGCTCGAGCATGTTCGATATCTTGAAACCACGGTGGGGCCTGACAACCAGGCATCGCGCCGCAGCTTTACCGGCCTGGCCGGCGAGCTTGGCGCCCACGTTTCCGAACAGCCGTTCTTCGACCGGCAATTGTTTGGTGGCGCGGACCATGACGACGAGATGTTGTTGAGGATAGGCCCGTTCGCATTGCCTGCCCCGTAGGGCAGCGCAACCCCAGCGGACTTATCGAAATTACCGGGATGGCAATGCCTGTCCGAATGCGTTCACCGCATCCGGAGGGATCGTGCCGTCTATTCGACTTATGAGATGAAAAAGGGAGGATTGATCATATGGACTTGAAAATCTTTGACCGGATGGAATCCGAAGTGCGGGGCTACATTCGGTCGTTCCCCGTGATATTCAGCCAGGCCCGCGGCTCGACGCTGATCGACGAAGACGGCACCGAGTACATCGATTTCTTCAGCGGCGCAGGCACGCTGAACTACGGCCACAACAATCCTGTTCTCAAGGAAAAACTGCTGGAGTACGTGCAGGCGGACGGCGTCGTCCACGGCCTGGACATGGCGACCAGCGCGAAGAAGCGTTTCCTGGAGACGGTGGATCGCGTGCTGCTCAAGCCGCGCAACTGGCAATACACGCTGCAATTCACCGGCCCCACCGGCACCAATGCCGTGGAAGCCGCGCTGAAGATCGCGCGCCAGGTCAAGGGCCGTTCGAATGTGATTTCGTTCACGCATGGCTTTCACGGCGTCAGCGGCGGTTCGCTGGCCGTGACGGCCAACATGAAGTTCCGCGAAGCGTCCGGCTATGCGCTGGGCAACACCACGTTCATGCCCTATGACGGCTACTTCGGCCCCGACGTGGACACGATGGCCTACCTGGAACGCATGCTGGAAGATCCCAGCAGCGGCATGGACAAGCCCGCCGCCGTCATCGTTGAAACCGTGCAGGGCGAAGGCGGCGTCAACGTTGCCACGCTACGCTGGCTGAAAGAGCTGGAAAAGCTGTGCAAGCGCCACGACATGCTGCTGATCGTGGACGACATCCAGGTGGGCTGCGGCCGTACCGGCACCTTCTTCAGCTTTGAAGCCGCCGGCATCCGCCCGGACATCATCACGCTGTCCAAGTCGCTGTCTGGTTTCGGCCTGCCGATGTCCTTGGTGCTGATGAAGCCCGAGCTGGACATCTGGAAGCCGGGCGCCCACAGCGGCACGTTCCGTGGCAACAACCTGGCGTTCGTCACCGCCACGCAGGCCTTGGAAACCTATTGGGCCAACACCGCCTTCACGGCCGACATCCAGCGCAAGGAACGCACGGTGCGTGACTGGCTGGAAAACCTGGTCCACAGCTATCCCAACGCGGGCCTGTCGGTGCGCGGCCGTGGTTTGATCCAGGGCCTGGTGTGCAACACCACCCCCGCGCTGGCCAACCGCATCGCGCAGCAGGCATTCCAGAAGGGCGTCGTCATCGAGACCTCGGGCGCGCATGACGAAGTGCTCAAGCTGCTGCCGGCGCTGACGATTGAAGAAGATCTGTTGAGCAAGGGCCTGGACATCATCGAGGCCAGCGTGGCCGACGCGCTGGCAGAAGAAGGCCAGTCCGCCCGCATTCTTAAATTTGGAGGAAAACGTCAATGATCGTACGCAATGTCAAAGATGTGATCGGCACCGCCGACGAAGTCCGTACCGACACCTGGGTCAGCCGCCGCGTGCTGCTCAAGAAGGACGGCATGGGCTTTTCCTTCCACGAGACCACCATCTTTCCCGGCGGCCGCACGCACATCCACTACAAGAACCATCTTGAAGCGGTGTGGTGCATTGAAGGCGACGGTTCCATCGAGACCATCGCCGACGGCAAGAAGTATGACTTGGGCCCCGGCGTGGTCTACGCGCTGAACGAACACGACGAGCACTGGCTGTGCGGCGGCAAAGAGCCGCTGCGCGTCATCTGCGTCTTCAACCCCCCGCTGACCGGCCAGGAAGTGCACGACAAAGAAGGCGTCTACGCCTTGCCTGAAGCCGAAGCCAAAGCGGCTTGATACAAGGAGGTTCGCATGATCTCACCTGCAAAGGATCCGTACGCCTCCCGTACGGACCGGGGCTCCGCCATCATTGCCCGCCAGGACCCGGTGGTCTATGGCGACGGCAAGTACGCCAACGCCTTGTCCGGCGAACAGGTCGGGCAATATGAGCGCGACGGCTTTCTCTTGTTGGAAAACCTGTTTTCCGAAGAAGAGATCCGCGCGCTGTCCGCCGAGGTCGAGCGCATGACGCGCGACCCGTCGATCATCCGGCGCGAGGAATCCATCACTGAACCCGGCAGCAACGCCGTGCGCTCCATCTTCATGGTGCATGTGTTGAACCCCGTGCTGTCGCGCCTGGTGCGCGACCCGCGCCTGGTCAACGTGGCGCGGCAGATCCTGGGCTCCGAGGTATACATTCACCAGTCGCGCGCCAACATGAAGCCCGGCTTCAAGGGCAAAGAGTTCTACTGGCACTCGGACTTCGAGACGTGGCACGTGGAAGACGGCATGCCGTCGATGCGCGCGCTGAGCTGCTCGGTGCTGCTGACCGACAACAACGAGTGCAACGGCCCGCTGATGCTGGTGCCCGGCTCGCACCGCCAGTTCATCTCGTGCGTGGGCGAAACCCCGAACGAGCACTACAAGCAATCGCTGAAAAAGCAGGAATACGGGGTGCCGGACCCGGTCAGCCTGCAATTGCTGGTAGAGCAGGGCGGCATCCGCTCGATGACCGCCAAGGCGGGTTCGGTGGTGTTTTTCGACTGCAACACCATGCATGGCTCGAACAGCAATATCTCGCCGTGGCCGCGTGCCAATGTCTTCATGGTCTACAACAGCATGGAGAACACCTTGAACCCGCCCAAGTACGGCCTGACGCCGCGCCCCGAACATATCGCGACGCGCAAGGGCTTCAAGGCGGTGACGCCGCTGGATACGCTGAAGCTGGTGGGCGGCTGATCCGCCGCGTTCAGCCCGCCGCGTCGGACCTTGGCGGGTTGTACCTCCCACACCGAAACCCGGGCCTTGCCCGGGTTTTTTCATGCGCGGTGCGGCGCCTGAAATTCGACTGATGCCGGCGTCTGCTCTCTGCTATTCTTGCGCGGATTCCCCTCACGCCAAAGCGATGCCGCCATGTCCGCCCGTATCCTGAGCTTGCACATTTACCCAATCAAATCCTGCGCCGGCATCGATCTGGCGGAGTCGCCCATCGACCGGGCCGGCCTGGCTTACGACCGCCGCTGGATGCTGATCGGCGCCGATGGGCAGTTCATGACGCAGCGCCAATGGCCGGCGATGGCCCTGATCCGCACGGCGCTGACCGCCGATGCGCTTCGTATCAGCGCGCCCGGCATGCCCGATCTGGACGTGCCCCTGGATGAATCCGGCATCGAGCCCGGGGCGCAAACCGTGGCGGTCTGGGCCGACACGATATCGGCGCGCCACGAAAGCGCCGCCACGGGCCAATGGTTTTCGGAATTCCTGAAAACGCCGTGCCGCTTGCTGAAAGTGGACAGCGCTGCCGCGCGCAACGCCAAGCCCGACTGGGTATCGCGCTGGGTGGATGCGCATCCCGATCTGGCGGACGCCTTCGTGGGCGACCACCACTTCGGCTTTGCCGATGGGTTCCCGCTGCTGATCGCCAACCAGGCCTCGCTGGATGACTTGAACGCGCGCCTGCAAGCCAAGGGCGTGGCGCCGGTGCCCATGGACCGTTTCCGGCCCAACATCGTGGTCGAGGGCGAATGGGAACCCTTCGAGGAAGACCATACCGCCATGATCACGGCAGCGGGCGTTCGGATGGCGTTCGTCAAGCCGTGCACTCGTTGCTCGATTCCCGACATCGACCAGCGCACCGCCCAGCAGCACGACGAGCCCGGCCGTACGCTGGCGGGCTATCGCAATCTGGATATCGGGGTGGTGTTTGGCCAGAACGCCATTCTGGACGCGCCGGCCGGCGCGCGCTTGAAAGTCGGCGACGCGGTCGAGATCGAACTGGATTTCTGACCGGTCGCCGGGCCGGGGTGTCTTCGGTCACGCCGAAGACACCTGTGCGGATTACGCCGAAGACAACTTCAGGCCGATCAGACCCAGCACAATCAGGGCCACGCTGACGATGCGCATCCAGCTCGTGGACTCGCCGAACAGCACGATACCGGCCACGAAGGCGCCCACGGTGCCGATGCCCACCCACACGGCGTAGGCGGTGCCCAGCGGCAGCGTTTTCATGGCGACAGCCAGCAGCCACACGCTGATGGCCATGCCGCCCGCGGTAATCAGGGACGGCCAGAGGCGGGTGAAGCCATGGGTGTATTTCAGGCCCACGGCCCAGACGATTTCAAACAGGCCCGCTAGCACCAGGATGATCCAGGTCATTGACGACTCCTTCTGTTGCGCTGCCGGCATTGCGCCGGCAATAAGGGGTCGTCCCCGGATAAAAAAACACCGGTCGTTTGACCGTGCGCAGCAACGGGCCGTCCCGCTGCGGCAAAAATTATAGAATACCGGCTTCCAACGGCAAAACCGGATGCCGGGCATCACTTAAGCAACACGTCGCGGACCGGACCGCGAACCAGGAATTTCCATCATGCAACGCATCATGCTGCGGGCAAAGCTACACCGCGTCACGGTCACCGAAGCCGATCTTCACTACGAAGGCTCATGCGGCATCGACGAAGACCTGCTGGACGCTGCCGGCATGCGCGAGTTCGAACGCATCGAACTCTACAACGTCACCAATGGCGAACGCTTCGACACCTACATCATCAAGGCGGCCCGCGGCAGCGGCGCCATCTCGCTGAACGGCGCGGCCGCGCGCCGGGCCCAGGTGGGCGATCTGTTGATCATCTGCACCTACGGGCCGATGTCCGAAGAAGACTCCGCCAAGCACAAGCCGCAGGTCGTGCTGGTGGACGGCGCGAATCGCGTCAAGGAAATTCGCAAGTTCCCGGCCTGAGGCCGGGCCGGGCAACGCGCCATTTCGGCCTGGCCGGATGGCGCTTTCGTCAACCCTGAACCATTTCATCATGAGCTTCCAGGTCATCATCCAACCCAGCAAGCATCAATTCCCGGTTGAGCCCGGCCAGACCGTGCTCGACGGCGCCTTGGCCGCCGGCATCGTGCTGCCCTACAGCTGTCGCAATGGCGCGTGCTCCACCTGCAAGGGCAAAGTGGTGTCCGGGGAGTTCGACGCCGGGCAATATCCCGCCCAGATCCTGTCGCCGGAAGAACTGGCCAACGGCTACACGCTGTTTTGCCAGGCGCGGCCCGCGTCCGACATGGTGGTTGAATCCACCGAAGTCCGGCTGGCCAGCGACATCCAGATTCGCAAGCTGCCGTCGCGCGTGCAGACGCTGGAACGCGTGGCGCCCGATGTCACCGTGCTTAAGTTGCAACTGCCTGCTTCCGAGCAGTTCCGCTATTACGCCGGGCAGTACATCGAAGTCATCCTGAAAGACGGGCGTCGTCGCAGCTATTCGATGGCCGGTGCGCCGCATACCGGCAGCCCGCTTGAACTGCACATCCGGCACATGCCGGGCGGGCTTTTCACGGACCATGTATTCGGCGCCGGCACCACGCAGATGAAGGAACGCGAGATCCTGCGGCTGGAAGGGCCGTTCGGCTCTTTCTTCCTGCGCGAAGACAGCAACAAGCCCATCGTGCTGCTGGCTAGCGGCACGGGCTTTGCGCCTGTGAAGGCCATCGTCGAGCACATGATCCACAAGAGCATTGCGCGCCCGGTCACGCTGTACTGGGGCGGCCGCCGTCCCCAGGACTTGTACATGGACGCACTGGCGCAGTCCTGGTCGGGCCTGCTGCCGAACTTCAAGTACGTACCGGTGGTGTCCAATGCGCTGCCCGAAGACGGCTGGTCGGGGCGCACCGGCTTCGTCCATGAAGCCGTCATGCAAGACATCGCGGACCTGTCCGGCCATCAAGTCTATGCCTGCGGCACGCCGCTGATGGTGGATGCCGCGCGTCGCGAATTCAGCGTGCAGAACGGGCTGCCGCCGGAAGAGTTCTACGCGGATGCCTTCACGTCCGAGGCCGACCTGGCGAAAGCCGCGTCGTAAATCGGACCACGGGAATCATCGGGGGGGAATTCACAGGCTGAAAAGCTTCGTGACTTCCGCCCCTTTTTTATACGTAGGCGAAGGCAAATCGGCGGGGTAAACTGCCTTCGCAGCGGCTTGCCAAAGGGGCGGACATCGGGTCCGTGGCCGACTTGGCATGCAAGGAGCAATGCGGGCATGAAAGTAGCGGTATTGGGTAGCGGCATTATCGGAATCTCCAGCGCCTGGTGGCTGAACCAGGCCGGCCACGACGTTGTGGTCATTGATCGCTGCACCGGTCCCGCCCAGGAAACCAGCCTTGCCAATGGCGCGCAGATTTCGGTTTCCTATGCCGAACCCTGGGCCAATCCGCAGGCGCCGCTCAAGCTGCTCAAATGGATGTTCCAGGACAACGCGCCCTTGCTGTTCCGGCCGCAGCTGGACTGGCGTCAATGGATGTGGGGCCTGGCCTTCCTGCGTGAATGCCTGCCGGGCCGGCTGGCTCCGAATATTCGGGCCATGGTGCGCATGGCCGAGTACAGCCGCGCCACGCTGCGCAGCATGCGCGCCGAACTGGGCATCGAATACGACCACCTTGAACGCGGCATCCTGAACTTCTACCGCGATCCCCACGAATTCGAAAACTCGCAACGGGCCGCCGGCCTGATGCGCGATTTCGGCGTCGAGCGCCGCGTGGTCACGGCAGATGAGGTCATCGCCATCGAACCGGCCCTGGCCCCGCACCGCCAGACCATCGTGGGCGGTGATTACACGCCTGAAGACGAAAGCGGCGACGTCCACTTGTTCTCGGTCGCGCTGGCCGAACGCTGCGCCCGCGCCGGCGTCGAATTTCGCTACAACACGCGAGTCACGCGTTTGCTGACGCAAGGCGGCGCCGTGCACGGCATGGAAATCATTGAACCCGATGGCCGCTACGGCACCCTCTCGGCAGACGCGTATGTCGTCGCGATGGGCAGCTTCAGTCCCAATCTGCTGCGTCCCTTGGGCATCCCGTGCAACGTGTATCCCGCCAAGGGCTACTCGGCGACCTTCCCGGTGCTCAAGCCGGAAGCCACGCCTACGGTCAGCCTGACCGACAGCAGCCATAAAATTGTGTTTTCGCGTCTGGGCGACCGTCTTCGCATGGCCGGCACCGCCGAGCTTTCGGGATATTCGCGCAGTCTGAACACCGGCCGTTGCGAAGCCATGACGCGCCTGGCGCAAGAACTTTTTCCCGACGCGCTCGATTTCGAACGCGTCAGTTATTGGTCGGGCCTGCGCCCGTCCACTCCCTCGAACGTGCCCATCATCGGCCGTAGCCGCATCCCCAACCTGTATATCAACACGGGTCACGGGACGCTCGGCTGGACGATGGGCGTTGGCTCGGGCCGGGCTTTGGCCGATCTGCTCAGCGGACGGCGGCCGGAACCGGAATTTCCTTTTCTTGGTCTGTGAACCTATGAAGAATCTGCAATTGGCGGGCGTTGCCCGCGCGATGTTCGCCAGCCGGCGTGCATGGGTCTTCGGCGCCGCGATGGCGCTGGCGGGGGTGGCTAACGCCGCACCCGTGGAAATCCAGGTCTGGCACACACTGTCGGACGCCAACAAGGCCGAGTTCGAAAAACTGGCCAAGCAGTACAACAAAGAGCAGGACCAGGTCAGCGTCAAGCTGCGTGGTTTCGCCTCGCAAGAGGCGCTGGAACAGGAAGCCGCATCGGCCGCCAAGGCCAAAAAGGCGCCCAACCTGGTCCAGCTGACGGATAACCATTCACCGGAAGTCGTGGCGCAGCACAAAGCCATCATGCCGATGTACGAACTGCTAGCCAAGTACCCGATCAAGGACCTGAACTGGTTCGTGCCGGCCACCAGCAGCTTCACGCGCGACAGCAAGGGCCGCCTGCTGGCGTTCCCGTGGATGGCCGAAGTGCCGGTGATGTTCTACAACACCGCCGCCTACAAGAAGGCCGGGCTTGATCCCAACAACCCCGCGCGCACCTGGAACGGCCTGCAAGCCGAACTGCTGAAGCTGCGCGACGTGGCCGACATCGATTGCCCCTACGCGTCCAGCGACCAGGTCACCGTGCACCTGGAGAACCTGGCCCCGATCAACGGTCAGCAATTCACCAGCAACAACAACGGCCTGGACGCGATCACGAAGAAAAGCGCCGCGCCCGCGATGCAGTTCGACACGCTCTACATGCGCCACATCTCCCTGATGGTCAGCTGGAAGCGTTCGTTGCTGTTCATGGCGCACACGGGCGACGCGTCGGCCGACAAGTTGTTCGCCAAGGGTGAATGCGCGGTGCTGACCGCCAATTCCGGCGCATTCGGCACGTTCCTGAACACCAAGTCGCTGTCGTTCGGCGTGGCGCCGGTGCCGTACTACGACCAGGCCACCAAGGCTGCCGGCCAACCGTTTGTCAGCGGTTCGGCTTTGTGGGCGCTGGAAGGCCGCCCGCAATCCGAAGAAAAGGCAACGGCTCAGTTCCTGGCCTGGCTGTCCAAGCCGGTCGTGGCCGCCGAATGGCATCAGCGCACGGGCTTCCTGCCCCTGACCGAAGCCGCGTTCCGCGCGTCTGACGTCTCGTTCTACAAGAGCATTCCGGGCGCACAGGCCGTGATCGCGTCGATGAGCAACCGTCCGGCCAGCAACAGCCGCGGCTTCCGCATGGCCAACTACGCGCGCATCGAACCCGTTCTGAACCAGCAACTGAACGACGCCTTCGAAGGCAAGGTTCCGCCCGTGTCAGCATTGAACAATGCGGCCTCGCAGGCGCGCAGCATCGCCGCGCAGCGTTAAGCGACAGGCCAGGCCCGGGCAGCGCTGAAGCTGCCTGCCGCCACCGCAAAAACCCGGTCTTTCAGACCGGGTTTTTTTTCGTCTTCGGCACGCCTGTCCCGCAGGGTGGATCAATCCATCCATGCGTACATGCCAGTCTGGCGGCCCGCTTTGCACTCGTCCACCATGCCGTTCATGCGTACCGATTCCGGTGCGCCTTCAGCTTGCGGTGAGGCATGGTTCGAATCATTTTCCTGGTGGCAGGCGTGTCTTGCCTGGGGGCTTGCACTGGCTGGCCCGCCAATGATGGCGCCGGTGTGGGGTGGCAGCCTGCCGGGTCCGCTGCGCGCGCGTTTCGTTTTGATTGGCGCTTGTCTGGCGACCCGGCGGTTGCGCCCATGCAGGTGTTCGACGACGGCAAGGACGTCTGGCTGCAATTCGCGCCGGGGCAACCTTTGCCCGCTATCTTCGGTGTGCGAGCAAATGTTGAACACGCGCTGCCCTATACGCGGCGCGACCCTTATGCGGTGGTGGCGGGGGCGTGGGACGCGCTGCGGTTTCGCGGCGGGCGCTTGATGGCGCGCGCTGAACGCGAAGCCCGACGCGACACCCAACGCGACACCGAACGCGCAGCCGATGTTGCGGCCGCGCCAGGCGCACCGGTTTCGATGTCGGCAGAAGCCGCCGTCGCCGTACCGCTCGCGGGCGTAGGGCAACTGGCGGGTAAAGGGCCATTGGGCACGCGTGATGCGCCTGTGCTTGCGGCTTCTTTGCCCGGCGATTCCAAGGCAGACATTTCAACGGCGGGCGCTGTAACGGCAGCTGTTTCAAGCGGAGCCGCTTCAACGTCAGACACTTCAATTTCAGGCGTATCCCTATCCGCCATTCCAAGCCCAAATGCGGCTGCCGCCGTCAGCAGGTATCGGGCCGCACCCCCGGACACTACGCTGCGCGCCGTGCTGGCGCGGTGGGCCGGTGATTCGGGCTGGACCTTTCGCCCGCAACACTGGGCTGTCGACGTCGACATTCCCCTGTCCGCCTCGGCCGATTTTTCCGGCGACTTCAAATCCGCTGTCCGCGAATTGCTGAGCGCCACCGAGCTGGCCGACAAGCCCTTGCAGCCTTGCTTCTACGGCAATCAGGTCCTGCGGGTGGTGCCGCTGGCCCAATCGTGTTCGCGGGCCGCGCCTGCGCAAGGGAGTGGGGCATGAACCGGCTTCAATGGTTTGGGGTGGCTGCCACTTGCGCGCTAGCTGGCTGCGCGGCAACGGAGCAGGTGGCGCACTTGAATCGGGCGGCGATCGAACGGCTTGATGTTGTCTCCGGCCATCACCGCGCGTTCGCCCAGGGCTTGTCCGACCGCCAGGCGCGCATCGCCGCGCAGGACGTGGCGGCGCCGTGGGTGGCCGGCACGCCGCAACCCTTGGCACGCGACGTGTCGCTGCCGCCCGCTTTGCGCGAGAACGTGCCCACCACGTTGATGCTTGCGGACGACGCCGATCTTTTCGGATTGGCGCAACGCCTGGGCGCTGCCACCGGCATCCCGGTGCGGGTGCAACCCGAAGCGTTGCTGCCGCTGGAGCAATTTCTGCCGCGTCTTGCCGTAACGGGCGGCTTGTCCGTGCCGGCGCCGTACCGCATGGAAGTCCGGGACGGCCCCTTGCCGCTTGCCGACTTGCTGGACGCGTTGGCCGCGCGCTTTTCGGTGCATTGGCGATACGTGCGCAACGCGCTGGAGTTCTACCGCACCGAGACGCGCGTGTTCGACGTGCGCGCGCTGTCGTTGGCAAGCGCGGTCGACGTGCGCCTGGGCAGGTCCGGCAACGCAGACGGTGAGGGCTTCGAAAGCACCTCCAGCACCACGTTGGCGGCCAAGGAACACAACGCGCTGGCCGTGCTGCGGGCCAGCATCGCGCCGTTCCTGACGCGGTCGGGCCTGATTGCCGATGCGGTGGACGGCGCATCGTCCCTCGTCGTCACTGACACTCCCGACGCGTTGGAGCGCATCGCGGTCTTCCTCGAACGCGAAAACAAAGCCATGACGCGTCGCGTGCGGCTTGTCTTTGAAGAAATCACCGTCATTGTCAAGCAATCGGCCTCGGGTGGCCTGGACTGGAACGCGCTATACGCGGCGGCGGGGGCTTCCGCGCGCTACGCCATGCCGGCCGTGGCGGCTGCGGGGGCAAGCACGCTTGACGTGTCGGCGGGGCGGGGCGCCTGGCAAGGGTCGCAAGCGCTGGTGTCTGCGCTGAGCACAATGGGCGCGATCGTCCGGCACAACAAGGTTCCGGTTTTGACGCTTAACCGGCGCCCGGTCACTCATGCCATTCGCACCACGTTTTCCTACATCGATCGCGTACAAAGCACCGCGGTGCCGGGCACCACGGCGGGGGGCGCCAACGGCACGTTGCCGGCCGTGTCCATCACGCAAAAAGAAGAAACCGTGGGCTCGTTCCTGACCCTGGTTCCTGATATCCAGCATGACGGCCAGATCTTGCTGTCCGTGGCGTATGACAACGCGGTGGCGCAACCACTGAAGACCATCACCTTTGGCGAGCGCGGCAATCAGGTCCAGGTGCAGCAGATCACGATTGACGGCAATGGCACGGTTCAGCAAATAGAGCTGCGGCCGGGGCAACCCGTGATTTTGTCCGGCTTTGACCGCAGTACCGACCAGCATGCAGGCCAGCGCCTGGCCCCGGGGCTACCGCTGATCGCCGGCGGGCACGACAGCGCCGAGCAGGCGCGCGAGACGACGTTGATGCTCGTCACCGCCCAAGTAGAAGAGGGGTACTAAGCCGCCATGAAACGAGCCCCGGACCCGTTGTTGCTTGACTGCCCCGGCGCCGGCCATCGCCTGGCGTTCGGCCTGCGATGGCTGGTATTGATCGGCTCCGACACGCAGGCCCTTGCGCGCGCGCGTGGGCGCCGGTTGCGCGCCACGCACGTCGTCGTAGGCGGTTCGCCAGCAACGATGGCGGGGTACGGGCGCCTGCGCGGAATGCGGCGTGCACGCGCCGGTGAATGGTGGCGCAATCGCGTAGGCAAACCCGTAGACGGCCACCTAGGCAATCGGGCAGCGGACGCCGCGCCTGGTCGCACGGCCCGCCGTCCTGCAAGGCCCTTCGTCCTGGCCGCCGCGCAGCTTTACGCGCTGCGGTTTCCGTCCGGCGGACACTGCGTCATCGCGCTTCCTGATGGTCGGTACTGGCTGGTCGCGGCTCAGGACGGTGTGGTGCTGTCCCAGGCGGATCGTGTGTTTGTGTCTCACGATGACGCGTTGCAGGCGCAAGCGCGGTTGCAAGAACAACGCCCTGGCTTACCGGCGCACGATCCCGACTCCATCTGGGCTTGCCTCATCAGCGCGGTGGATTCGGGCGCCCGCCTCGCGCCTTTGCCATCGCGCTGGGCGGGCGTGCCGTTTGTACTGCGTCTGTTCCTGCTGTGCGTCGCCATGGCGGCCCTTGCACCGCCGGTTTGGCGGTCGGTTGTCCCTTATGTTCTGTCCCATTGGGCGGCAGTGCCTGCTGAGGATTCCGCGCCACCCGATCCGCTAAGCGCCCATCAGGCTATGTTGGGCGCCCTGACCGCGCATGGGCCGAACGATGTCGCGCGGCTGCTACGCAGTGTGGGACTGTTGCCCATCCAGGTACAGGGCTGGGCGCTACGCCGCGCGCAGTGCGATGCCGGCGAGGGCGTTTGGCGTTGTGCGGCGGTCTATGCGCGCGCGCACCGTTTCGCGACGAATCAACGCTTGTACGCGCGGCTGCCCGCTGGCTGGCAGGTGTCATTCAAGCCCTTGGACGAAGCCACGTTAGCGTGGCGCGTGGCATCCGAACCTATTCCTCTGACTGCCTTGGCGCTGCCTAGCGGCTTGCATGTCGACACCGAACTGGTGGCCGCATTGCAGCGCTTGCAGCCTGCATTCGCGTCAGTGTCGCTGGCGTCGGCGGTGGCATTGCCGCTGTCGTTGTCGAACGCATCGGTCGTTGGCGCCCAAGTCTCCCCGTCGCGGACCCTCCCGGTATTGCGACGGCGCGCGCTGCGTCTGCAAGGTCCGTTGCGGTCGATCGGCCTTATCCCCACCGCGCTTACCCCCGCGCTTACGCCCGCGCGTTGGTCTCGTCTTGTGGTGGACGTCCAAGCACAGGCCAAGCCCACCTTGGTGGCCAGCACGCTGGTCGCCGAACTGCAAGGAGATCTCTATGAACAAGACTAAACCGGGACTTGTCGCCATCGCGTTTGTGGCGCTATGCGGCTGCGGGGCCTCACATGCAACAACGCTGCCGCTTGAAGACGCCCGGCCCTGGCCAGGGGTCGAAACAGTGCAGACCTTGTTGCGTGCCGACGCGGCTGCCGCGCTGGCCGATTGCCGTGTGCCCGGCATCTGCCCGTCGGGCCGCGCGACGGCACAGCCCGACGAGCCCACCGCCCGGCAGGTAGACGCCATCCGCGTGGCGGCCATTTACGGATCTACCCGCCGCCTTAACGTCGACGTCGTTATCAACGGCGCGCTACTGCGCTATCGGGCCGGCCACCAAGCCCCTGTCGCCGGCGCCTACTCTGCGCGCGCTTATCGACTGCTGGCCGTCGAAGGCGCCTGCGTGCATTTGCGCCGCGACGATCTTGACCACACCGCTTGCGTCGATATCGGAGCGGCAACGCCATGATCCCGCGCGTTATTCCAAGCCCCTCGCAGCCGCCTCCATTGTTGGGCACCCTCGATGACATCGCGCGGCTGACCCCCGCGCTTGTGCGGGCGCTGGCCCGCGAGTTTGACCTGGCCTCGTTGGCCGGCAGGCTGTGCCCGGTGTTGCTGGACAGTGGCGAGGTGGCCATCTTCGCGGTCAAGGAATATGTCCACGGCGATGCCATCGACGAGTTGCAGCGCATGGTGGCGGCGGCCGGCTACCGCCTGGCCGCGCCCCTGCGTTACCAGTTGCCCGCGCCATTGCTCCTGATGATTGCGCGGGGCCAATTGACAGCGCCCGGCGTGGGCGGATCGGGCGCCGGTCCTCAGGCGGATCGCGCATCTGCCCTGGCCGCGCTGTTCCTGGACATTGTTCGCTGGGGCGTCTTGCAGGGCGCCAGCGATGTGCATATCAACGTGAATCGGCGGCACGAGTCCTGCGACATCCGCTACACGATCAACGGCGACTACGTGTCCACGGACCGGTTCGCCGGGTTGTCGAACGACACGCTGCTGGAGGTGCTGGCGGTGGCCTGGATGGACGTGCGCGGCGGCAATGGCGCCGTCTTCGACCCCGCGCTTGAACAGCAAGGGCGGTTGGCCTTTGTGGTCGATGACATTCCGATCGTGTTGCGATGGGCCTCTCTGGCCGCCGATGCCGGGCCGTCGGTGTGCTTGCGCATCCTGCGCCTGGACGCCACGGCCGACGGCAACCTCCAGACCTTGGGCTACCCGCCCGGGCAAATCGCCACCTTGCTACGCGCCCGTGACCGCGAGGGCGGCGCCATTGTGCTGGCCGGCGTGGTCGGGTCGGGCAAGTCCACGACCATCGCGACCTTGATGCGCGGTATCGACCCCACGCGCAAGGTCATAACGTTGGAAGACCCGGTGGAATACATCATCACCAATGCGTTGCAAAACACCTTGGGTGGCGCGTTGGCGGAATCCGCCTGGGCGTCATTCGATGCCAAGTTGAAGACCATCAAGCGCTCGGCCATGAATGATCTGCTGATCGGTGAAATCCGTGACGTCAATACGGGCCGCGCGTTCATGGACCTTGCCAGCTCGGGCATCAGCCTTTACGCCACGACCCATGCGGGCGCGGCCGCCATGATTCCCGAACGCCTTGCTTCGGATGCCATCGGCGTGTCGCGAGATTTCCTGGCCACGCCAGGCATTTTGAAACTACTGGTCTATCAGACGCTGTTGCCGCGTTTGTGTCCCGCGTGCGCGTTGCCGGTGGACAGGCTCTGGCGGGCAGCTGATGCCGTTGGGGGCGTCGAAGGCGCCTACGCGGCGTACGACGCGGCGGGTTGGCGGGCGTGGGTGCAGGCACTTCAGGGCACCTATCAGTTGGATGCCGGCCAGCTACGGGTCAGGAACGCAGACGGATGTCCGGCGTGCCGACGCCCACAGTTGTCGCAGCTGAACGGCACGTCGGGTCGCTGTGTAGCGGCCGAAATGATCGAGCCCGAGCGCCTGGACGGATTTCTGGACCGCGTGCGCGCCCGTGATAACGCCGGGCTGGACAAGCTGGTACGCGAGGCGGGTTTTCAGTCGGGCACGGAGCCGGAGGCGGCTGGGCAAGACTGGCGGGAATCCGCCACGCGAGGGGCACGCGCGCTGCATTGTGCTCTGCTTAAGGTCAGCACTGGCGAGGTAGACCCGCGCGCGCTGTTGCGGCGTTTCGATGTCCCCATGGGGGCGCCGGCGGCGGCTGTGCGTCAAACCCCGCGAGGCGCCTCATGAACCGACCGCAAACACTTGCTCGCGGGTGGCCGCGAATCACAGGGCAAGGCATGTCGCCATGGTTCGACGCACTAAGGTTTCGGCCTCATCGCGCGGATTATTACGCGTATCTGGCCGATCTTATCGAGGGCACGCAGGGGCGTAAAAGCCTGCGCGACATCTTCGAGGACGATGCGCGCCGCTATGGCCCGCGAACGGTGCGTGGCCGCCTGTCCCGACATTGGGCGTCTTCCTATCAGGAGGAAGGCGGCGACCTTGGTGTTGCATGGTCTGGCACCTTGCCGCTGGACGAATGTCGTCTTGTCAGTTGTGTGCAGGAAGAGGGCGGTGACCTTGCCGCTGCGTTGCGCGATCTTGCCGGGGCCGTCCGCTTGGCGGGGCAAGCGTGGCTGGCTGTCGCCTCTGCCGCTGCCGCGGGAGTGGTCGCGGCCACGGTCGCCTTTGCGTTGCTATGCGCCATTCCGTACTTCACCGTGCCGCGCCTGCAATCGGTCTTCCAGCTGGTGCCGCCGGAAGACTACGGCCGCTTGACGCGCAACCTGTTCGGGCTGGCGGGCGCGCTGGATCAGTGGCTGCTGCTATGGCTGGTGCTGAGCCTGGGCATCGCCTTGCTAAGCCTCTGGTCCTTGCCAAATCTGACCGGCGGCGCCAGAGCCGCTTTGGACCGATGGTTGTTATGGCGCTTGTATCGCGACTTTCAGGCGATTCGCTTTCTGTGCCTGTTGTCTGTGCTGATCCGGCAACGCGGGTCGGCGGACACCCGGCTTCGTCGTGCGCTGTCGGTGCAGGCGGGGGGCGCGTCACCTTGGCTGCACACGCATCTGCAAGCCATGTTGGACCACATTGATGCGGGCGATAGCGGGCCGGACATCTTCGCCACCGGCATGCTGGACCAGGAAACCTTGTGGTACATGGCCGACATGATGGATGCGTTGGGGCTTGAAGCGGGCTTGGCGCGAGTACGCCAGCGGGTCGAAGCTCGCCTGCTGGCGCGCGTGCGCAGACAGGCGACCGCATTGCGTTGGTCGCTGCTTGTCGCCTCGCTGGCAACGGTATTGGGCATCACGCTTTGGCACTACGGCGTCATTGACGAGTTGCGGCGCGCCCTTACGAATTTTTATGCAAGTCAGTAGCGCGGGGCAGGACTGTACCGAACCACCACTCGCGCACATTTCATCTATCCACGGAGGCAGCGATGCAGCGAATACCCATGAACAGTAAAAACCGGCGTCGATGCCGCATAACGCGGCAGCGGGGCTTTTCCTTGATGGAGGTGTCCATCGTGACCGCCATCGTGTTGTTGATCGCCATCGTCGGGATTCCGGCGATAGGCGCCTATGTCATCGAAAACAAGGTGCCCAAGGTCGGGGAGGAAATTCAGCGTTTCATTGCCAGCATGAAAATCAATGCCCAGGGTGGTGGCGTGACGCCGTACGAGGGGCTGGACACCGGCGCGCTGGCGAATGCGCTGCGCGACTCCAGCGTGCTGGCTGTCGTGGGCAGTGGGGCGTCGGCACGGGTGGTGCACGGTCTGGGCGGCAGCGGAACGGGCCGCAACGGTGTGGTCGAGGTGGCTGCCGCCGCGTCCGGCGGGGGCGGGCTGGGGTCGGCATTCGTCGTCACCCTGACTAACGTCAGCCATGCTGCGTGCCCAGCGCTGGCCTCGGTGTTGCAACGGGTCTCGGACGCTATCTCCATAGGCGGCGGCACGGGCGCAAAAGTCGTGAAAGACGCGCTGGCCGTTCCCGACGTGCCGTATCGCGCCGCCCTCGCGCAGGCGCAATGCAGCCAGGGTGAAGTCAACACCTTCACTTTCACCGCAAGATGACGCCGCCGCTCTTTGGCAAGGGCGCGCGCGGGTCGCCGCGCGCATGCCGGCCCCAAGGCGGGTTCTCGCTGGTCGGTCTGGCGGTGGCGCTGGCATTGACGTCCATGATTGCGATCTGGGCGTCAAACCAGCTCGTCCAGCGGATCGAAGACGCGGCGGCGCGCTCCACGGGCGTGTGGCTGATGCAGGTCAGACAGGCGATGGCGCAAACGCTCCAGCGCCATTTCGACGCCTTGTCCAAGGGCGGCCCTTTGGTGGGCGAGGGCGGAGCCCCGTTGTTCGCGGACCCGTTTGCACCCACCGTGGCGGAATTGCGCACGCAGGCATATTTGCCCGCTGATTTTCCGGTGCGCACGGCGATGGGATTCGGCGTGCGGGTTCATATCGTGAGACACGACGCGTGCCCCGGCCCGCGCTGCCGGCTTGATGCCCTGGTCTACAGCGACACGCCCGTGCTGAAAAAGGGAACGCATGCGCCGGACCTGGTCGGCATCTCCACGATCATTGACGCCGCGCAAGGGTATGCGGGCGCGGTGTGGCCCGAGGCGCCCGGGCGGGTGCGGGGGCCGGCCTTCAGTTTTCCCAACCCCTTGGCCAACGCCCCGCCCTATGCGGCGGGCACCGTGGCGCTCTGGGCGGGCATCGGCGGACAAGCCGAGACCAGCGTCCAGCCCGTCATGCCGGACCTGACGCCGTACGTAAAGATTGGCGATGCGCGGGACCCCAGCTTGGCGGGGTCGCTCACCGCGGCATCCTCGATCATCGCAGGCGGGTATCTTTCCGTGGGCGCCCGCGGCACGGCTGGTCACCCCTGCAACGTCGGGGTTGGCACCGTGGCGTCATCCCACGAAAGTGAATTGTTGACGTGCCAGTCCGGGGTTTGGCAGCGTGCATCAAGCGGTTTTGGTGGCGCCTACAGCCTCAATCATCCGCGTGGGTGCAGGCATTACACCGGCGTGTCGACGGCCAATCCCGTGACAGGGCAGTGTTCCTGTCCCGCGGGCTTTGCCGGGGTCATCGTGTCCGCGGGCGGAAAATGGACGGAAACCGAAGGGTGGACGACGGGGTATGTGTGTGTCAGATAGGGCAGCCGGACCGGCCTTTTCCGCGCTTTCGCGCTAACCCTCTATAATCAAAGATTCGCCTAAATCTGCGTCATCCACGATGAAATCCTCCGAGATTCGCCGCCAGTTTCTGCAATTCTTCAAGTCGAAGGGGCACACCATTGTCCCGTCGTCCTCGCTCGTTCCCGGCAACGATCCGACCCTGCTTTTCACCAATTCGGGCATGGTCCAGTTCAAGGACGTGTTCACGGGCAAGGAATCGCGGTCGTACACGCGCGCCACGTCCTCGCAGCGCAGCGTGCGCGCGGGCGGCAAGCATAACGATCTGGAGAACGTGGGCTACACCGCCCGGCACCATACGTTCTTCGAAATGCTGGGTAACTTCAGCTTTGGCGACTACTTCAAGCGCGACGCCATCCAGTACGCCTGGGAGCTGCTGACGCAGGTCTACAAGCTGCCGGCCGAAAAGCTCTGGGTCACCGTCTATCAGGAAGACGACGAGGCCTACGACATCTGGGCCAATGAAGTGGGCGTGCCGCCCGAGCGCATCGTGCGCATCGGCGACAACAAGGGCGCGCGCTACGCGTCGGACAACTTCTGGCAGATGGCCGACACCGGGCCCTGCGGCCCTTGCTCGGAAATCTTCTTCGACCACGGCCCGGACGTCTGGGGCGGTCCTCCCGGATCGCCCGAAGAAGACGGCGACCGCTACATCGAAATCTGGAACCTGGTTTTCATGCAGTTCGAGCGCGACGCCGAAGGCAATATGCCGCGTCTGCCGCGCCCCTGTGTCGATACCGGCATGGGGCTGGAGCGCATCGCCGCCGTTCTGCAAGGCGTGCATTCCAACTATGAAATCGACCTGTTCCAAAAGCTGATCCACGCCGCCGCGCGCGAAACGGGCGTGCAGGACCTCGAGAACAACTCGCTGAAGGTCATCGCGGACCACATCCGTGCCTGCTCGTTCCTGATCGTCGACGGCGTGATCCCCAGCAACGAAGGTCGGGGCTACGTGCTGCGCCGCATCGTGCGTCGCGCCTTGCGCCACGGCTACAAGCTGGGCCAGACCAAGCCGTTCTTCCACCGCCTGGTGCCTGATCTGGTCGCCGAAATGGGTGAAGCCTATCCGGAATTGGCCAACATGGCCGACCGCGTGGCGCAGGTGCTCAAGCAGGAAGAAGAGCGTTTCGGCGAAACGCTGGAACACGGTATGCGCATCCTGGACACGGCCTTGGCCAATGTGCCCAAGGGTGGCGTGCTGGACGGCACGACGCTGTTCACCCTGTACGACACCTACGGCTTTCCCGTCGACCTGACCGCCGACATCTGCCGCGAACGCGAAGTCGAAGTCGACATGGCGGGTTTTGAAGTGTCGATGGAACGCCAGCGGGATCAGGCGCGCGCCGCCGGCAAGTTCAAGATGGCCGAAGGCCTGAGCTACGAAGGCGCCGAAACGCGCTTCGAAGGCTACGAAAAGCTGGAGCTCGACAACGTCAAGGTCACGGCCCTGTACGTGGACGGCACGCAGGTCGAGCAGGTGCAGGCTGGCCAGAATGCCGTCGTGGTGCTGGACGCCACGCCGTTCTACGCTGAATCCGGCGGCCAGGTCGGCGATACCGGCTTGCTGGAAGCCGACGGCGTACGATTCGCCGTCGCAGACACCCTGAAGATTCAAAACGGCGTGTTCGGTCACCACGGAGTGCTGGAAGCGGGTTCGTTGTCGGTAGGCACGACGCTGCTGGCGCGCGTGGACGCCGTGCGCCGCGCGCGTACCGTGCGCAACCACTCGGCCACCCACTTGATGCACAAGGCCTTGCGCCAGGTGCTGGGCACGCACGTGCAGCAGCGCGGTTCGCTGGTGGATGCCGACAAGACCCGCTTCGACTTCGCACAAGATGCGCCGATGACCGCCGAGCAGATCGCGCGCGTCGAAGCCATCGTCAACGCTGAAGTGTTGGCCAACCATCCCACCGTTGCCCAGGTCATGGCATACGATGACGCCGTCAAGGGCGGCGCCATGGCGCTGTTCGGCGAGAAATACGGCGATACGGTGCGCGTGCTGGATATCGGCTTCTCGCGCGAGCTCTGCGGTGGCACACACGTCAGCCGCACCGGCGACATCGGTCTGTTCAAGATCGTGTCCGAAGGGGGCGTGGCGGCGGGTGTGCGCCGTATCGAAGCCATTACCGGCGACAACGCGCTGGCCTGGGTGCAGAACCAGAACGCCTTGCTGACTCAGATCGCCGGCATGCTGCGCAGCACGCCGGCCGACGTGCCGGCGCGTATCGCGCAGGTGCAGGATCAGATCAAGGCGCTTGAGAAAGACCTTGAGCAGTCCCGCAACAAGCTGGCGGCCAGTGCCGGCAACGACCTGGCGACCAGCGCCGCTGTCGACGTCAAGGGCATCAAGGTCCTGGCCGCCAGCATTGGCGACGTGGACCCGAAGGCCCTGCGGGGCATGGTCGACAACCTGAAAGGCCGCCTGAAGCCGGCTGTCGTGCTGCTTGCCACCGGCTCGGCCGACGGCAAGATCAGCGTGGTGGGCGGCGTCACCGCCGACCTGACCGACCGCATCAAGGCGGGCGACCTGGTTGGCTTCGTTGCCAGCCAGGTGGGGGGCAAGGGCGGCGGACGTCCGGACATGGCCATGGGCGGCGGCACCGACCTGGCCGCCTTGCCGGCCGCCATCGCCGGTGTGCAAAAGTGGGTGGACGAGCGTCTCTGATGAGCAGCGCGGATACCGGTGTCGACGCCGGCGCGCAAGCGCCGGCTTTCGAGCACGAGATCGATGCCAGCGGCCTGACGTGCCCGCTGCCCATCCTGCGCGCCAAGAAGGCGTTGGCGCAGATGGCCAGCGGCGAAGTTCTGCGCGTTGTCACCACCGACCGCAATGCAATCCGCGACTTTCAGGCGTTTGCCCGTCAAACCGGCAATACGCTGGTCGCGCAGCACGAGGCCGAGGGGCGCGGCGTGCATTACCTGCGCCGCCGATAGCCGGCGCAGCCGTTTATTCCCGGATTGCGCCGCGCAGAAGCGCCATTAGGTCCGCAGTCCGTTATCCGCTACCCGCTATCCGATACGCACCCGCAAAAAGGCCCGCTTGCATCAAGCGGGCCTTTTCTTTGCCGGTGCTCGGTTTATTTGTGGATGGCCGCGGCCACGGCTTGGGTAATCGTGAAATCCACCAAGTCGCCTTCCTTGAGTTGTTGCAGGCGCGCTTGCAAGGCGGGGTCTTTGACCTGGATCGTGCGCATGCCGCCCTGCGGCCCCTTCAGCGTGACCAGGTTGGCGCTTTTGTTGATGTGCCAGATCTCGGCGGTGATGGTGGTTTGGCGGCCCACTGCGCCGCCCGGCTTGGCGCCGTCGGCGCTGCGTGTCGCCGCCGTTTCAGTCTTGACTTCGGGGGCGCCCGAACCCGCCGGGCGCACATCCACCCCGACGGACTCGTAGTAATCCAAGGTCAGCATGTCGCCCGGCTTGATCTGCTGGAAGTTGCGGACCTCGGGGCCGGCGACGACCTCGACCGTATTGCCGTTGTTGCCTTGCAAAGTAATGGCGCGCGTGGCCGGGTCCACGGCGGTGACCTTGCCCGTAGCGGTGGTCATCGCCGCGCCGACGATGCGGGCAGAAGCGGTGATGGGCATCGCCAGCGTGCCCAGCAATAGGCCCGTCAAGGCCAGGCGTGCGACGGGTTTGAAGACGGATGTCGGGTTCTTCATGGTGTGGCACCCTCCGAGAGAGGAAGTGTGGGGGAAAAAACACGAACGAACAGGCGTAACGATGCCGGAAGGAGTAAATCCGTCGTCAGGATGGAGATTGGAAAACAGGGGAAATGCCGCGCCGAAGGGGCACAGCGAAAGGCAGGCAAACGGGGGGTCTGGCGTAGGACGACATAAATCCGATCTCTCCAACCGGTTATTTCTTCAAACGCACTAAGGTGATTCGCAGGAAATGCGGGCGAAAGCGCGGCCAGGCGGCTACACTTTGGCCTGCGGCGGGCTTCGGCCCGTTTTGTAGAATACCCGGATGCGGTGTTTTACGATACAAATTGCGCCGCCCCGACTGATTCAGCACCTGCATTTGCCAGCTGGCTTGTTTAAGTGCTAGAATTTCCCGTTTTTCACAACTAATTCAAGGGATTACCTATGGTGGTGATTCGCCTGGCCCGCGGTGGGTCCAAGAAGCGTCCGTTTTACAACCTGGTGGCCACCGATTCGCGTAACCGTCGCGACGGCCGCTTCATCGAGCGCGTGGGTTTCTACAACCCCGTAGCTAGCGAAGGCACGGAAAACCTGCGCATTGCGCTGGATCGCGTGCAGTACTGGACCGGCAATGGCGCCCAACTGTCGCCCGCCGTCGAGCGTCTGGTCAAGGACTACTCGGCTAAGGTTTCCGCCGCAGCTTAATTGCCTGCGTCGTACAACCGAACCGTTAGTTCAGCTGTAAAGCTACCATTCTTAGCTGTTTCATAATTACCAAGAGCACGATACATGTCTGATGCCGCAACCTCTAACGCGGCGCCTACGGATTTGATCGAGCTGGGCCGCATCACTGCAGCCTACGGTGTGAAAGGCTGGGTTAAGGTGCAGCCTCATTCGGCCAATGCCGAAGTGCTGCTCTCAGCATCTCAATGGTGGTTGACTCGCCCTGTGCCTGAATTGGCGCGGGGCGCTGTCGCGTCTGCGCCTGTCGCAATCAAGGTATTGCAGTCCCGTTCACAGGGCGCCACAGTGGTGGCCCAGCTGGCGGGTATTGCGGACCGCGATCAGGCCGAAGCCTTGCGCGGATATTCCGTCCAGGCGCCGCGCGGTTCCTTTCCCGCGCCCAAAGAAGACGAATACTACTGGGTCGACCTCATCGGCTGCGCGCTGTATACCAGCGCCGACGGTGAACCCACGCTGATTGGCGTGGTGGACGAAGTCCTTGATAACGGCGCACATGCCGTTTTGAAGGTCTTGTGCCAGAAGGTTGGAGCCGAAGGGCCCGAACCTATTCTGAACGCCAAGGGCCGACCCGCCGAAATGCTCGTTCCGTTCGTACGCGCGCACATCCACGCCGTCGATCTGGCTGCTCGCCGCATTGACAGCGACTGGCCGGCGGATCTTTGATGCGATTCGACGTCATTACGCTCTTTCCCGAAATGTTCGGGGTGGTGCGCGATTTAGGTGTCACCGGCCGGGCGCATGCCCAGGGCCGGTGGTCCCTTCATGCGTGGAATCCTCGCGATTTCACGCAGGACGTCCATCGCACGGTGGACGACCGCCCCTACGGCGGCGGCCCCGGAATGGTGATGATGGCAGCGCCACTGGAAGCTGCCGTCAACGCCGCCCAGGACGCGCGCGCCGCGCAAGGCCTGGGCCGTGCCCCCGTGGCGCTACTGGCTCCGGTTGGCCAGCGCTATAACCAGGCAGGCGCCGAAACCCTGGCTGCCAGCGACGGCATCATCTTGATTTGCGGCCGCTACGAAGGCGTTGACCAGCGCTTCATTGAACGTTGCGTTACGCACGAGATTTCGCTGGGCGACTTTGTTCTGTCCGGCGGCGAAATAGCCGCGCTTGCCGTCATCGACGCCGCTGTGCGGCTGTTGCCTGGTGTGCTGAACGACGGCGATTCCGCATTGCAGGACTCGTTCAACGACACCTTGTCCGGCCTGCTGGACAGCCCCCATTACACGCGCCCGGAAGTCTACGAGGGCGAATCCGTGCCCGCGCCGCTACTAAGCGGCCATCACGCGAACATCGCCCGCTGGCGGCGAGAGCGTTCGCTGGCATTGACGGCCTCGCGCCGCCCCGAGCTGATTGAATCCGCGCGCGCCAAGGGCTGGCTGAACAAGGCAGACGAGCGCTACCTGGCCGAGCTGGCCGGCACGTACGACCCCACAGCCGATGCACCCAAGCGCCGGCGCAGGTCCGCCGCATCTCCCTACAAAAAACCCGAAGCGCCCGACGCGTCCTGAGCATTTCGCTTCCGCGTCCCGGCGTGTTGCCGCCAACTTCGGCTGCTCCTATCCGCTGTCCGCCACCCGTCCACAACCGCTAGGGATGTTCCTAGGTTGTGAGCTTTTCGCGTGCTCCTTAGTATTGAAAATTACACCACCGTGAAATTTTCACATGAGCAGATCCGAGCCTGGCGGCTCGCATTCGACGCGGACCGCCCTTGATAGCCATCCCGAGTCGTCGCCTGCGTCGAAGGCCTTGCCGGCCGATCGGCCCGAGTCCGCCGTGGACTTATGGCTGGGCCAACAGCTGCGGCAGCTGCGTAAAGAGCAAGGCCGTTCACTGGCTGAAGTGGCGCGTGCCTGCGGCATGTCCTTGGGCTTGCTCAGTCAGATCGAACGCGGCCTGAGTTCCGCTTCCGTCAAAGTGTTGCACCTGCTGGCGCGTGAATTTCATGTCTCGGTCAATTCGCTGCTGCGCAATGCCGAGCCGACGCAGGGCGAAGATGGGGGCCGCGTGGCGCGAGCCGGCACGCACCGCTTCATTGACCTTAGTGAAAAAGGCATCAGCAAAGAGATGTACACGCCGCCGGCCTGCCGCAGCATGGATCTTTGCCGTGCCAGCATCGAGCCCGGGGGCTCCACCGGCAACGAGCTGTTCGTGACGGGGCAGGGCGAGCAGATCGGTGTTGTGCTCAAGGGGTCACTGGAATTGTGGGTGGGCGATCGCGTGGTCCTGCTCAATGAGGGCGACAGCTTTTGTTATGCCAGCAGCACGCCGCGACGCTGGCGCAATCCCGGCTCGCAGACGACCGAGGTCATCTGGGCCATTTCCAACATCACACCAGCCGCGGGGGACGACACGCAACAGGCGCCATAAGCGCGCAGCAGCCACATCCGCGCGACGACACTGGGGATTGTCGCGCCACCGGACACGCAGGGCGTTGCCCGGACTTCTTTGCCACGATGAGGAAATGTCATGAAATTCAAGACTCTTGTTGTCTCTGTATTTGCAGCATTGTCCATGGCCGCGGGCGCGCAAGCCCAAACGGTGTTGAAGGTGGGGTCCACGCCCACCGGCAGTCCTTTTACGTTTCTGGACACCAAAGCCAATAGCATCGAAGGCGTGATGGTGGACATCGTGAAGGCCGTGGGAAAAGAGGCCGGCTTCGAGGTTCAGATCGAACCCATGGCGTTTTCCGCATTGATCGGGTCACTGACATCCAAGCGCATCGATATCGTGTCGGCCGCAATGTTCATCACTCCGCAGCGCCAACAAGTCGTGAGCTTTTCCGAGCCGGTCTATCGCTATGGCGAAGGGCTGATGGTGCTTAAGACCGACAACAAGGAATACAAGTCGTTCGCGGACATGAAGGGCATGACCGTTGGCGTGCAGGTGGGGACGGCGTTTGTCGAACCCATCCAGAAGAGCGGTGTGTTTAAGGAAGTGAAGCTGTACGACAATCCGCCGGACATGATGCGCGACGCCAACGCCGGCCGCATCCAGGGCGGGTTCATGGACTACCCGATCGCCGCCTACATCCTGACGCAAGGCAACTACCCCAATCTGAAGATGGCGCAAGCCTATCAACCTACGGTGATGGGTAGCCTGGGCCTGGCCACGCGCAAGGAAGATACCGCGCTGTTGGAACGTATCAATAAAGCGCTGGCCAAGCTCAAGGCCGACGGCGCCATCGACGCCATCTTGAAAAAGTGGGGGCTGTTCGGCGCATAACGCCGGCTGCTTGCAGGCAACCAACGTTTTAGCAACTGCCAAGCTGACGCGCGTGCGTGCGCGTCGGCGGGCGGGACGCACCCCGCGTCCCTGCCGGCGGTCGAGCCTGGGTGGATGAGGTCATGACGGAATTCTTCAACGACGCGGCGGAGTACCTGCCGATATTGCTGCAAGGCGCCAAGCTGACGATTCTGGTCACGCTCGGTTCGCTGGCGCTGTCCACGGTGCTGGGCCTGGTGTGGGCGCTGATGCGCGTCTCGGGCAATAAAATCCTGTCCAAGATCAGCGGCGGGGTGATCAACCTGCTGCGCGGTATCCCGATTATCGTGCTGCTGTTCTACATCTATTTCGTGATGCCGGACATGGGGGTCTCGTTGACCGCCGTGCAGGCGGCCATCATTGGTCTGGGCGTCGCGTATTCCGCGTATCAGGCCGAGAACTTCCGCGCCGGTATCCAGGCCATCGACCGCGGTCAGATCGAAGCGGCGATGGCGATGGGCATGAGCTGGAGCATGACGATGCGGCGCGTGGTCTTGCCGCAGGCAGTCAAGATCGTGCTGCCGCCGTACGGCAACATCATGATCATGATGTTGAAAGATTCGTCACAGGCGTCGACGATCACGGTGGCCGAGCTTGCGCTGCAAGGCAAGCTGATTGCGGTCTCCACCTTCAAGAACGCGACCGTCTTTTCGCTGGTGGCGCTGATGTACCTGGTGATGTGCGTGCCGTTGATCCTGCTGGTGCGTCACCTGGAAAAAAGGAGCGCCACCAAATGATCGAACTGCAAGGAGTGCGCAAGAGCTTTGGCTCGCTTGAGGTGTTGAAAGGTATCGACGCCGAAGTCCGCAAGGGTGAAGTGGTCTGCGTAATCGGCCCGTCCGGTTCGGGTAAGTCCACGATCCTGCGCTGCATCAACGGGCTGGAGCGCTATAACGCCGGCCGCATCACCGTGGACGGTGAACTCGTCGATGCCGACGCGGCGTCCATCGTGTCGATTCGCACGCAGGTGGCGATGGTGTTTCAACGCTTCAACTTATTCCCGCATCGGACCGCGCTGGAAAACGTGATTGAAGGGCCCATCTTCGTCAAAAAGGAGCCCCGCGCTCAGGTGATGGAACGCGGGCGCGAATTGCTGGCCAGCGTAGGCCTGGCGGACAAGGCCGACGCACATCCCAATCAACTGTCCGGCGGCCAGCAGCAGCGCGTGGCCATCGCGCGGGCGTTGGCGATGCAGCCCAAGGCCATTCTGTTCGATGAGCCCACGTCCGCCTTGGACCCTGAACTGGTCGGCGATGTGTTGGGCGTGATGCGCAAGCTGGCGGAAGCGGGCATGACGATGGTGGTCGTCACGCATGAAATGAGCTTTGCCCGCGAGGTCGCGGACCGCGTCATGTTCTTCGATGGCGGCGTCATGGTAGAGCAGGGCGCCGCCCGCGAAGTGCTGAATCATCCGCAGCATCCCCGGACGCAGGACTTCCTGCACCGCGTGCTGCATCCCATGTAAGGAACCGTCATGCCGCAAGCGCCGTTTCCCCTCTCTCCTTCCTTATGGGCCGCCACTGCGGCGCCGCCGCCTCCGACCGAGCCGTTGACCGCGTCGACGCAAGCCGACGTGTTGGTGATAGGCGGTGGCTACGCCGGGTTAAGCACGGCTTTGCACCTGGCCGAGCGGGGCGTGAAGACCATCGTGCTGGAGGCTCGCGAGATCGGCTTCGGCGGGTCCGGGCGTAATGGCGGTCAGGTGATTCCTGGGCTGAAATACGACCCGGACGATTTGATCTCAATGTTCGGACACGACAAGGGCGAGCGGCTGTTGCGGTTTGCCGGTGCGACGGCCGATTCAGTCTTCAACCTGATCGACCGTCATGCGATGGACGTGCCGCATGTGCGCAAGGGGTGGATCCAGGGCGCGCACACCGCCGAAGCCTTGCGCATAGCGCATGGCCGCGCGGCGCAATGGGCCCGCCACGGCGTGGACGCCCAGCCGCTCGATCAGGATCAGGTTGCGCGCCTGCTGGGCACGGACCGCTACCTGGGCGGCTGGGTCGATAACCGGGCGGGGGCGGTGCAGCCCTTGAGCTATGTGCGTGGCCTGGCGCGCGCAGCGTTGAACGCGGGCGCGCTGATCCATACGGAAACGCCGGTCACGGGCTTGAAGCGCGACGGCGGCAAGTGGACAGCCACGACGGCACGCGGTGCAAGCGTGATGGCGGATCGCGTCGTCATGTGCACGAACGCTTACGGCGGCGACCTGCTGCCCGGCCTGAAGACGTCCATCATCGACGCCAACACTTTCCAGGTGGCGACGGCGCCGCTACCGGAATCGGTGCGCGCGGGAATCTTTCCCGAAGGCCATGTCACGTCCGATACGCGCAACCTGCTGCTGTACTTTCGTCTGGACCACCAGGGCCGCCTGTTGATGGGCGGACGCGGGCCGTTTCGTGAACCCAAGGGGCCGCAGGATTGGGCGCACCTGGAACGCGTGATGTTCAAGATGTTCCCGCAGGTGGCCGGCACGCCGTTTGAATACCGCTGGTGCGGGCGTGTGGCCATCACGCGCGATTACCTGCCGCATTTGCACGAGCCGCAGCCTGGCCTGCTGGTGGATATCGGCTGCCAGGGGCGCGGGGTGGGTCTGCAAACCAGCATGGGGCGCGCGATGGCGCAGTACGTGGCCACGGGCGACGCAACCGCGCTGCCGGTGCCTTTGTCACCGGTGGTGCCGTTTCCGCTCTATGGTTTGCGCCGGCTGTACGTGAACGCGGTGGTCACGTGGTATCGCATGACGGACGGGGGCGTGTAAGCGTAGGCCACCGGCCAAGCAGAAAAAAACCCCGGAACGCGTTCCGGGGTTTTTGTTTGGCGGGCGTTTTGGCCAGAACCGATCGAGTTCAGTCCGCCAGCTTGGCACGCTGTTCGCGCACCTTTTGCAGGGTTTCGCCAAACTGCGCCATGCGCGCCTTTTCCTGCTCGACGACGGCCGCGGGTGCGCGTTCGACAAAGCTGGCGTTGGACAACTTGCCGTTGGCCTTGGCGATTTCGCCTTCCAGACGCGCGATTTCCTTGTCCAGACGGACGCGTTCGGCGGCCACGTCGATCTCCACGTGCAGCATCAGGCGGCTGGCACCCACCACCTGGACCGGTGCGCCGGCGTCGGGCAGGGTGTCCAGCACGTCGACCTGGCTCAGCTTGGCCAGCGCGGCAAGGTAAGGCGCGTTGCGCTTGAGCACGGGCGCATCGCCCTGGGCGCACAGCGGCACCTTCTGGGCGGGCGACAGGTTCATTTCGCCGCGCAATGCGCGCACGGCCTCGACCTGCGCCTTCAGCTCGGCCACGTCGGCTTCGGCCGCGGCGTCCACGGCAGCCAGATTGGCTTGCGGATACGGCTGCACGCTGACGCTGTCGGCAACGCCTTCCTTGCGCTTGCCCGCCACCACCGACACCTTCTGCCACAGTTCTTCGGTGATGAACGGAATGATCGGATGGGCCAAGCGCAACACGCATTCCAGCACACGGATCAGCGTGCGGCGCGTACCCAGTTGCTGGGCCGGCGTGCCGGTCTGGATCTGGACCTTGGCCAGTTCCAGGTACCAGTCGCAGTATTCGTCCCACACAAAGCGGTACAGCGAGTTGGCGATATTGTCGAAGCGGTAGTCGGCAAAGCCGCGCGCCACGTCGGCTTCCAGCGTTTGCATCTGGCTGATGATCCAGCGGTCGACAAACGAGGTTTCGCCCGCGTCGGAACCCGTCAGGTCATGGCCTTCGGTGTTCATCAGCACGAAGCGCGTGGCGTTCCACAGCTTGTTGCAGAAGTTGCGATACCCCTCGCAACGCTTCAGGTCGAAATTGATGTTGCGGCCCAGCGTGGCGTAGGCGGCCATCGTGAAGCGCAGCGCGTCGGTGCCGAACGCCGGAATGCCGTCCGGGTACTGGCGGCGCGTTGCCTTTTCGATGGCGCCGGCCTGCTTGGGGTTCATCAGGCCGTAGGTACGCTTGGTGACCAGACCGTCCAGGTCGATGCCGTCGATCAGGTCGACCGGGTCCAGCGTGTTGCCCTTGGACTTGCTCATCTTCTGGCCGTCGGCATCGCGGATCAGGCCGTGCACATAGACGTGCTTGAACGGAATCTGGCCCGTCATGTGCGTGGTCAGCATGACCATGCGCGCGACCCAGAAGAAAATGATGTCGAAGCCGGTAACCAGCACGCTGGACGGCAGGTAGCGTTCCAGGTCGGGCGTTTTTTCAGGCCAGCCCAGCGTCGTGAAGGGCACCAGGCCCGACGAGAACCAGGTGTCCAGCACGTCAGGATCGCGCTTGAGGTCACCCGTGACGCCTGCGGCGCGTGCCTGCTCGATGGCGCCGGCTTCGTCGTGTGCAACGAAGATCTGGCCGTCTTCCGAATACCACGCCGGAATCTGGTGGCCCCACCACAGCTGGCGCGAGATGCACCAGTCCTGGATGTTGTTCAGCCACTGGTTGTAGATGGTGGTCCAGTTGTCCGGGTAGAACTTGATGCGGCCATCGGCCACCACTTCAAGGGCCACTTCCGTGATGCTCTTGCCCGGGTTCAGCGTGCCTTCGGGCGCGGGCTTGCTCATGGCCACGAACCATTGGTCGGTCAGCATGGGTTCCAGGACGACGCCGGTGCGGTCGCCCTTGGGCTGCATCATTTTGTGCGGTTCGACCTTGACCAGATAGCCTTCGGCATCCAGCTGCGCAACGACTGCCTTGCGGGCTGCGTAGCGTTCCAGGCCCTGGAACTGCTTGGGGCCGTTTTCGTTGATGTGCGCGTCCAGCGTGAAGATCACGATCAAGGGAAGATCGTGGCGCATCGCGCAGGCATAGTCGTTGAAGTCGTGCGCGCCGGTGATCTTCACGCAGCCCGTGCCGAATTCCGGGTCAACGAAATCGTCGGCGATGATCGGGATGTTGCGGTCGCACAGCGGCAGCTCGACTTCCTTGCCGACCAGGTGCTGGTAGCGCGGGTCGTCCGGGTGCACGCACAGCGCGCCGTCGGCCAGCATCGTTTCCGGGCGGGTCGTGGCGATGGTCATGCCGCGCAGCGTGACGGTCTGGCCGTCTTTGTCGACGATGGTTTGCGGGCCGTCCACGAAGGGATAGAGGATGTGCCACATGTGGCCCTCGGTCTCTTCGGACTGCACTTCCAGGTCGGACACGGCGGTCAGCAGCTTCGGGTCCCAGTTGACCAGGCGCTTGCCGCGGTAGATCAGGCCCTGTTTATGCAGGCGCACGAAGGTCTCGACCACGCCTCGCGACATGCGGTCGTCCATGGTGAAATACTCGCGCGGCCAGTCCGCCGAGGCGCCCAGGCGACGCACCTGTTCGGTAATGGCGTTGCCCGACTTTTCCTTCCATTCCCAGACTTTTTCCACGAATTTTTCGCGGCCGAGGTCATGGCGCGAAACCTTCTGTGCATCCAGCTGTCTTTCAACAACGATCTGCGTGGCGATGCCGGCGTGGTCGGTGCCGGGAATGAACACCGTGTCGTCGCCAGACATGCGGCGATACCGCACCAGCCCGTCCATGATGGTCTGGTTGAACGCGTGGCCCATGTGCAGCGTGCCCGTGACGTTGGGCGGCGGGAACTGGATGACATAGGGCTGGTTTTCCGTCCCCGTTTTTACGTGCTGGCCCGCCGTGAAATAGCCGCGCTTTTCCCATTCGGCGTACCAGCGCGATTCCAGTTCAGAAGGTTCGAAGCTCTTGGAGAGTTCCGGGGCGTCGCTCGCGGGGTTCGCGGCGGTGGGGGGAGCAGCTTGAGTCATTACAGGGTTCCGGCAGACAGGGCGCCCGGCATAGGGATACGGGCAGCAAACCGCTCATTTTAAGATGTAATGCGGTCTTCTCAGCGTGTTAGAATACCGGGTTACTGTAAACCTTTTAGAAGTCCCTGAATTCATTGAGGATTCCTTCAGAAATGTGCGCTTAAAAGCTCCCGTTTCGGTATCCTCGATAAGAATCCACGGCACGTCCGATCGGTGGCCAGTGTCGAATCCCTGCCTTGGCAAGCGGTTCGGGCCGGCCCGGAATGTTCAACGACATCGTTCAAACACGCCGGACCGCCCGCGCGCCCATCGCGCGATGACACTTCAAGGGTGACACCGACAAGTGCAGAGCCACGCCAGGCAATTCATCAGAAACCAGTCAGAAATCAGCTTTCGGAGTTCCTAATGTCCATCCAACGCACCCTCTCGATCATCAAGCCCGACGCCGTCGCCAAGAACGTCATCGGCCAGATCGTCGGCCGCTTCGAGCAAGCCGGCCTGAAGGTCATCGCTGCCCGCCTGGCGCAACTGTCGCGCGCCGATGCCGAGCGTTTCTACGCCGTGCACAAGGAACGCCCCTTCTTCAAGGACCTGGTCGATTTCATGATCTCGGGCCCCGTGTTCGTGCAAGTGCTGGAAGGTGAAGATGCCATCCAGAAGAACCGCGACCTGATGGGCGCCACGGACCCGAAGAAGGCTGAAGCCGGCACCATCCGCGCCGACTTCGCCGACAGCATCGACGCCAACGCCGTGCACGGCTCCGACGCTCCGGAAACGGCTGCGGTTGAAGTCGCTTTCTTCTTCCCCGAAATCAACATCCACAGCCGTTGATTTTCGCGTAAGCACTGAATTAGTTTTTTAGCGTTACCCAGGTCATGGAATCCGTCGAACGAATCAATTTGCTGGGGCTGGATGGCTCCGCCCTGTCCGAACTTGTCGGGCAGTGGGGCGGCAAGCCGTTTCGCGCCCGCCAGCTGCAGCGCTGGATGCACCAGCGCGGCGCCGATTCGTTCGACGCCATGACCGACCTGGCTCGCGAATTCCGCAGCCAGCTCGCGTCCAACTGCCGTATCGAGGCCTTGCCCGTCAATATCGAGCAACGCTCGACCGACGGCACGCGCAAGTGGCTGTTCGACGTGGGGCAGGGTAATGCCATCGAAACCGTCTTCATCCCCGAAGACGATCGTGGCACCCTATGTATTTCCAGCCAGGCCGGCTGCGTGGTCAATTGCCGCTTTTGCTCGACCGGGCATCAGGGCTTTAACCGCAACCTGAAAACCAGCGAAATCATCGGCCAGCTGTGGTGGGCCAAGCGCGTGCTGGAAGCCGATATCGGCACCGCCCGCCTGGAAAGCGCCAAGGCTACCGAAGATACGCGCGTCATCAGCAACGTGGTCATGATGGGCATGGGCGAACCCTTGCTTAATTACGACCAGGTCCTGCCGGCGCTGCGCCTGATGCTGGACGACAACGCCTACGGGCTGTCGCGTCGCCGCGTCACGGTTTCCACCTCGGGCGTGGTCCCCATGATGGACCGCCTGTCGCAAGACTGTCCGGTGGCGCTGGCGGTGTCGCTGCACGCGCCCAACGATGCGCTGCGCGACGAACTGGTGCCGCTGAACAAGAAGTACCCGCTGAAAGAGTTGCTGGCGGCTTGCGAGCGCTATCTGGCGTTTGCGCCCCGCGACTTCATCACCTTTGAATACTGCATGCTGGACGGCATCAACGATACCGACCAGCATGCCAAGGAACTGATCCAAATTGCACGCCAGCTGCGCTGCAAGCTCAATCTGATTCCGTTCAACCCCTTCCCCGAGTCGGGCCTGAAGCGTTCCAACTCCGCTCGCGTGAAGGTATTTGCGCAGCGGCTGATGGACGCCGGCATCATCACGACCGTGCGCAAGACCCGGGGCGACGACATCGATGCAGCTTGTGGTCAATTGGCCGGAGAAGTGCGCGATCGCACTCGGATTACCGAGCGCAACGCCGCACAGCGCCAGACCATACCAATTAAACAGGTGCATGCATGACGCAGGAATTCGCTTCTGCAGTTTCTGAAACGCCCGCCGGTTCCGCGGGCAATATCGGCTCGGCATTGCGCGCGCTGCGACAGTCCAAAGGTTGGTCCCTGGACGAGGTGTCCAGCCGGATCAAGTTTTCCACGAAGCAGATCGAAGCCCTTGAAAACGAAGCGTGGGCAGACTTGCCTACCGGCGTTTCCCTGCGCGGGCTGGTCCGCAACTATGCGCGTTTGCTGGGTGCCGATTCCCAGGCCATCGTCGACTCGCTTGACCCCAAGGCCCGCGTTACCGGCCCCGTCAAGCTGAGCCCGGGCGCCTTGCATTCGGCGCATTCCATTCCCCAATCCAGTGCTGACGACGAGCGTTCGTCATCCACGTCCTGGGGCTGGTTGATCGCCATTGTGCTGGTGCTGGCCGCCGGCGTGGCGTACGCCTTCTGGCAAGGCTGGTTGCCGCAGCAGTGGCTGCCGTTCGACTGGCTGCCCAAGCCCACCAAGTAAACCGGTTCCACCGATGCAAGATTCCTCTCTGCCTTGCCACGATGCGCCGCCTCCCTCTGTCGGGGCGGCCATGCGCCGCGCCACCCGTTCGGTGGCGGTGAAGTGGGGCGATCGCGTCGTCATGGTTGGCGGCGATGCCCCGGTCGTGGTGCAGTCCATGACCAATACCGATACCGCCGACGCCATCGCCACGGCGATCCAGGTTAAGGAACTGGCGCAGGCCGGTTCCGAGCTGGTGCGTATCACTGTCAACACGCCCGAGGCGGCCCGCGAAGTGGTCGCCATCCGCGAACAGCTGGACCGCATGGGCGTGCACGTGCCGCTGGTCGGCGACTTCCATTACAACGGCCACAAGCTGCTGACGCAGTTCCCGGAATGCGCGCAAGCGCTGTCCAAGTACCGGATCAACCCCGGCAACATGGGTGGCGGCAAGCGGCGCGACGACAACTTCGCGCAGATGATCGAAGTGGCTTGCCGTTACGACAAGCCGGTGCGCATCGGCGTGAACTGGGGCAGCCTGGATCACGAACTGATGGCGCGCAAGATGGACGAAAACAGCCGGCGCGCGCAACCCTGGGAGGCCCAGGCCGTGATGCGTGACGCGCTGGTCGTGTCGGCCATCAGCAATGCCCAGCGTGCCGAGGAATTGGGCTTGCGCCGCGATGCGATCATCCTGTCGTGCAAGGTCAGCCATGTCCAGGACTTGATTGCCGTTTACCGCGACCTGTCCGCCCGCTGCGATTATCCGCTGCACCTGGGCCTGACCGAAGCCGGCATGGGCAGCAAGGGCATCGTGGCCTCCACCGCCGCGCTGGCCGTGCTGCTGCAGCAAGGCATTGGCGACACCATCCGCATTTCGTTGACGCCGGAACCCGGCGGCGACCGCAGCCGCGAAGCCATCGTGGCGCAAGAAATCCTGCAGACCATGGGCCTGCGCGCGTTCACCCCCATGGTGGTCGCATGCCCCGGCTGTGGCCGCACCAGCAGCACGTTCTTCCAGGAACTTGCCGACAGCATCCAGTCCTACCTGCGTCGCCAGATGCCGGTCTGGAAGTCGCAATATCCGGGCGTCGAAAGCATGAACGTCGCGGTCATGGGCTGTGTGGTCAATGGGCCGGGCGAAAGCCGCCATGCCGATATCGGTATCAGTCTGCCGGGAACGGGCGAAGTGCCTGCGGCGCCGGTATTCGTGGATGGCGAACGCACGGTCACCCTCAAAGGCGACCATATCGCCGAAGAGTTCCAGGCCATCGTCGAAGACTACGTGGCGCGCCGTTACGGCGTGCTCGCCTCTCATTAAAAGAAAGGGTGTAGCCGCAAACGCGCCGGCAGGCGCGTGATGCGGCATGATCAAGATGACTCAAGCTTTCCAGAAAGTCGCCGCCATACGCGGCATGAATGACGTGTTGCCCGGGCCGAGCGCCCGCTGGGAACAATTCGAGGAAATCGTGCGCGGCTGGCTGCGCGGCTACGGCTATCGCAACGTGCGTACGCCCGTGCTTGAGCATACGCGCCTGTTCACGCGCGGCATCGGCGAAGTGACCGACATCGTCGAAAAAGAGATGTACACGTTCACCGATGCGTTGAACGGCGAGTCGTTGACGATGCGTCCTGAAATGACGGCCGGCATCGTGCGCGCCGCCATCGAGCACAACCTGCTCTATGACCGCCCGCAACGCGTTTATTCGATCGGCCCGGTTTTCCGCCACGAACGCCCGCAGCGCGGCCGCTACCGCCAGTTCCACCAGATCGACGTCGAAGCCCTGGGCTTTGTCGGCCCCGACGTGGATGCCGAACTTATCGTCATGCTGGCCCGCCTGTGGAAGCTGCTGGGTCTGAAGGACGTGCGCCTTGAACTCAATTCGCTGGGCCAGCCCGCCGAACGCGCCGCGCACCGCGCCGCGCTGATCGAGCACCTGGAAAAGCACCGCGACATTCTGGACGAAGACGGCCAGCGCCGCTTGTACACGAACCCGCTGCGCGTGCTGGATACGAAGAATCCGGCCATGCAGGAAATGGCCAACAGCGCGCCGCGCCTGTTCGATTTCCTGGGCGACGAATCGCGCGCGCACTTCGAAGGCGTTTGCCAGCGCCTGACGGAAGCCGGCATTGAATACAGCCTGAATCCGCGCCTGGTGCGCGGGCTGGACTACTACAACCTGACCGTGTTCGAGTGGGTCACCGATCGCCTCGGCTCGCAGGGCACGGTGTGCGGCGGTGGTCGTTACGACGGTTTGATCGAACTGCTGGGCGGCAAGCCCGCTCCCGCGGTCGGCTTTGCCATCGGCATGGAACGCCTGCTGGACCTCTGGGAACAGAGCGTTCAGTTGGACGCCCCTGCCGAATGCGACGTGTACGTGGTGCATCAGGGTGAAGACGCGCAGCGCCTGGCGGCCCGTGTGGGCGAGTCGCTGCGCGATGCCGGCCTGTCCGTGATCGTGCATGCCGGTTCGGCCGGCTTCAAGTCGCAATTCAAGCGCGCTGATGCCAGTGGCGCCCGCGTTGCGGTTATTCTTGGCGCCGACGAAGTCGCATCGCAGACCGCCAGCGTCAAATATTTGCGTGCGGATGCCCAAGGCGACGCGGCGCAGCAGCAGATCCCGCTTGCGGATCTGGCTGCGGTACTGAACAACAAGGGTTAAGGCATGGCATACGATCTCGAAGAACAGGAAAAGCTGGACGCCATCAAGGCGTGGTGGGCTCGATACGGCACGCTGGTCGTGACGCTGTTTGCGGTGGTGGCGCTGGCCTGGGGCGGTTGGTGGGGCTGGAAGGCCTATGAATCGCACCGTGCCAACCAGGCCATGGGCTACTTCGAAGCGCTGGAAGATGCGGCACGCCTGGGCGGCGCCGATTCGGCGGTGCGCATCAAGACGGCGGCCGCCACGCTGCGCGAGCAGTACCCAGCCACCGGCTATGCCGCGCGCGGCGCCCTGGTGGCGGCTCAGGCCCTGCAAGCCCAGAAGGACGAAGCCGGCGCGCGTGAGCAGCTGGAATGGCTGGCGGCGCAAGGCAAGAATCCGTCAATGCAGGCCGTGGCCCGTCTGCGTCTGGCCGGCATGCTGCTGGATCAAAAGCAGTTTGATGCAGCGCTTGCGCAATTGAACAATCCGCCGGCTGCCTTTGCCGCCTTGTTTGCTGACCGTCGTGGCGATATTCTCGCGGCGCAAGGCAAGCGCGATGAAGCGCGTGCGGCCTGGCAAAGCGCCATTGATGGCTTGGGCACGGCGAATCCGCTGACCCAGGTTGTGCAATTGAAACTGGATGCCCTGAGCGGAGCGTAACTGTAATGCGTAAATTTGCACCTGGTCGTACGTGGCGTGGCGCGGTCTGCCTGGCAAGCTTGCTTGCCCTGGGCGGCTGCGGTTTGTTCTCCCACGATGACGGCCGATACGATCCCGCCCCGCTGACCGAATACAAGGCCGGCATGTCCGTGCGCCAGATCTGGTCCACGTCGATCGGTAGCGGCTCGGGCCTTGGCTTTGCGCCCACGGTGCTGGGCACGGCCGTCTACGCCGCCACGCCGGATGGCTCGGTCGGCAAGTTCGACCTGCAAAGTGGCCGCCCGTTGTGGAAGGCCAAGACCGAAGGCAAGCTGTCCGCCGGTGCCGGCAGCGACGGCACCACGACCGCGGTAGCCTCGCCCGATGGCGACGTGATCGCGTTCGACGACACCGGCAAGGTCAAGTGGAAGGTCCGCGCGACCAGCGACGTCACGATCCCGCCGGTGGTGGGCTATGGCATTGTCGTCGTGCGCAGCGGCGACTACCGCATTCAGGCGTTCGACGCCAATAGCGGCGAACGCGTCTGGAACGTGCAACGCCCCGGTCCGTCGCTGGCCTTGCGCAGCGTGTCGCAAATGGTCCTGGCCGAAGGCCTGGTGATCACCGGCCTGCCTGGCGGCAAGCTGATGGCAATCGCGTCCGACAGCGGCAACGTGCAATGGGAAGGCACCGTGGCTACGCCGCGCGGCGCCAGCGACCTTGAACGCCTGACCGACGTCGTCGGCACGCCGCGTATCACGGGCAATCTTCTTTGCGCAGTCGCCTACCAAGGGCGTATCGTCTGCTTTGACGTGACCGCCGGCGGCCGTCCGTTGTGGGCCAAGGACTTCTCCAGCGTCAGCGGCATGACGCTGGATGACCGTTTTGCGTATTCGGCGGATCAAAATAGCGTTGTCAACGCGTTTGCGCTGGATAATGGCGGCAATGTGTGGAAGCAAGCGGCGCTGAAGAATCGCCAGCTGACCGCCCCGGCCATGCTGGGTGGCGCGCTTGCCGTGGGCGACCTGGAAGGTTATCTGCACTTCCTGTCGCGTAGTGATGGCAGCCTGATGGCCCGGCTGTCCGTGGGTGGAGGCGCCGTCGTTTCGCCGCCGCAAACCACCCCCCAAGGTGTGCTGGTCCAGACGGGCAATGGCAATCTCGTCATGATCGGCGCCAACTAAAAACCTATAGAACAAAGCCTTACACCGTGTCTTTCAAGCCTGTCGTTGCCCTGGTCGGTCGCCCCAATGTGGGGAAGTCGACCCTTTTCAACCGCCTGACGCGATCGCGCGCCGCGCTGGTGGCCGATTTTTCCGGCCTGACCCGCGACCGCCATTACGGTGAGGGCAGGGTAGGCGAGATCCCGTTCATCGCTATCGATACCGGTGGTTTCGAACCCGTCGCCAAGGACGGGATCCTGCTGGAGATGGCGCGCCAGACCCGGCAGGCCATCGCCGAGGCTGACGTCGTGGTGTTCCTGGTGGACGCTCGCGCCGGCCTGAACGCCCACGACCACCAGATCGCCCAACTGCTGCGCAAGTCTGGCCAGCAGCGCGTGCTGCTGGCGGTGAACAAGGCCGAAGGCATGGGCTTGGGCCCCGCCATTGCCGAATTCCACGAACTTGGCTTGGGCCAACCCTTTCCAATTTCGGCGGCGCACGGTGACGGCATCGTCGACCTGATCGAACTGGCCCTGAAGGACCTGGCCGAACCGCCGGCCGAAGACGAGGCGTTCGAAGAAGGCGAGGGCGAGCACGATCACCGCATCAAGCTGGCCATCGTCGGTCGTCCCAACGTGGGCAAGTCGACGCTTATCAATACCCTGATGGGCGAAGAGCGCGTCATTGCGTTCGACTTGCCCGGTACGACGCGCGACGCCATTGAAATCGACTTCGACCGCGATGGCCGCCGCTACACGCTGATCGACACGGCCGGCCTGCGCAAGCGCGGCAAGGTCTTTGAGGCTGTCGAGAAGTTCTCGGTCATCAAGACGTTGCAGGCCATCGAGGCCAGCAACGTCGTGTTGCTGATGCTGGACGCGCACACCGAAATTTCCGAGCAGGACGCCCACATTGCGGGCTTCGTGCTGGAAACGGGTCGTGCCGTGGTGGTCGCCATCAACAAATGGGACGGCCTGGACGGCGAGGAAAAGGAACGCATCGAACGCGAGTTTCAACGCAAGCTGCGGTTCCTGTCGTTCGCGCGCATGCATACCATCTCGGCGCTGCGTGGCCAGGGCATCAAGCCGTTGCTCAAGTCCATCAACTCGGCGCACGCCGCGGCGTTCGCCAAGCTGTCCACGCCGAAGCTGACGCGTGAGCTTCAGGCCGCTATCGAACAGCAACAGCCGCCGCGCAAGGGTATCTTCCGCCCCAAGATGCGCTACGCGCACCAAGGGGGGCAGAACCCGCCGCTGGTCGTCATTCACGGCAACGCGCTGGATGCCATCCCCGATTCGTATCGCCGCTATCTGGAAACGCGTTTCCGCAATGCGTTCGATCTGGCCGGCACGCCGCTGCGCATCGAATTCAAGTCGTCGCACAACCCCTACGCGCAGGAAAGCTGATCCATGAGCCGTTTCTGGAGTCCCGTGGTCGGGACGCTTAGTCCGTATGTCCCGGGCGAGCAGCCCAAGCTTCAGAACCTGGTCAAGCTGAATACCAACGAGCACCCGTACGGGCCGTCGCCCAAGGTGCTCGAGGCCATCCGCGCGGCCGCCGACGACACGCTAAAGCTGTATCCGGATCCGGCTTCGGACCGGCTGCGCCAGGCAATCGCGACCACCGTCGGCGTGCAAGCCGACCAGGTCTTCGTCGGCAATGGATCCGACGAGGTGCTGGCGCACGCATTTCTTGCGCTGCTCAAGCACGACAAGCCGCTGCGCTTTCCCGACATCACCTACAGCTTCTATCCGGTCTACTGCGGCTTGTACGGTATCGAGTACGAAACGGTGCCGCTGGCGGCGGACTTTTCCGTCAATGTCGACGACTACCTGCCGGGTGCAAACGGGCAGGCAGGCGCCATCATCTTCCCCAATCCCAATGCGCCGACCGGCCGGGCGCTGGGCCTAGCCGATGTTGAACGCATCGTGGCCGGCAACCCGGAGTCGGTTGTGGTGGTGGACGAGGCCTATGTGGACTTCGGCGGGGAATCCGCAGTGGGCCTGGTGGCCCGCTATGACAACCTGCTGGTCGTGCAGACGCTGTCCAAGTCGCGCTCGCTGGCAGGGTTGCGCGTTGGTTTTGCCGTGGGCAGCGCCGAACTCATCGATGGCCTTGAACGCGTAAAGAACAGTTTCAACTCCTACCCGATAGATCGCCTGGCGTCGGCCGGCGCAGTAGCGGCATTGGAGGATACAGAGTACTTTGACAAGACTCGCCAAGCCGTGATCGAAACCCGGTCGCGGATGACGGCGGGCTTGCAAGCGTTGGACTTTGAGGTTTTGCCGTCGGCCGCGAATTTCGTGTTCGCGCGGCATTCTTCAAAAGACGCTGCGGGCCTGGCCGCCGGCTTGCGCGAGCGCAGCATCATCGTGCGTCATTTTCGTCATGCTCGCATCGATCAGTTTTTGCGCATCACTGTGGGCACTGACGAGCAGGTCAACCTGCTTTTGAAGGCGCTTGAAGAGGTCCTGAAAGCGTGATCTTCAGGGGCATTTCAGCTTGAAATTTCTGGTGTCACTTTTGCTTCCTGGCCAAGTAGCACGGGCCGGGAAAACCCTGTAGAGTACATGTTTCGGTGTGCTCCACCAGCACAAGAAAGCACATCATCACTCAATAACAAACAAATGGAGCCTGGCCAATGAGCAATAAAGGGCAAACTCTGCAAGATCCGTTTCTGAACACGCTGCGCAAGGATCATGTGCCCGTGTCGATCTACTTGGTAAACGGCATCAAGCTTCAAGGGCAAATCGAATCTTTTGATCAGTACGTGGTGCTGCTGCGCAATACGGTTACGCAAATGGTTTACAAGCATGCCATTTCCACCGTCGTTCCCGCGCGCGCCGTCAACTTTCAGGTGGAAGTCCCTGCTGAATAATCTCGCTCCAGCTGTACCTTTTTTTGCCCGCCTGACGGTTGACGTCGGCGGGCATTTTCGCTTTGGCTCCAATATGGTGCATGTATGCGCGCTCTGATTATCAGCGTGGATCTGGGTGACCCGGACCACGCTGCCCACGCCGAAGAATTCACCATGCTGGCCAAGGGTGCGGGCGCGGAAGTCGTCGGTACGCTGACTGCTCGGCGCGATCGCCCCGACGCCAAGTTCTTCATCGGCTCGGGCAAAGCGGACGAAGCCGTGGCGATGGCGCAAGCCTTGCTGGCTGATATCGTTCTTTTCGACCAACCTTTGTCGCCAGCTCAGCAACGCAACCTTGAACGCGCTTTCAATCTGCGTGTGGTGGATCGCGTGGCCCTCATTCTGGACATTTTCGCGCTGCGCGCAAAAAGCCACGAGGGCAAATTGCAGGTCGAGTTGGCGCAGTTGCAGCATCTGGCCACGCGGTTGACCCGCATGTGGAGCCACCTGGAACGTCAACGCGGCGGTATCGGGATGCGCGGTCCGGGCGAATCGCAGCTTGAAATGGATCGCCGCATGATCGGCGCCAAGGTCAAGACGCTGCGCGAGCGGCTCGATCGTGTCGAGCGCCAGCGGGTGACGCAACGGCGCGCCCGGGCCAGGGGCGGTGCGCTGTCGGTGTCGCTGGTGGGGTACACCAACGCCGGCAAGTCCACGCTGTTCAATGCGCTGACGCGTGCTGACAGCTACGCCGCCGACCAGCTGTTCGCCACGCTGGACACGACCACCCGTCGTATCTGGATCGATGGAGCCGGCTCGGTGGTGGTGTCGGACACCGTCGGATTCATCCGCGACCTGCCTCACGGCCTGATCGCCGCGTTCCGCGCAACACTCGAAGAGACTGTTCACGCCGATCTGCTGCTGCATGTGGTCGACGCCGCCAGCCCGCAGCGCGACGAACAGATATTTGAAGTCAACAAGGTTCTTGCCGAAATCGGAGCCTCCGCGATTCCGACCATTCTGGTATACAACAAGATTGACCGGGCGGGTTTGGAACCCCGGGTGGAGCGCGATGCACATGGTACGATTGCGCGAGTATTTGTAAGCGCCACCGAGCGCGCCGGTCTGGATGCGTTGCGCGGGGCAATTGCGGAGACCGGACAGATTGTGGGAAACAATGCCGCGAATTATCAAACTCTTCAATCTGAATGACCCCGGTTGGGGTCGTGGGAACAACAATGGCTCCGAGCCGCCGCCAAAGCGGCCTCAAGGCAATGGAGACGGCCCACCTGACCTGGACGAAGTCTGGCGCGATTTCAATAATCGCATCGGCTCCTTGTTCGGTCGCAAGGGCGGTGGCGGTGGCAACAACCGCCCCGGTAACCGAGGCGGCATGACGCCGCCATCGCCGCGCGGTACGCGCATCGGCCTGGGCGTCATCGCCCTGGTCGCGGCGGGTATCTGGCTGGCCAGTGGCTTCTACATCGTGCAAGAAGGCCAGGTCGCGGTTGTGACCCAGTTCGGCAAGTACAAGAGCACGTCGCAAGCTGGCTTCCAGTGGCGCTTGCCGTACCCCATTCAAAGCCAGGAAATCGTTAACGTGTCGCAACTGCGCACGTTCGAAGTCGGTTTCCGTGGCGGTTCGCGCAATAAGGTCCTGCCTGAAGCGCTGATGCTCACGACGGACGAGAACATCGTCGATATGCAGTTCGTCGTGCAATACCGCCTGCGTGCCGACGGTGGCCCTGACTATCTCTTCAAGACGCGCGACCCGGACGAATCCGTCCGCCAGGCCTCTGAAACGGCGATGCGCGAAGTCGTGGGCAAGCAGTCGATGGACTTCGTCCTGTACGAAGGCCGTACCGCTGTCGCCACGCAAGTGCAGGCCTTGATGCAGCAAATCCTGGATCGCTATCAAAGCGGTGTGCAGGTCAGCACCGTTGCTATCCAGAACGTGCAGCCGCCCGAACAGGTGCAAGCCGCCTTCGACGACGCCGTCAAGGCCGGTCAAGACCGCGAACGCCAGATCAACGAAGGCCAGGCCTACGCCAACCAGGTCGTGCCATTGGCCAGCGGCCAGGCATCGCGCATGACCGAGCAGGCTGAAGGCTACAAGGCCAAGGTGGTGGGCGATGCGCAGGGTAATAGCTCGCGCTTCACCAGCATCCTGGGCGAATACGAAAAGGCGCCGCAAGTCATGCGCCAGCGTATGTACCTGGAAAGCATGCAAGACATCTTCACGCGCGCCAGCAAGGTCATGGTCGACACCAAGAGCAACAACAACATGTTGTATTTGCCTTTGGACAAAATCATGCATCTGGCTGCCCAGGACGCCAGCAAGTCCAGCGTCGGCAACCCTGGTTCGCCTGCGTTGATCAGCCCGCCAGTCCAACCGCCGTTGCGTAGCAACGCGGCACCGGCGCCCCAGTCTTCCGGCAGCAGCAATAGCAACACGCTGCCCCGCGACCGCACGTCGCGCTAACCCGGAGGATTTCTGATCATGCAACGTTTTATGCCCATCCTGGTCGGCCTGCTTATCGTGCTGGCTGCCCTGTCGTCATGCGTCTTCGTCGTGCGCGAGCGCGACTACGCCCTGGTGTTCTCACTGGGTGAAGTGCGCAAGACCATTAATGAACCCGGCCTGTACTTCAAGGCGCCGCCGCCGTTCCAGAACGTGGTGACGCTGGACAAGCGCATTCTGACCATCGAAACCAACGAAGCCGAACGCATCCAGACTTCTGAAAAGAAGAACCTGCTGATCGATTCCTACGTGAAATGGCGTATTGCGGACCCCCGCCAATACTACGTTTCGACGGGTGGCAACGAGCGCGTCGCACAAGAGCGCCTGCAAGCGCTGATCCGCGACGCCTTGAACGCTTCGGTCAACGTGCGTACCGTGCGTGACGTGGTTTCGACCGAACGCGACAAGATCATGGCCGAGATCCTGACCAACGTGGCCAAGCGCGCCGAGCCCCTGGGCGTGCAAATCGTCGACGTGCGTCTGCGCCGCATTGAATTCGCGCCCGAGATTTCGGAATCGGTGTATCGCCGCATGGAAGCGGAGCGTACGCGCGTCGCCAACGAGCTGCGTTCCATTGGTGCCGCCGAGGGCGAGAAGATCCGCGCCGAAGCGGATCGCCAGCGCGAAGTGATTGTGGCTCAGGCTTACGCCACGGCGCAGGGCATCATGGGTGAAGGCGACGCCGCCGCCGCTTCGATCTATGCCCAGGCTTACGGCAAGAATCCGCAGTTCTACACGTACTACAAGAGCTTGGAGGCTTACCGCGCCTCGTTCTCGAAGCCGGGCGACGTGCTGGTGGTCGACCCCAGCTCCAGCTTCTTCCAGTTCATGAAGGACCCGGCGGGCGAAGCATTGGCGCCGGTCACCGTGCCCGCCAAGTAAGTCGCCACGCGCCTTGCACACTGAAAACCCCTTGGGATACCAAGGGGTTTTTTATTGCTGCAAGAGACCTTCAGGGCTGGGCTGCGGCGCTTGTTCGAACAAGCGGGGACGGCTTTCGGCCCTGATAATCCCGGCTGGCGCTGCCGGCCGACTCATGTACAATACCGCGTAAGCTAGAAAACATTCCGCAGCGGCTGAGCGGGCTTACGCCCCCTCAGCCGCTTTTTCGTTTGGGCGACGCCCACGCATCACTTGGCGTTATTCAGGTAAACATTCATGGGTAACTGGTTGCTGCCCGAGAGCCTTGCCGACGTACTTCCGGCAGAGGCCCGGCGCATCGAGGAATTGCGCCGCGAACTTCTCGATTTGTACCGTACATACGGCTTCGAGCTGGTCGCGCCGCCCCTGGTCGAATACATCGATTCATTGCTGTCCGGCACCGGTAGCGATCTGGATCTGCGCACGTGCAAGCTGGTTGACCAGCTGACGGGTCGCACGCTGGGTGTACGGGCCGACATGACTCCTCAGGTCACGCGCATTGATGCGCACTTGTTGAACCGTGCCGGCGTGACGCGCCTGTGCTATTGCGGCAACGTGCTGCACGCTCGCCCGGCGGACCTTCTGTCCAGCCGCGAGCTTCTGCAGATCGGCGCCGAGATTTACGGCCATGCCGGGTTTGAAGCCGATCTGGAAATTATCCAGCTCGTGTTGGAAACGGTAGCAATCGCCGGCGTGCGCAACCCCCGTCTGGACTTGTGCCATCCGGGTGTGGTGCGCGCCATCGTCGAATCCGACCCTGCCGCCGTCGCTTTGGCCGAAGATGTCATCCGTCTGCTGCGCGAGAAAGACGTGCCAGGGCTGGGTGAACTGGCCGAAAAGGCGCCCGGCATGCGCGAAGAAACGCTGAATGCGCTGAAGTTGCTGCCAAATTTGTATGGTGGCCCCGAAGTGCTGAAGAACGCACGTCGTGACTTGCCTTTGTTGCCTGGCGTGGCGGCGGCGTTGGATGCGCTGCAGGCTCTGGTGGATGCGATGCCCAACGTGGCATTCGGCGTCGACCTGGCTGATGTGGGCGGCTATGGCTACCACTCCGGCGTCAAGTTCGCGCTGTACGCCGAAGGGTGGCACGACGCGCTGGTCAGCGGCGGACGCTATGACGATGTCAGCCGAGCATTCGGCCGCGCCCGTCCCGCCACGGGCTTCAGTCTGGATTTACGCAAACTGGCGGCGGGTTTGCCGCCAGCAGAGCGGGCGCGTGCGGTTCGCGCGCCCTGGGGGCAGGCCCCCGCCTTGACCGAGGCGGTTCGCCGTCTGCGCCGGTCAGGGGAAATTGTCGTTCAGGTATTGCCCGGTCACGAGCAGGATCAGGACGAATTCGTTTGCGATCGCGAGCTGGCGCTGCAAGATGGTGCCTGGACGGTCAGAACGCTGTGACTAACTCCCTCTTGGAAACGAGAGGGCCGCGGGGAGATTTCCGGATTTCCCGAGAAACTCGATATTGATTCGTAACATGAGCAAGAACGTAGTCGTAATCGGCACCCAATGGGGTGACGAGGGCAAAGGCAAGATCGTCGATTGGCTGGCGGAATCCGTCCAAGGCGTGGTCCGCTTCCAAGGCGGTCACAACGCCGGCCATACGCTGTGGATCAACGGCAAGAAGACGATTCTTCGCCTGATCCCGTCGGGCATCATGCATCCCGGTGTCACCTGCTTTATCGGCAATGGCGTCGTGCTGTCCCCGGAAGCCCTGCTCAAGGAAATCGAAGAGCTGGAAGCCGCCGGTCTGGATGTGCGCTCGCGCCTGCAGATTTCCGAAATCTGCCCGCTGATCCTTCCTTATCACGTGGCCATCGACAAGGCGCGCGAAGCGCGCAAGGGCGAAGGCAAGATCGGTACGACCGGTCGTGGCATCGGTCCGGCGTACGAGGACAAGGTTGCCCGCCGCGCGCTGCGCGTGCAGGACCTGTTCAACCCGTCGCTGTTTGACGAGAAGCTGGCCGAAGTCCTGGATTACCACAACTTCGTGTTGACCAAGTACCTGGGCGCCGAAGCGGTTTCCGCTGATGAAGTGCGCGATCAGGCCATGGCCCTGGCTCCGGCCATTGCTCCGATGGTCAAGGACGTGTCCAGCAACCTGTATGCCATGCAGCAGGAAGGCAAGCGCATCCTGTTCGAGGGCGCGCAAGGCGCGTTGCTGGACGTCGACCACGGTACGTACCCCTTCGTCACCAGCAGCAATTGCGTGGCTGGCGCGGCGTCGGCGGGTGCGGGTGTGGGTCCGCAGCAGCTGGATTACGTGTTGGGCATCACCAAGGCCTACACCACCCGTGTGGGTTCGGGCCCGTTCCCCACGGAACTGGTCGACGAAATCGGCACGCGTCTGGCAACCATCGGCAAGGAATTCGGATCGGTCACCGGCCGTCCGCGTCGTTGCGGCTGGTTCGACGGTGCTGCGCTGAAGCGCTCGGTTCGCCTGAATGGCATTTCCGGCCTGTGCATCACCAAGCTGGACGTGCTGGATGGCCTGGAAACGATCCAACTGGGCGTCGGCTACCGCGTCAACGGTGAATTCCGTGATGTGCTGCCTTACGGCGCGCACGCCGTTGCGCAAGCGCAGCCGGTGCTGGAAGAATTGCCGGGTTGGTCCGAGTCCACCGTTGGCATCACCGAGTACGACAAGCTGCCCGCCGCGGCCCGTCGCTACCTGGAGCGCGTTGCCGAAGTTTGTGGCGTGCCGATCGACCTGGTGTCGACCGGTCCGGATCGCAATGAAACCATTGTCCTGCGTCATCCCCTGAAGGGCTGATCGGGTTAATATTCCAAAGGCCGCCGCCGGTCTCATACC